>DATKDA010000064.1:0-12346 GCA_035512935.1 Pyrinomonadaceae bacterium | reverse complement strand
ACTGTGGCTATGGCGAATGCAGGTCCAAACACGAACGGATCTCAGTTTTTCATTATGCATGTCGACTATAACCTGCCACCCAATTACACCATCTTCGGCCGCGTCATCGAAGGTCAGGAGGTAGTTGACTCAATTGCTTCGACTGAGAGGGACCGCAATGATCGACCGGTCGAGGAAATAAAGATGGAGAAAGTCAGTGTAGAAGGCAGTGAGCAGTGAGCGGTGAGCAGTGAGCAGGAAGCAGTGGGCAATGAGCGGTGAGCAGTAAGCGGTGGGCAGTAAGCAGTGAGCAGTAAACAGTCGGCAGTGAACAAAGTACTGCTTACTGCTCACTCCTCACTGTTTACTGCTCACTGCAAAGATGGGTCGTGCGCCGTGACCGAGGACGGGGGAACGGCGCATGGCCTCGGTAACAAAACCCTTGGCGGCGCGTACAGCATCTTCGAGCGACCATCCCTGGCCCAATCCGCCCGCGATCGCCGCCGAAAGGGTACAACCAGAACCATGAAACTCGCCGCCCTCAACCAACTCCGCACGGAACAACGTTACTCTTCCTTCATTATCAAGTAGATCAACTGCCTCTTCCCTTTTGCCGGTGCGCAATCCGAGTAGATGGCCCCCTTTAACCAGTACGGCGCCGGCGCCGAGCCGGCGGATTTCATTAGCCGCCCGCCCCATCTGTTCCTCGTTGGTGATCTTTATTCCCGTCAACCGCTCTGCCTCTGGAATATTTGGAGTTACCACGCGCGCCAATGGCAGAAGTTCATGGACCATTGAATCAACTGCCTCGTCATCTATTAAATCATCACCCGAAGTCGCCCTCATTACGGGGTCCACAACAGGCGCGGGCAAATCTTTCGTGCGGAAAAGCCGCGCCACCTCGATGATCACTTCCCGCGTGGGGAGCATCCCTGTCTTTGCAGCGGCAATCGTAAAGTCTTCGAGGATCGGAGTCACCTGCGCCCGCACGCTCGCGGCGCTTTGATGCAAAGCCCCAAAGACTCCGGTCGTATTTTGAAAAGTGAGAGAAGTAACAGCCGCCGTGGCGAAACAGCCGAACGCCGCAAACGTACGCACGTCCGCAAGTACGCCGGCGCCACCGGATGGATCGATACCTGCAATTGTCAGCGCGACGGGAACGGGTTTAGTCGAATCAATGGTGGTCATCAAAATATCATTTCTTCCTCTGCGCATAAGCGACGCGAATCGCTTCAGCAATATCAGTAAGCTGTTCAGGACGGTTTAGCAACCCGATTGCCGCAATACCCTGGGCGCCGGCCGCGAATGTCGTGGCAAGGTTGTCCTGGTTGATGCCTCCAATGGCCAGTACCGGAAAAGGCGCCAACTCATTCGCGACCCTCCGTAAAGTGTCGGGACCAACCGGAGGGCCATATCTCTGTTTCGATGCCGTTTCGAAGACTGGTCCAAAAACAACGAAGTCAGCTCCAGAGTCAAGGGCTTGTCTGGCTTCGGCAAAAGAATGGGTTGACTTGCCAATCAGAAAGCGATTTCCGAAAGCGCTGCGAACCACCTCTGGTTTCAGAGACTGCGAAGTCAAATGGACTCCACTTGCTCCGCCAGCGCAGGCTACATCTGCCCGATCATTCACCAGCAAATGCGTCGGGCT
This sequence comes from Pyrinomonadaceae bacterium, assembly GCA_035512935.1. Classification (GTDB taxonomy): domain Bacteria; phylum Acidobacteriota; class Blastocatellia; order Pyrinomonadales; family Pyrinomonadaceae; genus PSRF01. The sequence continues at coordinate 10,719 of DATKDA010000064.1, read as the reverse complement.
GCCCCGTGTGATAGCGGCAGAGAGCTCTGTCAGAGTGTAAAGCACCCGGGCAGCGAGCTTCTTTTCGCGAAGCTGAACCAGGTTGATATTCGCGGCGACCGCCGCTTCGGTGAGTTTGAGGATCCGGGAAAACTCTTTACTCGCCGGCGTGGTGGCCGCCGTCGTTTTGCCGCTCGTTATCAGGTAGATGATTGGTGCTTCGAGACCGTGCGGCATTTCTGGCCATTCCCTGCGCGCTACTTGTTCCCTGAAGGGTCTGCACAGTCTGGTTGAAGTGGAAGATTTCCCAGAAGGCCATCCCGATGTTCAACAGCCCAAGTCCTGTAACAGCTCCCCGCACCCAACCCGAAGCCACCACGGTTTGCAGGCCTGTTAAGCCGGTCTTTTGGGCCGCGTAAAGCAGGAAGTAATTATTACCCCAATCGCTCATGCCCCATAATCCCTGAGGCCACCAGGGCAGCAATGTAAGCATGATGCCAATTTCCAGACACAGGATAATATAGAAGATGACGCTGAGTCTTGCCGACATACCTCAAACTTTATGCGAGAAAAGGTGTGTTGCCAAACCCCGAGACGTCATCGTTACGGGCCTTTACTTTTTGCGTTTCTTCTTTTGCCCGTGGAGACTGTTCAATCTCTCGGCCACCTCGCGATAGGACACGTCAACCCCGTAAACTTCAGTATAAAGTTCCTGGGCTCGCTTGAAATCTCCCATCTGCTCGTAAGCTGCGCCGAGTTCATAGCGCAACGCTAGACTCTCCGCCTGGTTCTGTCCCGGCAAATCCAGTCCCTTCTTAAACCAGATCACCGCTGCTTGAGGCATTCCCTTTTGGAGGAAACAATGGCCTAGCATGTTGCAGCATTGAAGAAAACGAGATGTTCCATCGTTTGGCGTCGTCAGCCCCACAGCGGCTTGAAATTCCTGGATCGCCTCGTCAAGCAGATCCATCTCCTTATAAGCCGTACCCATATTGTAGTGGGTTTCGTAATCTTCGGTAACAGTAGTCTGTTCCTCTTCCGCGGCGACACGGAACTCCTCAAAGATTTCTGCGAGGCCCGAATCAATCCCTGCGACCGCTGTTCCGTCGTTACCGGTGCTAACTACCGGAGCGCTCTCTGACACCTCCTCACCTAAGGTAAAGGCGGAATCTATGTCAGCAACGATCTCATCTGGTGATTCCGCTGGTTCTTCGATGGTGAACGTGAATTCGCTTTCGCTCGTGCCTGTTTTGGCGCCTGAGGTTGCCTGCGCTATTTTCTCTCGTCGTGTCTGAATCTCTGTATTGAGCCCAAACTGTCGTTCGAGCAGATCCAACGTATCGATGGCGATGTCGTGATAGCCCTGGGCCAGGTAAAAGTCGACGCTTTCCAGCTCCTGGCGCATCAGCGACTCCCGGCGCGCTTCATCAACTTCCGATGATGCAGTTTCTGCAGAAGCGTTTGATTCCGAATCAACGACAGCCGAGCTGAAGTCTACCTCCTGGCCACTGGACAGTTCATAAGCGAGATCTTCGTCCGTGGCGTTTAGCTCGGCGAATGAAGAGGATGGGTCTGGAGCAGTCGCTTCGGCCACCGAGTTCCATTCAAACTCAAGCGCCGGTGCCGACTGTTCCTTGGTATCAGTGTCATGCGAAGTTTCTCCGTTAACGATAGCAAACGATTCATAGGAAGGCGCCGCCTCGTCCGCCTCGACTTCCTCCGCATCGAAGCCACCCGTGTCAGCCTCTTCTTCTTCTTCGAGACCGCCGATCACCCCCAACCGGCCATCGTACTGCCTATCCTCAGGGGCCAGACGAACCAACTGAGTCAGCGCATATCGCTCATCCTCGACTAGCCCTGCTGCCTGAGCCGCTTCGGCAAGCCGCTCCAGCGAAGACCGAAGATTGTCCATGTCGCGTTGCCACCAGTGAATCCGCACCAAAAGTCGCAACGCGCCCACATGTTCCGGATCACGGGCCAAAACTTCATTGACCAGTTCGAGAAGGTCATTCTCCTCCCGGCCGGCAAGCATCTGTTCGATAATGCTGCCCAGGACACGGACGGCATCGTTCACCTCGCCAAGTTTCAAGTAGAGACGGGCTATCTCGATGAAGCGCGTGTAGTTCGACGCATCATGCGACATGAGGACGAGAGTAGCTTCTTCGGCGCCCCGCGGATTCTCAGCATCGATCTGAGTTTGCGCGAGCAATGCGGTTAACGCTGTGTCTTCAGGGGTAGCTTCAACCGCCTTGGTGAGAATCTCCGCCGCCTCGTCGGCCGTGCCTAGGGCAACATGAGCCGAGACAATTCCCCGCAGGGCCCGGCCATCATTAGGTCGCAGTTCGAGAACTTTGGCATAAGAATCGAGAGACTTCTCAAACTCGCCAATCTCGAACAGTCGTTCGCCGGCTTCGAGAAAGGCTGCGACCGCTTCGGATTCCAGTCCTTCTTTGAGGTAACCATCCGCAAGTTTGAGTCTGATTTCGGTATTATGAGGATCGAGATCAGCGATCTTATGCAGGACCTCCAGCATGCGCTTGGCATCACCGGCCCGCGTGTAGCCATCGGCGACGATGAGGTACTGGGCGCGGGCATCGACAACGAGTCCCTGGAAAGCGTAGAGATCAGCGAGCCTGCCGGCAACTTCGAGATCGCGTGGCTTGAGCCGCTCGATCTTCTTGTACATCGCGATCGCTTTCAGCGTGAATTGTTGCTCACGGTAGTGTTCGGCGATGCGCGAGAAGCAGGAGATTGCCTCGTCTTTATTACCGGCGCGCGCCAGCAGATCGCCCAGCATATTAAGAGTGCTGAGGTCGGAGTCGTCATGCTCGACGACTTGACGGTATTCCTTTATAGCCGCGTTAATCTTACCCTGTGAAAGGAATTTCTCTGCGGCCTTTAATACCTTCGCTTTTTCGAAAGCCATTAGGAGTATTATGTATCACCAAATATGGCAGCGGCGTCAATTGTAGCGGCGGTGGAGGTACATAGCCGGGCTTGGAAAGCGCCCTGTCTCGACACTGCAACTATTTCTTTATCAAAACAGTCGAGGTGATACGCTAGCATGCGTCATTAAACGTGTCAACGCCGCACATTTACGGGCGTTTGCGGCTCTTGGGGCGAGTTCTTTCAACCGAATTTCATTGCGTCAGAGAAAAAATAGAAACCAGCTTGTCTGCCGATCTGATGAACTTATCGCCTCTGGCGCGGCTTGCCCAACGCACAGCCGTACTCGGGTTTGTACTATTTGCCGCTTTCGCTCCGCATTCGATCGCAGGCGCCGAAATTGCCGTCGCTATTGTGGCCGCCAGTTGGCTTGTTAAGACTGTTCTGACAGGCAAAACCGGGTTCAGAAGGACGACCCTCGATCTTCCCCTCTGGCTGTTGGTTCTTTGGACGATTCTCTCGAGCCTCTTTTCGGAAGAGCCTCAGATGAGCATCCCCAAAGTACAGTCACTCTGGGTGGTCTTACTCTTCTATTGGACGCAGGCAATCGTCACCCGGCCAACGGCAACCGCATTGGTTGTGGTGATGATCCTCTCCGGCATTGCCGGAACCTTCTATAGCGCTTTCGATCTGCTTCGCGGTCGCGGTGTTGTCATTGAATCTATCACCGATGACAGCCCGTTTCACGAGACCCACATTCTGAGCGGGGATACGATCTGGCGCATTGCAAGGAAGCGGGTATATTCCGCCGACGATATAGATAAAATCATTCGCAACACGCCCGTGGGGTCCCGGTTGTCAGTAAGTGTGATCTCCAGGGGCGAGCACGTTGAACGCCCAGGCTTCGTTGTCACCAATGAGCTTAAGAACCACCCCTCGCCTTCGGGCAGTGCGGGAGTTCAAAGAAACCACCGCTTTCGCGCTTCCGGCTGGACCCGACATTACCAAACGTACGCCGAGATACTTCAAATTCTGGCTCTCCTGGCGCTCGGCTTTGTACTGGCCCATTTGCGAAATCACGGTACCAGCATTCGCTTCAATCTCGCGCTTGCCGCACTGGTAGTTCTGATTCCCGGACTCATACTGACTTCAATGCGGTCGGTGCTGGTAGCTTTTGTAGCCGGCGCCGCGGTCATCAGCCTTCGTGTCGTGCGCGGAAATCGCCGGCTTTTGCTGACTGCGGCAATTGCAGCCGTCCTGGGCGCCGGAGCAGTTGTCGTATGGCAGACGCGCGCTCAGGACGCATTGCTTCTTCAGGATCCAAGCGCGAGTCTGCGAACAGAGATCGCCAGAGCAGGGGCCGCTCGAATTCTCGCTCATCCAGTCTTCGGTCACGGAATGGACTCGATTAAGCTCCATTGGACCGAATGGGGATTCCCAGGAACAGATCTCAGCCATCTTCATTCCACCCCGCTTCAGATAGCTTTTGATCGAGGCCTGCCGGCGCTCGCCTTGTGGTTGTGGCTGATTGCGGCGTGCTGGCTTCTGGCTTTCCGGTCAGCGAGCGCGGCAAGCGACCTTGGCGATACCAATCGCTACGCTATTCTGCTGGGGGCGATGGGAGCAATCATTGCTTTCTTTGCCAGTTCGCTTGTTAATTACAACTTTGGTGACGGCGAAGTGGCCCTTGTTTTTTGGTGGCTCATGGGAATTGTAGTGGTGCTGAAAAGATCTATTGAAGAACAGCAAGTCTAATCCCAGGATTGTTGAGAAAAAGGGCCGCAGCCTCTTTGCCCGAGTTTACTGCGGCCCACCCCCCCTTGCTCGAAATGTTTGTTGACTGGACTAATAAGCTGACTTGATAAGGGGAGGCTAATGGCTGCACCGAGCCTGACTACAAAGGATGTTGCTCGACTCCTGGACGTGAGCGAAGCGACTGTTAAGCGTTGGGCTGACGATGGGCTGCTCTCGGCCAGCAAGACTGCTGGGGGGCATCGTCGCTTCAACATCGAAGGGGTAGCTCGCTTTCGCCGCGAGCGGGGACTCAGTCCTGGTCTGCCCGCCAGACAAGCCGAGACAGACAACCTGCCTCGACCTATAGTCAACTCAGTCGAATTGCGCGAATTACTGCTTCGAGGCGACGAAGCGAAGACTTCTGATGTTTTGATCGACAGCTATCTAAGTGGCCTGAGCCTCTCTTCGCTCTTTGACAGAACTATTACCGACGCGATGCGCCAGATTGGTGACTCCTGGTTTAAGGGAGAACTTACGGTAGCGGACGAACATCTCGCCACGCAGACGATTTTGAGTGCCTTACCCAAATTAAAGGGGATCCTCGTGCCGGCAGAACCACTCGGCCTGAAAGTCATCTGTTGTGGCATATGAGGACGATCTACACGAGTTGCCGGTACATCTGGCAGGGCTAATTCTCGATAGTGAAGGTTGGGAGGTAGTCAACCTCGGACCAAACACGCCACTGTTCTCCTTGCGGGAGATGCTCATGCACACACGCCCGCAGCTTTTATGCGTATCAGGCAAAATGCTTAGCGATCCGGACCGCACGGCAATCGAATATGCTCAGTTGCGAAAGACGACGCACAAGTTCGGGATTCCTATTGTTTTAGGGGGTGACGCTTTCAAGAACGAAGCTATGCGCGCGCGCTTTCCTGCCAACTTTTATGCGGAAGACTTTGCGGGGCTAGTCGAGTTCGCCGGCTCACTCAAATTACAGGGCTAACGCTGCGGTCCCTTAAATGACATCCGCGAAGTTTTTTCGTGTGCGTGCAAACCACCAGTAGCCAAAAAGGAAACAGACCACTGCAAAGAGAGCGAAGTAAGCGAGGCCCGGCCAATCCGGCCCGAGTCCCTCGAGGAATGTCCGGCGATAGCTGGTGATCAACGGCGTGAACGGATTAATTTTGATCAATGTGCGAAAATGCTCGGGCACTACAGACTCGGGATAGATAATCGGCGTTAAGAAGAACCAGGCGGTCAGCAGCAGGGCCACTCCTTGCGCAATATCACGTAAGAACACACCAAGCGACGCGATCAGCCAAGCAACCCCAAGCGCCAGCACCACCTGAGGAATCAGCAGCGCTGGGAGCCATAGTGCTGTAAGGTGAAATTGCCGCCGGAGCACGATGCAGGCTACAAGCAGAGCGATAGTGCCAATTAGTTGATTGCCGGCAGCAGCCAGTGTCTGAGCTACGGGCAGGGTCTCGAGCGGAAAGACCACGCGCTTAACCAGGTTTGCCTTACTGACGATCGTGTTCGCCGATTGTTGGACTGTTTCCTGAAACATCGTCCACGGTAGCAAACCGCAAAAAAGATAGAGGGCATAGTCCCAGTGCGAACTTGTCGAGCCAAAGCGCGCGCCAAAAATCCCGGCGAAGATGAATGTGAAGATGCCGATCATCACGAATGGCGTGACCAGCGCCCAGACAAGTCCCAGTAGAGATCCCCGGTAACGTCCCACCAGTTCGCGGCGAGCCAGCGAGAAGATCAACTCGGCGTGACGCGGTAATTCCCAGAGTGGGCGCCAGACGGCGCGCCTGGCTGTTTGCGCGGAAAGCATGGATTGCGAATTTACCTCTTAAATTAGCGAACCGTAAATCAAAGTCGCCCCAGCCCGCGCCAGCTATTTCGATTGTGCCAGCCAATTACAACGTCAGTCGCACGTGCGTCACGCCACCACTCTTCGAACTCGTCTCGACTTATGTAGTGAGAAGTAGGAGCTACAAGGTGATCGAAGACGATCGTGTGTTGTTCGCGCCATCCAAACTTCGAGATTGCGCTGAGATAGTCATTGTAAAAAAGGCGTTGGGCGATTCGAGAACCACCGTTGGATCTGTTTAAGGGTCCATAGACCAGCTTTGTCGCCAAGTAGACGATGACGGCCGGTAATTTTGATAAGTGAAGAAGAACCCGGCGATTGACGCGCGACGTGAAACACTCGCGCATCGGATTTATCCAGCGCGTGATCCATTCGTTGTTCTCAGCACCGTAAACCCAGGCAGAGAGGTAACCACCGGGCTTGACCTTACTTGCAAGCGACTTGAAACCACGTTGGGGATCCGGAAGATGATGTAACACCCCGACAGAGAAAGCATAATCAAAGCGTGCGGCCAGCGGGAGGTTGTAGATGTCAGCCTGAATGATATGTGCATTCGGGAGGTCGCGCGTTGCAGCAAATGCAGTTTCAACAGCACCGCTAAGATCGACGCCAATCACCTCTTTCGCACCCCAGCGGGCGGCTAACTGGGTGTGCCGCCCTTTGCCACAGCCCCCCTCCAGCACCAGTTTCTCTGAAAAGAATTCAGGCTCAACCGGCGCAATCCAGCCACGGAACTGTTCGGCGTAAAGCTCGTCAGTTTGCGTAAAATACTGCCATTGCCAGCCAAAATTCTCGGCTGTGGCGGCCTTGTCACGCTCGATCTCTTCAAGGGTTGCAAAGCGCGGAATGCCGCGCACGATGGGAATTTGCCGGTCGCAGCGCTCGCAGGCAAGCTGGCCGGTCATGACTTCTCCCGATTGATCTTCGGTGACTTGTTCTAATCGCAGTTCGCCGGCGCACGCCGGGCAGGCAAGATACTCGAGGAGCTTACACTTCATGAAGGGTCGATTGTGATTCCACCGGCAACATAAGCAACCTCACCCCAATGTGATTGTAATCTGATGCTGTAATCGCCGGACGGACTATCGTCGGAGATTGTAACCCGAATACTGATTACCGGCATTCCATTGTCAAAATCTTCACGTTGCAGAGTGGCAGCATCGACGGTGACAAAGGGAGAGGTTACAGAGATCCCGCTCCCCGGCACCTGGTCCACTCCTTCTCCTGCAAGATAGAGAGTAATCGTGCTTCCTTTACGGCCCGGCAACGGGACGATTGAGAGTTCGCCGTTTGTGCCAATGAACCGTGGCGTCAACCGCGCGACGGTGTTTTGTGGCGGAACGAAAACATAATCTACCGTACTGGTAGCCTGGGATGTGACTCGGGTTTTGCTGCTAATCTCCACACTACGAAAGCCGCCCGGCTCCTCGCTATCATCAAGGTCATCTGATAGCGCTGGAATGCCAAACATCGAACCCTTGCGCGATTCGATCAGGACTCGATAGTCACCTGTTGGCACGCCTTCGATTCGGAAGGCCCCGTTCGGACCGCTTAACGTGCTGGCGACAATGCCACCGGAGACAAGACTCTCGACCCAGATGTGAGCGTCAGCCACCGGTACCAGTCTGCCTTCCTCAAAGCTGTTAAGGATGTGTCCCTCGATTGCTCCATGTTCCTTGTTGGCGGGACCATAAATGTTCCGGACTGCTTGCCTGTCAGCCTCGCTCAAGGTTCGTTGCGTGAATGCGGGTAAGCGATAGACGCCATTGAGCGCCTGGCAGGGATGCATGGTTGATGAGATCAAGTTTGAGTGATCGAGTCCAAGAAGATGCCCGATCTCATGCGCAAGGGTTGATTCGAGATCGTAAGTACCCGGAGTACCGTCAGTAGAAAACTGAAGTGGAAGCCCCCACTCTGAATAAGGCATGGGATTAATCACAATGTCTGCTTCACTGATCTCCCCCGTTTTAGAATCATAAAATACGCGCGTACGAGCGGGATGCTCTCCAGTAGTGAACATCTCGAGGTTGTTGTTGGTTGCAGCGATCGTTATCAGATTGATGCCATCCCCCGCGTTTAAGGGGCTCACCGATTGTAGTTTTGAGGGGGCCTCGACAAACTTAATATCCGCAACGTTGGACCATTGCTTGAGCGCTCTCTTGACAGCCCCGGTGACATCACTGTCCGGCTTGATTGCGGGCCCCGGAGAAGTCAACGAAGTTGAAAGAGCAACTCGAATGGTGCGGGCGTGCCACCGCATACTTACGGGAGCCGGGTCAGCGGCAAAATCGAAGGTAGACGGCCAGACAGACGCACCGGCACTGAACACTATCAATAATGTCAGGATTGATTTTCGCCGTCGCATTAAGTTTCCGGAAGAGGAATAGGTCCTATAGGTCTTATCGGTCCTATACTTCTACTTCTTTTTCGGCGAGGATTAAGGAAGGGGCTAATTAATAGTGATATTCGGCGCCGTGTCATCCGAGCGGCTCGAAACAGCGCTCCCGCCCCTGGTTACCGTAACAAAGATTGGAACGTCGCCGGCGCCGGCCAGCGATTCAGGCAACCTGAATATAATAATGTCAAACCCAGGCATATTTGGCAACGAACGCACCTCAAGAATAGCCGCCCCACTGAGGACTGTCTCTCCAATCGTAACAGTCACATCATCCCGTTGCGCGCCGCGGACGCCGGTGAGATTGAGTTCGAGCACAGTAGCAACAGTATCACCATTCTCGTCCAGCGACGTGACACTGAACGGTTCGCCGGTGCGCGCCAGCGGGTTGGTGATATTAAAGACGATGGCCCTGCCGCCGGCATCGTTGGTCGTTGTGAACAGATCAGGTTGCGAATCAACTACTGCCACTGTGCCCCGAAGCACTGTGCCATTATTGTTGACGAGCGCATCCGCGGTGCCTACCTCAACACCCAGAGGCATCACAAAGTTGATCTGTTGCGGCGAATCTCCAACGAAATAGAGTCCAGCCGCGGCTCCATTGATAGCGAGCGACACGCCATTCAATTCAACCGGCAGCGCCGGACTGCGAGTCTCCTCTGAACCGCCACTTGCAGTGGTGTTCGCAGGCGCCAGACCAACAGTTGACCGGAGGATGCTCAACTCACCTGGAGCTAATCCGACTCCGGTTCCCGGACTTGGACTAGGAGTTGGCGTCGGGCTGGCGCTTGGATCAGGCGACGGTACGATCAGATTGCTGGCGCCGGTAAAGAACGACAATTCTGCTTCGGACTCAGCCACGGCCGAGGGCGTTAAGAGATAGTAGAGTTCGCCTGAAAAATCCGGGTTACCGCCGCCGAGTTCGACACCGGCAACACTGAAGGTAATTCTCCTCCGCGTCTCGCTGGCCAAACCCCGAAAGCCGCCAAAGCTTTGCCCGACGGGATTGTTAGTCAAACGAGTGAACGTATTTGACCCGCTTGCTGGAATCTGAGTGGCAAAGAGTTGGACCACTCTGTTGGGGTTCAATCCCTCGCTGTCGTCTTCTTCGGAAGGGAAGGTGCCGTCGGGGCGGAAGTTCAACGCTGATGTAAAGACCAGTGAGCCTGGCTGAAGTAGACCGTTGTAATCGGTGAACGTTGGGAAACGGAAGACATCTCCGAAAAAGCTGTCTGCTGCCGGACGCGGACCAACCTGCGTAAAGGTGTCGGTACCTACGTTGTAGACGAACATTGCATGAAAAGGCTGTTTCGGACTACTTGCTTCGGCGGGGTTTTCCGCAAGGGATTCAAGTGCAAGAAACGCCCCGTCGCGGCTCAGGCGCCGGCCCGGGCTGAGCAGATTCACCGTTGCGAAGGTCACGTCCACACTGGAGTTCGTTATCTGTTTTAAGTTGCTTACTGTCGCGCCGTTGAAGTTTGCTATATAGATCTCGGCGGTTTCATCCTCATTCTCGCCTACAAGGTTTGCATTCGAGATGAAAGCGAAGACTGATGCGTCGGAGGAGATGTTGATATTTTGATTAAAGATCGGTATGCCTTCTGGCTCTGTTTCGGTATCGGTGACTTGAATAAAGGAAGATGAATTTCGGTTATAGAAGAATATTTCCGGATTCGGGTTGCCGCCGTCTTCGTTGCCAACGTCCGGCACGAGATTCCGTGTAGATTCAAAGGCGATAATTCTGCCATCGTCACTAAGCACCGCGAAACGGTTATCATCGGCCACAGCGGGCAGGATACCTGGAGATCCAGGCCTTGGCGGCACACTCGCGGGTGTATCAGTTATC
>DATKDA010000063.1:0-71613 GCA_035512935.1 Pyrinomonadaceae bacterium | reverse complement strand
TTTAAGCGATGGCTCTGGATGCCCGTAAACCAGTACTCAAGTACAATAGCCGGGCATGCGCGCGATGATCCTTTCTGCGGGATACGGCACCCGCCTTTGGCCCCTTACCGAAGATCGCACCAAGCCAGCAATTCCGATCTTAGGCAAACCCCTCGTGGGTTATGTCGCGGAATACCTGGCCAAGTATGATTGCCGAGCGATTGCGGTAAACCTTCATCATCGCCCCGAATCCGTACGCGCGGCGTTAGGTGACGGCAGCCGCTTTGGCGTTAGTCTTCATTACATCGAGGAACCTGAGATTCTTGGCACAAGTGGTGCCATCGATAACGCCCGGGCATTCTTTGAGACGGAGACATTCATCGTCATCAATGGCAAGATCATTACCGACATTGATCTCACCGCCGCACTCGAGACTCACCGAAACACAAAAGCTATTGCAACGCTCGTTCTTCTTCCCAACCCCAGGCGTGAGCGGTTTTCTACTGTGAAAACAAAGGAGGGTTTCATCCAGGGCTTTGGAGGCATGCCTGATCTGTCTGGAAACGACCCGACACCACTAATGTTCACCGGAATCCAGATACTCGAACCGGCGATCTTTAAATACATTCCTCCAGGTGTGTTTTCCCATTCCACCACGGATGTCTATCCACGAGCCATCGCAGAAGGCAAACGCGTTGCGGCCCATGTTGCAACTGGCGAATGGTACGAGTTGTCTACGATTCAGCGTTATCTGGATATCAGTCTGAACATGCTCGCCGAGCGGGGTGAAACATGGACTGCCGGGGCCAGATGCGTAGTAGAGCCGAACGCTGTCACAGAGGCTATACTCTGGGACAACGTTGTAATAGAAGCCGGCGCCCGCGTTAATCGTGCCGTAATCGGCGACGATGTTCGAATCCGATCCGGCGAGTTAATCGAGAACAGCGCTGTGGTGCGCGCCGCACTGGTACAAGGGAAAGTCCCGCCGGCAAAGGCTCTGAAAGGAACCTTCCGAGGAGATAATTTTGTCGTGCCTCTGACGCAGTGATACAATCTCGCACCCGTACCATGCAGGCGCGGGCGGTACTAACTGTTCGACTTAGGAAGAATTGAAGACCGCCCAAATCCAATTCAGCCGAATGAGCTCAGCAAAACAGATGACCAGGAGTGCTTTTGAAGCCCCAGCTTCTGAACGGCTGCTCGACTTCCTCAAGAGCCAGGGAATCCACAGCACGGCTATTGATCCTCTGACTCCGGACGCCTCGACCCGCAACTATTTCCGGGTTGATTGGAAGAAAGGCAAGGCTGTCGCAGCGGTTTACCCAGAGCCCTTCGATCCAGACTTTCATCCTTATCTGGACGTCACGCGGTTGTTCCGGGAGAGCGAAATCCCGGTGCCTGAGATCTATGCCGTGGACGGTCAGACCGGCATCATCGTGCAGGAAGATCTCGGCGACCGGCAGTTGTTTCACGTCCTCGAGACCGCATCCGAGGATGAGTCCGACGAATACAAAGAGCAGGCTATCAGTTTAATTGCGCGCATTCAGAAGGCTACTGAGAATGCCCACGCTTTGCACTCAATCTCCAGTCGACTAGCCTTTGATGAAGCCAAGCTGTCATGGGAACTCGATTTCTTTGTTGACCATTACTTCGGTAGCATGCGCAAGGAATCGCTTCGCCATGCTGAACTTGCGGAGTTAAAAGCGGAGCTGAACGACATTGCCGCAGAACTCTCCGCAGCACCCCGCGTGCTTTGTCACCGGGATTTCCATTCTGCGAATCTGATGGTGGATCGCAAGCAGAGTCTGCGGGTGATCGATCATCAAGATGCCCGGATGGGGCCAGCCAGTTACGATCTGGTATCGTTTCTGCTCGATCGCCAGCCCTGTCCGCCGTCCCTTGCAGAAGTACGCGCCTACCGCCTGCTGCTGTTGGAGGAGCGGCGTCTTCACGGACTTCCTGCTCTGGATCCAGATGAGTTCGCCAGCGAGTTTCGGTTGATGACCATTCAACGTGGCTTAAAGGCGATCGGCACTTTTTCTTATCAAACCGGCGTCTGCAATCGCGGCGCGTTTTACGAGCAGTTCATCAATCCTACTCTTGTGATCGTACTTCAGGCGGTTGATTGGCTCAAACGCTTCCCAACACTCAGAAGAATGATCAGTACACGACTTAATGGGGACTAGTATCACCTGAATGCCAACCGAAGGATCATCAGCGCCGGCTAAATCGCGGCAAATTTACATCAATCAACTAGCGCAACACGTAGGCGAAGAGGTCACGCTCAAAGGCTGGCTCTATAACCTGCGTTCAAGCGGGAAGATTTTGTTTCCGCAGTTGCGAGACGGGACCGGGCTTGTGCAGTGCGTCGCAATGAAGAATGCCATTTCACCCGAGGTTTGGGACGCATTGAAGAACCTGGGCCAGGAGTCTGCCTTGGTTGTGCGAGGCACTGTGCGCGCCGATCAGCGCGCGCCCGGCGGCTTTGAACTGGATCTGTTGGACGCTGAAGTGGTTCAGGATGTCCATGATTACCCGATTACTCCCAAAGAGCATGGCACCGAATTCCTGATGGACCACAGGCACATCTGGCTGCGCTCCCGCCGCCAGCATGCGATTCTTAAAGTACGGCATACCGTCGTCCAGGCGGTGAGAAGCTTTTTGGACAATGACGGGTTCATTCTCTGCGATGCCCCCATTTTTACTCCCGCAGCTTGCGAAGGGACTACGACGCTATTCGAGGTTGACTACTTCGAAGGCGAGAAGGCTTATCTTACCCAGTCAGGCCAGCTGTACAACGAGGCTACTGCGGCCGCCTTTGGTAAGGTCTATTGCTTTGGTCCAACGTTCCGCGCTGAGAAGTCCAAGACAAGGCGCCATCTGACCGAGTTCTGGATGGTTGAGCCTGAGATGGCTTACGCAACGCTCGACGATGTGATGGCTCTGGCAGAACGAATGCTTTCCTACATCGCCGGCCGTGTGTTGGCAGATCGTTCCGAAGAGTTAAAAATTCTCGAACGCGATACTGCAAAGCTCGAAAGCATAGTCGCGCCTTTCCCCAGGCTTCACTATGACGATGCCGTGCGGATGCTGCAAGAGGCCCATCAGAAAGGGCTTTTGGAATCGAAGTTCGAATGGGGAGGCGACTTTGGCGCGCCGGACGAGACCTATCTTTCCAGCCAGTTCGACAGACCGGTGATGGTTCATCATTACCCGACCGTGGTGAAGGCCTTTTACATGGCTCGCGATCCGGATCGCAGCGAATCCTCGCTGAGTGTTGATGTGCTGGCGCCGGAAGGCTATGGCGAAGTTATTGGTGGAGGCGAGCGCGCTACGTCAATTGACTTTCTTAAAGAGCAGATCGCTTTGCATGGGCTGCCGCAGGAAGCTTTCGAGTGGTATCTCGATCTGCGCCGCTACGGCAGCGTTCCGCATGGGGGATTCGGGATGGGTATCGAGCGCTGTACTGCCTGGATGTGTGGCATCGAGCACATCCGAGAGACTATTCCGTTCCCGCGAATGCTCTACCGAATCCGCCCTTGAAACGAAATGCGATATTGATGAAGTCTTGTTCGTGTCAGTTCGTGTGTGTTTATATGAACGAACAACTGAGACAGGAATTTAACGAATGGGCCAAAGCGGGCCGCGGTGAAAGCATGGAACGCGGTCATCGTCCCGTCGGCGAGCAGGCAATCGCCCAGCTCAACATAACGCCGGATGCGCGCGTTTTGGATGTGGGCTGCGGCTCAGGGTGGGCCAGCCGCTTAATCGCAACGCAGGCTCACGAAGGAAGCGTGGTTGGCATCGATATCTCGGATGAAATGATCCGGGTTGCTCGCGAAAGTTCGGGCCAGTATTCGAACATTCAATTTCAGGTGGCGAGCGCCGAAAGGTTGCCTTTCCCCACTAATCACTTCACTCACGCCTTCTCGATGGAGTCTCTTTATTACTATTCAGACATCATAGCTGCTTTAAAAGAGATCAATCGAGTTCTACAACCGGGAGGACTCTTTGTCACCGTTCTGGACCTTTATCAGGAGAACGTGGCCTCACATCAATGGATTGAACAGTTGAAAGTGCCTGTTCAACTCCTAAGCATTCCGGAGTATCACGAGCTCTTTACCGCGGCAGGCTTCCCCGACGTTCAGGATCAACGGCTCTTTGATTCCACTCCAATTCCAGAGACTTACAGCGGCACCTCTTTCAAAAGCAGGGAAGACTACATTGCTTACCGTCGCGCTGGTTCGCTGATGTTCATCGCCAAGGCCGGAAAATGAGCGGTAACGACGAACGCATCGTAACTATATTTGGCGGCTCGAAGTGTTGCGAGACCGACATCGAGTATACCGAAGCGAAACGTGTCGGTGAGTTGTTGGCCGAAGCCGGATTCACG
The DNA here is from genome assembly GCA_035512935.1 of Pyrinomonadaceae bacterium. Taxonomy (GTDB): domain Bacteria; phylum Acidobacteriota; class Blastocatellia; order Pyrinomonadales; family Pyrinomonadaceae; genus PSRF01. The sequence goes on along the minus strand of DATKDA010000063.1, from coordinate 67,241 downwards.
ATTTGCACCGGTGGCTATCTTGGGGTGATGGAAGCAGCGAGTCGTGGCGCTTTTGAGAAGGGCGGTCGGGTAGTGGGAATACTCATGAACCAGTTTAAGACGCAACCTAATCAGTACCTGACTGAGAAGGTGGCGACTGCCCATTTCTACGAGCGGCTGCAACACCTGATTACAAAATCCGTAGGCTTTATTGCCATGCGAGGTGGGATGGGAACCGTGACGGAATTGTCCCTAGTCTGGAACAAGATCCAGACTCGAGTCATCGAACCGCGTCCACTGGTGCTAGTGGGCGAATGCTGGCCCCCAATCGTTCAGGAGTGGCAACGAAATCTTGTCGTTAGTGATGAAGATATAGGTGTGCTCGACTTTGCTGCCAATGCAGAAGAGGCCGTGAGGATTATTCAAGAAAGAGTACGTTAGTCTAAACGAGGCACATTGGCGCGAGAGGGAACTAACGCAGTACACTTTCCTGGAAGCAATCTGAGAGGCTAAGGAGCAAATGGTCTTCACGGCAAACACACAGAATTCTGAGTCGGCATCTCGGGTTGAGAGCGTCAGTATTCTGGGCGTCCCACTGGGCTATGGCGCGAGCATGGCAGGCGTGGATATTGGACCAGCCGCCTTGCGTGTGGCTCGAATCAACGAGCGCATTGGCCGACTCGGGTACCAGGTGCGTGATCTTGGTGATCTGCGGCTCGAGCGGCCGCAAACTACCCCCGATCCGTCAGAGAAACTTAAATATCTGCGCGAGATCAGCGACGCGTGCGAAAAGCTTGCAGTTGAGGTCCAGGGGATACTGGCGGCGAACGAGTTTCCAGTAATCGTCGGCGGCGACCACTCGATAGCAATCGGCTCAATCGCCGGTGTTGCAGCCTCGTGCCGTGCCCGGGGCGAGAATTTGGGGCTGATCTGGTTCGATGCTCATGCCGACATGAATACACCTGAGACCAGTCCCTCGGGTAATATTCACGGAATGCCACTCGCAGCCCTGCTCGGCTATGGCGCGCCGGAACTAACCAATGTCGCAGGCTTTGCCCCAAAGGTAAGGCCTCAGTTTATCGCCCACGTAGGAGCGCGTGACGTCGACCCGGGTGAACGAGAATTGATAAAGAAACTCGGTGTACGCTGTTTCACCATGCGGGAGATTGACGAGCGTGGCATGAGTGCGGTGATGCGCGACGCAATCGCTATCGCTTCACTCGCTACCGGTGGGTACGCTGTCACTTTTGATGTCGACGTCCTGGATCCTGGCGATGCTCCTGGTTCCGGCACGTTGGTGCGTGGTGGTCTAACTTATCGGGAATCACATCTTGCTATGGAGTTGATCGCTGAAGCAGGCGGCATGCGCTCCCTGGAAGTAGTCGAGATCAATACGGCGCTTGACGTGAACAATAAGACAGCCGAGCTTGGCGTCGAGTTGATTCTGTCGGCGCTAGGTAAGACGATACTTTAAGTTCTGGCGTGCGGAGGAAATAGCGAACTTGGCAAAAAAGCTTCGGGTGGGGATCATCTTTGGAGGACGATCGGGAGAACATGAGGTCTCGGTTCGGTCAGCTCATTCAGTGCTTGAAGCCATTGATCCGACCAAATATCAAGTGGTGCCGCTCGCAATCACGACGGAAGGGAAGTGGCTTTCGCCTCCTGAGGCCGCCAGGCTTCTGCCGGCTAGCGCCCAGAAACTTTTTGCGCCTTCGGCTGTTTCACACGTTGGCGGCGACGTCGCTATTCTGGGAGATCCTTCCCACCAGGGCCTCACTTCGCTTGCTGCAAATGGTCGCTCGCTGCCTACAGAACGTCTTGATGTAGTTTTTCCTTTGCTTCATGGACCTTACGGCGAAGACGGAACTATTCAAGGACTGCTTGAGATGGCAGATATCCCGTTTGTCGGTTGCGGCGTGCTTGCATCGGCATGTGGAATGGACAAAGTAGCGATGAAGTCGCTTTTTCTCGAAGCCGACCTACCCATCTGCAAATATCTTTGGTTTTTGCGTTCTCATTGGAGGAAGGACCAGACGGCGGTTATTCGACGCATCAGCCGGGAGATTGGCTTTCCCTGCTTCGCTAAGCCGGCAAATCTCGGCTCCTCAGTTGGAGTTTCCAAGGCAACCAACAAGGCTTCTCTGATCAGAGCCATAAGTCTGGCGGCCCAGTATGATCGGAAGATCATCATTGAAGAGGGACTTGATGCGCGCGAGATCGAATGCGCTGTGCTGGGTAACGATGAGCCAAGAGCCAGTCTTCCCGGAGAGTATGTTGTTTACGATGAAGCAGCGCGCTTCCTCGATTACACCGAAAAGTATACAAATACAGGTCACGTGCAGTTTGTCGTTCCTGCGAAAGTTTCGAAAGCTTTGACTGCAAGGATTCAACGGCTGGCTATTAGAGCGTTTCAATCGATCGATGGGGCGGGTCTGGCGCGAGTCGATTTCTTTCTGCGGCGCGATAACGGAGAACTCTTACTAAACGAATTGAACACGATGCCGGGGCTGACCGAGGTGTCAGGCTATCCAAAGATGTGGGAAGCCTCGGGAACTTCATTTACCCGGTTGTTGGACCATCTGATTGAACTGGCCTTTGAGAGACACCGTGACAAGTCTTTGAATAGGGTAAGTATATGAGCCGGGTTGGGTGCACGCTACTCAACGCTTTGGTGCTTGATAACCCTTACGTGTCCTCACAACCAGATCGCTTCTGGAAACCTTCACTTCAAGCTTACGCCACTTACCATCTCGGGCGGTATTCATCGGTCGATAGGCAATCGTGTACTGACGTCCGAGTTCTTCCGCAATGCCGGCAAAAGCTTCCCGCAGACCCGGCCCACCTGGGGTGGCGACAAAACGTCCACCGCTTTTCTCGGCGAGATTCTTTAAGACCCCGGCGCTGCGCAGGTTTCGCGTTGCGCCCCCACCTTGGATGCCTGACATATCGACTGTGTAGATGCTAGCTCCAACCGCCAGCGCGCGCTCCAGTGCTTTATCCGCGGAGGCCCTGCTATAAGTGTCCACGCCGTCAGACAACACCACGATTGCTTTGCGGTTTTCGGGGCGATCCGCGAGAGCTGCCGCAGCCTGAACGATGGCGTCGTTCATGGTAGTCATCCCACGAGCCCGAATACCGTACGCCATCTGAGCCAGATCACGTCCCGATGAGAACTCCTGAACCGGCTCTACCTTGTAATCAAACTTGTAGACCGCGGCGACGTCTTCAGGTCGCAGACCATCCAGAAAACGAATTGCGGCAGAGCGAGCCAGCGACATCCTGTTCTCCATACTCCCGGAAGTATCCAGCAGGACAACGGAGGCAAAAGGCGCTTCGTGCACACTAAAGCTGGTAATGAGGTCGGGCCGCACTTCCTTGCCGTCCTCAAAGATCTTGAAATCGGCAAGCTTAAGACCGGGAACATACTGGCCCGACTTATCAGTAACGGTGATGTTCAGAATCACCAGCTCGGTGTCAACGCGGATCACATCATCGACTTCCTGAGCGACCAGCGTTACCGGAAGGAGTGCGAGTAAACACAATGGCGCCCCCAGAATGAGCCAGAGGGTTCTTGGTGGTCTGAACTTTAAGGGCAAGGGCACGAGGTCTCCTAGCGAGACATACCGCGGACAATGTTTATCAGTTCAAGTAATACATTAGCTTCATCTATAACTGAAGCTGACACGACTTGGCGGGGAGTCTTCTCGACTCGCTCTCTTAGAGAGTCGGACATTTCAGCAACGCGATCGAGGGCCTCTGTTAGATCTCTAGGCCGCTCCTCAATCTTTGCACCATCTCCGGAGCCGCCCGCGTTACTCCGAATCTGCTTTGCGAGCTTCTGCATCTTCTCGATCTTCTTAAGATCATCTCGATTCAGGGCTCTGTTTTCTTTGAATGACAAGTTAACGTTTTTGGCAAGTTCTGCTACTTCCTGCGCGCGAGCAAGATTCTTCTTATAGTTTTGTTCAGCGTATTTGATGGCGCGCTTCGCTCGCATTTCGTCCTCGATAGACCCAAGTCTTTGATCCTCATCCGATGAGGGTCCGCTGCGTTGCGCGTCCAGGATCTCGGTTGGGCTCGGCGGTCTTATGCGCTGGGCAGAGACTGAGTATTCGCAGGCAGAGAGAACGACAATAAGGAGTGTGAGTTTTGCTAGCTGGCGAAACTTAACGGCAGGCATCTGTAATGTAACGCTCTCCAGGATGACCAATAGCTCTTCGCTTCCTTGTGACGACCAGCGGTCATCAGAGGTTGCACCAAGCCAGGATCTAATATTCAACTTTAACTTCAGTCGTCGTGCCGACTTCTGATGGATAACTTGAGAGGACCGGGTGATAGCCACAATCAGGATCTCTAAACCTCAGAAGTTGCATTAGCTCGGAGGAGCAACTCAGGGCACGCGGGCCGGATTGTCGGGAGTGTTTAGAAACTCATCGCTTTGACCCGCCTGCCTATTTGCAGGAACCATCTCGGGCTCAATCTTCTCGCGTGGCCGTTTCTGTCCGGGAAAGGTCGTATAAGCGATAAGCATCGAATCATTACCAGCCCTCAAAGCTAGGAGGCGAGCAGCGCTATAGTCCTTTGCCTTGACCTTAAGCATATACCGACCTTCCTGCTGCGGCTCAAGTTGGTCAGGCTCGAGTTTAATAACGGCCTGGTCGATGATCTTGCCTGAGCGCGGGTATAGCTCCAGCTCTACACTCAGGTTTGTTAACGTTACACCGGAAATATTCTTCACTGTGCCGCCAATCGTAGTTTCGCCTGCTTTTAGCATTACGTCATCAACGAGAACCTGGACTTGTGGGGGGCCAGAAGGAAGATTGGCCGGAGCCGGCTCACTTACGGCAATACTAGCTGCGGTCTGCCTTACGTGGCGATTCATCAAATAAGCATATCCAACTAATAAGATGGATGTGATGAGTACTGCGGTTAACCCGGCAACCAGCGTGAAGCCGAGCGGCTGTCGCTTAACAAACGTTTCTGCGGTGTCTGACGACTGATTTAGCATAACTTCGCAAACAGATACCAGTCCAGGGACTCGATGGGAGGGACTTAAGGCGATACCTTAACTCTTCTGACTCCCTGTCATCATCTGGTCCGTCCCGGTGGTGGCCCGCCGGTTATCTTCGTTATCAATTCTGCCAAAAATTCCTCCTCGGCAGTCCCGAGGCTCGGAAGGGTTGTCCACTCTGCGCCTGTGGCTCCGTCTGTGCGTCCCTCTATCTTGGCGTTCACGGAGACATTCGCGCTCGTTGTGTCTATTGGTTGCACCTCGACCGTCAGCGTATAACGACCGCGCGTCCAACCTCGTGACGTTGTATTGGAGATCGAGGCATACCGCACTAACTCAGACTGCGAAACGACTGCACCCTTAATGAAGGTGAATGGTTGACTGACCAGAATGCCCTCGTCCGGACGGGAAGCGGCTTCGTCGACAATCATCCTGCGATCGCGCATCACTTCCTGAATTGCGTTCATGATCACATCACGTCGCGCCCCTAGCCTATAAGGATTAGGGAGGGGAAGTTCCTCGCGAGTGCGATCGCGCCCGAAATCGATGCCGCGACCGGCTCCAACATCAGTCTTGGAGCCGTTATTCGCCGGCAATCGATTTGCGCCACTGTCACGGACGCGCTCATTCTGTTTGTCAACTCCCTTACCTTGCGAGAGTACTATCGAGGTTGCGAAGGCTACCATCAAAACTGCTGTTACGAGCCGCATCATATGTCACACACCTTTGTAAGCTACACGACAGTGGATTAGCTGGAGGCTTCACATCGAGAATAGTTTAAGGACAGTCCAATTTCAAGCGTTCATTGAACACATTTCATCTTGAACCATTACTCTCTTGCGCCTTTCTCTTGGCATTTTCGAGATCCCTTTGATGCTCCCAGTTCCTCAACGCCTGCACCCCAACATAAAAATCTTTCTCATTATTGTAAAAGTTGTGAGCTCCATCGTTGCGCGATGGTTCGCGCACATAGAAAAGATAGTCCGTTGCCGCAGGATTGAGCGCCGCCACAAGAGAACTGGCGCCGGGCGATGCTACGGGTCCGGGGGGCAGGCCCACTTTCAAGCGAGTGTTATAAGGCGACCTGCGCTCGATGTCGCTCTTGTAGACTTTCCTGTCGTTGCGCCATTTCCCCTCTAGCTTTGCTGCATAGATAACAGTTGAATCAATCGCAAGCGGCATATCCTTAACTAATCGGTTGTAGATCACTGAGGATATAAGAGGTCGCTCGGAGGAAAGTTTGGCTTCTGTCTCGATTAACGATGCAATCGTTACTGTGTCCCGCGGCGACATCTTTAAACTCTCAGCCTTGGCAGACCATTCAGGCTTCCAGGCGGTCCGAAAGCGCTTAACCATAGTCGCGATTACTGCCGAGGGTTCTACGTCTTCAGGGAGCTCATAAGTATCCGGGTACAGGTACCCTTCGAGGTTTTCGGCTGCTGGATCTATATCCTTTATCAAGCTCACATCATTCATTAACTCCAAAGCTTTATCTATGTCATCCAATTGGAGTTCTGGTATCTGGACCATTGCCCGAGCAATATCCCATCGCGACCACCCCTCGATGATTGTCAAACGGATTACTCGTTCCTCACCATCCTTGAGCTTGTCGAAGACTGCCAGAGGAGAGATTGGCGAAGGAAAGCGATATTCCCCGGCCTTGAATCGTGACCCCTCGCCCGTAAGCCTGACGTAGAGTATTAACGGCCACTCGTTACGAATCACGCCAGCAGCAGCCAGCTTGCGAATGATGGCGGTCGGTGAGGAGCCCCTAGAAATGTCTATGTACTGACCGGATTTATCGTGATGAACCGATGCTCTAAGACTGTGATAGACCCAGATTGCAATTCCACCAAGGCCAAGAACCAAGGCTAAAAGCACAAGTGTTACGATTTTTTTCATTAATTCTTTAAAGAAATCCCCCACTTTTATGGATTAAAAACTAAAACTCTGTTCTGGCGCTCCTGAAGAAAATCCCTCAGGATGATAGCGGCAGACTCGCTATCAACCAGGGATCTAATCTCATTTGGCTTGAATCCTTCCTCTTTAAGCTTGGTTTCAGCGGCAGCGGAAGTCAGCCGCTCATCTTGTAAATAAACTGGAATCGTCAAGGAACGCGCGAGCTTTTCTGCGGTGCGTCGAACTTCGAGAGCGGCAGAACCTTCAACGCCATCCAATCTTAGCGGAAAACCAATTACCAGGGTTTGCGCGTCAAACCTCCGCACGAGAGCCGTCACTGCGCTGAGCAGGTGCTTCCAACTGGACCGGTGAATCGGCTCGACTCTTGTGATTGAAATTGAGAGTTTGTCGGACACTGCTACTCCCACTCGTTTCTGGCCCAGATCCAGAGCGAGGATAGGGGTTGAAATGGTGTTATTTTGCTCGCGGTCGTTCACGTGTCGCTGCCAGAACCTTCATCTATGATGCTGATAAATAGAAACTTGCACGCTGCTGGCACCGTCTGTATGATACGACTGACCAACGGGAAGCACGTATTTTTGCAAAAGTTTGAGTAATAATCGAGAGGTCACCGATGTCGTTTCGTTTTAAGTTTGTATTGATTCTAATATCGGCCACGCTGGCTCTTTATACAGTTGTTGGCGGGTGGATTTCTACCCGGGCTCAACAACCCGCTAATGATCCGAAGGTCCAGCTTCGGATTTTCGAAAGCGTTCTACAACACATCCAGAACGACTACGTAGACGAGCCCAATATGGAAAAAGTGCGGGCTGGGGCGCTACGTGGTCTCGCTTACGGACTCGACCCCTATTCGACTTACCTGACCCCCGACCAGGTTCGGGAGTACAACCAAAAGAAGGACAACACTGGGATTGGAGCTGAGCTATCGCAAGTTGCCTCCTATCTTTATGTCATAGCCCCATACAAGGGATCTCCGGCAGATCAGGCAGGGCTCCGCGCCGGCGACATTATCGAATACATAGAAGGAAAGGCAACGCGGGACATCTCACTTTATGATGCTAAGCAATTACTCAACGGCCCGGCCGGCTCCGAAGTCAAACTCCGAGTGCTGCGGGCCAATTCGCGTCCGTTAACCATTACCGTCAAGCGTGGACCGTTCGAGTCAACTGCCGTCGAGACCAGAATGGAAGCCGGTCGCATCGGCGTGCTCCGGGTCAATAGCCTTTCTGACGGCGACGCCACAGAAATACGCAATCGAACCCAGGACCTGCTCAAGCAAGGAGCGCAAAAGATCGCTCTGGACCTTCGAGGTGTCGCAGGCGGTTCGTTGACGGAAGCCGTGGCGGTTGCGAACCTCTTTATCGCTGAAGGTACTCTCGCCCAGACCACGGGACGAGAAGGTAAGGCAATTAAGACGTTCACTGCGGAATCCAAAGAAGCAATCTTTGACGGACCGCTGGTGGCCTTGATCGACACTGGCACCGCGGGCGCGGCTGAAGTGATAGCCGCTGCAATACTTGAGCGCAACCGCGGTCAAGTTGTTGGCGAAAAGAGTTTTGGCGCCGGCGCAGAGCAGCAACTCTTTACACTTCGAGGCGGAGACGGATTGCTCCTTACCACCGTTAAGTGGGCATCAGCCAATGGCAAGCCCTTTCTCGGAGAAGATCGGGCCAAGTCTGGCGTCACGCCTTCGGTGGAAGTTAAGCGCCCAGAGCTTGCTGAAGCGTTTGATCCGGAAGAGCTGTCAGGCGAGAACGATCCGGAAGGCGGCGTCAGACCCGATCAGCCGCTCGAGAAGCCTGAAGCCACTCCGGCCAAACCAGCTCCGGAAGATGTGCAGTTAAAGAAAGCTCTTGAGCTCTTGCGTGAGAGCAAACCCGCGCAAATGCCTCGAGCCGCGTAACCTCACGCATTTCCTTTCAATCAGTCTGTAAATCCTTCTACCGATAAACTAAGCCCAGGGCAATGTCCTGGGCTTAAGTTTGTAGGAAACCAGCTTGCTTGACGTTATAGCCTCCCTCGAGATACCTAAATGTGATCCGAAAAGGAACAGGTCAGGTCTTCAGGATCTGATTCCAATTTGGTTTGAGGAAGTAGGCCGGCTCTGAACCATGAAAACCATCATTAACCATATAGGTGTATTTCGCCTCGCGGCCGCTAATTCCGTATGTGCGCTTGATAATGGTTTGCTGGAAACCGTCATTCCCATCAACAGTCCCAACCTGATTCTGACGCACGCTCGTAATCAGAAAATGGTGGAAGCGACCTGCCGGGCTGGCCAGTCCTACATCGCCGGGCTCCAAAAGAGTTGAAACACTTGGACCATCCAACAGGTAGAAATCAGGCTCCGCGGCGGGAGTTGTTACATCGGAGGAAGTCTGTGGTGGAGACGAATAGGAGAGTGTTCGCTCCCAGTTGCGCAGTTTGAGTCCCGAAACCTTAAAAAGATAGTTAACAAGAATCCCGCACCAGGAAGGGATGTCAGTGCTGTTTCGCTCCTTAGCGGTATGTTTTCTGCCCTTCCATTCTCCTTCGCTATGATACATGTCCCAGGCCCGCTGCGTGAGCGGGGGGCATTTAGCTGCATCCGCTGAGCCGGCAATCTGAAAGATCTTCGCGAGGGACAATCCCCCCTGGCGCGACTTGAGTTCTTTTATGGCCCACTCTCTCCCTGCGATTCGGGGACTTATGGGATCGGCCTTAAAGTGTTCCGAAGGGTTCTGAGACCAACCCCATAAAGACAGATGAGCAAGTGCCGTATCTACGACTCGCTGGCGCGCTGCTGCTATCGATTCCGGCGGCACGACAAGCTCGATTAGTTTGTCAAGAACCTTGTAATAATCATCCAGAGCTAGATGGGTTTGCTCCCCCACAACCCCGTCCGCTGACAGATTACTCCTTCGCTGAAACTCCAAAACGCGTGCCTGCGTTTTCGGTCCAAAGAGACCATCCGTAGCTAGTCGCGGCAGATTTGTCGGGGCGAGGTTGATGCCCTTCTGTAAGAGTGTTACTGCGGCGCCGTTAGAACCAAAACGAAGCATTGGACGATTCACGAAACACCTCCCAATCGGTTCGAGAGCGGGGACGGATTGCCTTTCCGCTCTTCCCGCTAATGACTATTATCAAAGTGATTGATTTTGGGCTGCCATATTTGAAACTACCATCCCGAAAATACACGAAGAAACATGCCGCCCGGACATTCTTTCCACAACGCGAAGCTCCTTTTTTCTTTATCTACGTAATCGGCGTAATCTGCGGATCGCCCTTGCAACATTTTCTTGACCATTTACCACCTATGGGCGCGGCAGGCCTTTAACAGGGGCCTAGGAATGAACACCGTATTAAGGGCTTCCACGATTTAGGGTAACGATTAACTCCATATCGGGTAGACGGAGAATCGGCAGTCGACGTAATTGTTGTGGCTAGCTTGTGAGTTTCTTGCGTTCAGTGGCGGAAGCAGAGCGATCGCGGCCCTTTTCAAATCATCAACCGTAACATACAGATGGCGACAACTTGGGGAACGCTTATTGCTCCAAGCTAAGTTGGCTTGACCAGCCATAAGCTTGAAAAAGGAGAAGCTGAGCGATGATTATGACAAATAAACTTTTACCAGTTGCGTTGATAGCGGCCTTAGTGGGTGCTTCTGTTGGCGCATTCGTTATGAGTTCACGGAATGAACCGACGGCAGTTGCTGGAACACAGCAGGCTGCGCCTGCGACGACATCTCAGACTGACGACGAGTTCGTGCCGGCGGAGTTTGCAAGCCCGGCTGAGAAAACAGCCTACAAGTCAGGATTCGTTGATGGATTTACTGTTGCCGCACGTACAGCGGAAAACAACCTTGGAAATCGCGTCGCACCAACACAGACGCGGGTGGTTAATCGCACAGTGACTCGTAGGGCGGCGCCACAGCGTGTCTATTATGATTATGAGCGACGAGACAACCGGAGCTTCTGGCAGAAGCACCGAGATAAGCTGACCGTGGCCATCGGCGCCGGTTCAGGCGCGGCGGTTGGCGCCATGGCTGGCGGTAAGAAGGGCGCCGGCATCGGTGCGCTGGCTGGCGGTGGCGGTGCGGCTCTATACACCTACGTGCTTCGCGACCGGAACAAGCGATAACTCCACTAACCGAGAGGAGAGCGCTTAGATCATGAGAGCGACGCTCAGAAAAGCCTCGGTATTCCTCATCGCTCTTGCAGCTAGCATTTGGGCAGCCTCGACCTTCGAGGCTGCCCCCTTGTCTGCCGCAAGCACTCACATCCGTACAACCACTAAACAGCCGGAGACACTGGCGACAAGCACTTCCGTTCCCCAGCCGGTCCGGTTGCGGGAAGAGAAGCAGCGCGGGCTTCTCGCAGAAACCTGGATCAATGGCCGTGGCCCGTACCGGTTCGCCGTAGACACCGGGGCTGGCATCTCCCTTGTCAGTGACCGACTCGTTGCTGAAGCTGGCATTCGAGTTAACAGTGGCCGCCGCACCATTAGCGGAATCAGCGGGAGAGGGACGGTCTCTACACGCGAGGCAGTAATCGACCAGATCGCTCTCGGATACCACGATAATCTTCTTCCAGGACAAATCCGCGTGTTGGTCGCGCCTGTTCCTGAAGGGATTGATGGAATTCTGGATCCCACAGAAGCATTTGCGCCACTGGGTTATTCAATAGACATCCCTAATCTTCAGCTAAGGGCGTTTGATCCGAAAAGCAACGGGTTGAATCTGCGAAAACAACCGCCGGACGGGACAACCGTTCGTTGGATTCGCGATCGCGAAAGCAGCCGTCCCTTTGTGAGGCTGGGAGACGGTCGGCTGGCGTTGCTCGATACGGGTTCCGGGCTTGGGCTGGGAATTCGTGATCCTAATTCGAGCACTCACGAGAGGGGCCGCCGCGATGAAGGTATTCATGACTTGGGTGGTGGCACATTTCAGGTGGTTCGAGTAGAGCCAAGCACCGTCACGATCAATGCCCTGGTTCTCAGAGGAGTGCCGACCGACATTCTTCGTGGAGTTGCAGTTGATACGCCAGTAATTCTTGGCCGAGATGCCCTTTTTCCCTTCCGAATCACTTTCGATCCCCTCAACCGCTTGATCGAAATAGCTCCTGCACCGGACAATAGATAAAAGTGACAAGGGTATGCCGGCCTCGAATCAAAGCCGCTACGCATTCAGGCATCTGGCCATTATTACAACGGCTTGAGACACCTGCTGCTTGCCAAAGTCACGTGGGATTGGGGATCAAAGGGGTGCACTCTCAAATCATTAACTCTCTCATTTTGCTTGTCCTGGTAACTACCCCTGGACAATGTTTCTCGCAGTCAAGTTCGACGTCCCAAGCGCCCTCAGAAAAAACAGCTACCAGAGAACAAGATGTAGTTCGGGTCGATACGGATCTCGTGAACATCCCGTTTACTGTTCTTGACCGCGACCGGCGATTCATCACTGATCTCCGGAAGGAAGACATCAGGGTTCTGGAAGACGGGGTCCAGCAAGAGATCCTTTTGTTTGAGCAAGAGACGGCACGCCCGGTAACCATGGTCATTGTGGCCGACTTGAGCAAATCGCAGGAGCGAACTCTGAGTGACCAAAAACGCGCCGCCAATGCTTTTATCAGCTCAGTTGTCGCCGCCGGAAGGGACCATGTTGCCGTGGTCTCATTCACTGGACAGCCGCGGCTTGAAGAGCAGTTGACCACCAACGTAGAGCGGTTGAGTAGCGCCGTGGATCGATTGGAAATCGAGTTTCCACCATCTAATCCATTGTGCGAAGAGTACCGGCCAGTGCACGTAGAGCACTACTGCTGGTCCAGCATTTGGGATGCGGTCTGGGCCACAACAAATCACATTCTGTCAAAGACTGATCCTACTTCCCGACGCACGATGATCCTCTTGAGTGATGGTGACGACAGCAGCAGCACGATTAGCAGGGACGAGGCTGCTGATTTTGCGCTGCAACACAACACAGTTGTCTACAGCATCGGCATTGGCGATTCAAAAAGGTATCGAATAGATCGGGGTGCTCTCCGGAAACTCTCAGAAAGAACCGGTGGCAGAGCCTTCTTTCCGAAAGACGAGAACCAACTCAAAGCCTCCTTTGCTCAGATCCGGCAGGAACTGCGTTCGCAATACATTCTCGCCTATTCGCCTTCAAATCGGCTGCGGGACGGTACGTTCAGGGAAGTGAAGATCGAGATTGTGAACCGCGAGCAGCGCCGGCGAAGGCTCCAGCTACTCTATAGACGTGGTTATTACGTAGCCAGGTAGTCTTGAAAGCCGGCTGTGCCCGAGTCTTGGTCCTACAAAGGAATGTTGCCGTGCTTCTTTGGTGGGTTCGTGTCGCGTTTGTTCTCGAGGAGAGACAACGCGCGGATTAGCTTCGGTCGCGTGACTGCTGGCTCGATGACTTCATCAATGAAGCCTCTTTCGCCCGCGACGTAAGGATTTGCAAATTTTTCCTCGAGCTCGAGAATCCGAGCCCTTCGTGCCGCTTCTTTATCTTGCGCTTCGCTAATCTCCCGCCGGTAAAGGACGCCGACAGCGCCTTCCGGCCCCATCACCGCGATCTCGGCTGAAGGCCATGCGAAATTGATGTCCGTGCGAATGTGTTTGGATGCCATTACGCAATAGGCGCCGCCGTAGGCTTTCCTTGTGATCACCGTGACCTTGGGCACAGTTGCTTCTGCAAACGCATAGAGCAACTTTGCGCCATGCCGGATGATGCCTCCGTGTTCCTGTGAGACACCGGGTAAAAACCCTGGTACGTCTTCGAAAGTAATGAGAGGAATATTGAAGCAATCGCAGAACCGCACGAATCGAGCCCCCTTCACGGAGGCATCGAGGTCGAGAACACCGGCAAGGTAAGCGGGTTGATTTGCCACAATCCCAACCGAACGTCCACCCAGGCGGGCAAAGCCTACACAGATGTTCGGTGCGTAGTGCTGGTGAACTTCAAAGAAGTAACCATCGTCTACGACCCGATTGATAACATCGCGGATGTCGTAGGGCTGATTGGAAGCTTCAGGAACGAGGGTGTTGAGCGATGAATCGGTCCGCTCGATTGGGTCGCTAACGGACATTCGTGGCGGGTCATCCATATTGTTTGAAGGAATGAATGAGTGCAGTTCGCGCACAATGCGCAGTGCATGTTCGTCAGAGTCAGCAGCAAAGTGAGCGACACCGGAAACGCGATTGTGGGTCATCGCGCCGCCTAATTCCTCCTTGGTAACATCTTCGTGAGTGACCGCTTTGATGACTTCAGGTCCGGTTATGAACATGTACGATGTGTCCTTAACCATAACGTTGAAATCGGTAATCGCCGGGCTATATACCGCGCCTCCCGCACAGGGTCCCATGATGCAACTAATTTGCGGGACAACGCCGCTAGCCAGTGTGTTTCGCAGGAAGATGTCCGCGTAACCTCCCAAACTCACTACGCCTTCCTGAATACGGGCGCCGCCTGAATCATTCAAACCAATCACCGGCGCGCCAACCTTCATTGCGAGGTCCATGATCTTGCAGATCTTCTCAGCGTGCGTTTCGGAAAGGGAACCGCCAAAGACCGTAAAGTCCTGCGCAAAAACAAACACGCGCCGACGATCAATCAACCCGTGGCCCGTTACTACGCCGTCACCCGGGTAAAGCTGGTGGTCCAATCCGAAATCTTTCGACCGATGGACCACAAGCTTGTCCAGCTCCTCGAAACTCCCTTCGTCAAGAAGAAAGTCGATGCGTTCGCGGGCTGTCATTTTGCCGGCCGCATGCTGTTTGCTAATGCGCTCCGTGCCCCCGCCGAGTTCAGCCTGGCTGGTTCGTTCTTTGAGAATGTCCAGTTTGGTGCGGGCGTGCTTTGGTTGTTGTTTCGAGGTCATGGTCAGATTAGGCTCATGAATCAAAGGGAAAGGCGCGTGCCTCAATCAGGTCAATCAGCTCGGCCAGCGCCTCAGTGACGTTTCTCCTCACAGCGTTTGAGTACCCGTAACGGGTCGCGTTCCGCTCAAAGTCGTCGCGGTCCAGAATCCGGTACGAATGATCTGGTGCTACCAGGATGTCGATGTCGAGATCCACATAGGACAGAACCTGGCCACTGAACTCCGGCGGCACGTTGATGTTGCAGTAAAAGTTTCTAAGCTGCCCGTCCGGCTCTGCGAAGCGGAAGACGTTATACCACCGGTCAAGCCAGTAATACTCGAGGCTGTTTGTGCCTTTCGCAATCGTCCCCAGCAGGTCATGCCGGATCTCTTCGTCGAACGTCGCATCCAGAACGATCAGCGGGCCGTCTTTTCTTACGAGCTGCGCGCGCCACGACCGATGTTCCGAGCCGTCATATTTGCACGCGCGAACAGTAATCATGGCGCCGCGAAGATGAAACTACTTTCGCCCGCTTTTCTGCCAATCAGCAAGGAACTGGGCCTGCCCCTTCTCGGTCAAAGGGTGATTGAACAACTGATCGATCACCTTGAAGGGCATCGTCGCGATGTCGGCGCCCATGCGGGCTGCTTCGATGACGTGGATTGGATGGCGAATGCTTGCGGCAAGCACCTCGGTCTCCCACCCGTAGTTGTCGTAAATCTCGACGATGTCTTGCAGGAGACTAAGTCCGTTCTCCCCAATATCATCGAGCCGGCCGAGAAAAGGGCTGATGAACGAGGCGCCGGCCTTTGCGGCAAGAATAGCCTGGGCTGCCGAAAAGCAGAGCGTCACGTTGACCTTCGTGCCCTCATCGTTCAGGCGCCTTGTTGCTTTGAGGCCCTCCCGTGTCAGCGGACACTTGACTACCACGTTGGGTGCGACGCGGGCATACTCTCGTCCCTCACGGAGCATTCCTTCGACATCGGTACTGGTTACTTCCGCCGAAACCGGGCCCTGAACGATTTCGCATATCGCGGCGATATGCTGGTTGAAGTCAACGTCACCTTCCTTGGCAATCAGGCTTGGATTTGTGGTCACCCCGTCAAGCACTCCAAACGAAGCCGCCTCGCGAATTTCATTCAGATTGGCTGTGTCGACAAAGAATTTCATGAGTACCTCCTTATTTCATGATGCAACGAACAGTCTTAGAAGTTTCCTTCAGGATGAGTTTTATCAAGGTACAACTTCCGAAACTATCTCTGAAAGGGGGCTAACGTTTCCAGCCTGATCGACGGCGGTCAGGTAATAATAATACCTAGTGCCCGGTTCTACATTCTCATCCTGAATGGTCGTCCTCGTTAATAGAGTAGGAGTGAGCTTGGTCCAGCGCTCTTTAGGCAGATCAGGATCTGTCGAACGATACACATGATAACCCGCAACGTCCGGTTCCGGATTCGCAGGAAAGAAGAGCGATAAGCGCCCTGGAGCAGCAGCAATGGTTACCGGACCTGGAGCCGAAGGCGGGAAGGTATCCTGAGGCAAAACTGTCAGCACATTTGAGTTGATACTTTCAACCTGTGCCCCTTCGGTTCCCAGGGACACCGAACGCACGAGGTATCGATGCTCTTCGCCAAACTTGAAATTCCGGTCTGCGTAATTAGGCGAAGACACCAGCGCGCTGTTTAGTGGTGTGGGGCCAAAATCTTCTGAGCCGATTGCCCTGTAGACGTTATAGCCGAGCAGATTCACCGGTGTAGAACCGTCTATGTTCGCCTCTGGAGGTTGCCAGACGAGCGTTATCGCATCTTCCGAAACTTGTGCATCTAGCGACTTCGGAGGCTGAGCAATCCGCGCGGCCGGCTCGATCAGCAAAAAGTTTGAAAAGGCCGCGCGTTGTCCGGCAGCGTTCACATAGCGAACCGCGTACCTTAAACGCGTGGGCTCGCCAGCGAGCCTCAGTGAATCTGTGTAGGTTAGATTATCTTTTGCCTTCTCGATCTCTTCGTAGGTAACCGACCCGATTACAGTCGAACGCGTGGAGAAATCCTCTTCCGTGAGCGGCAGCGGCGCATCGGGGCTTTCCGCGAGGCGGTAAACATCAATCCGCCGGATGCTTTGCACGCTGCTATCAGGCGCATTCCGTCCGGGGGCCGGCCAACTCAGAATCACCTGGTTTCCTCTCTGGAATCCCGACAGCATCTCGGTACGTTGCTGAACGCTCTCTACAGGGGGCAAAGGAGGGCGACGCTTACCACAGCCGGCAAAGAGCAGCACTGTCACGAGCACGAAAACACTCAGCAACCCCCGGCGGTCGTTGAAGAACTGCAAAGAAATTTGCGAGGTGCTAAACCACGAGACGCAAAGGGACGGTATTGGCGGTACCAGGGAGGTGAACTGTTTCACAGGATGTACCGGCTGAGATCCTGATCCTTCACGGTTTCGGCAAGCATTGCTTCGACGTAAGCAGCATCGATCCGTTGCTGTTTTGGTTCGAGATCGGGCCCTTCAAAGCTGATCTCCTCGAGCAACTTTTCCATAATCGTTTGCAAACGCCGCGCGCCAATATTTTCGGTCTGTTCGTTCACGCGCGCAGCAAAGTTTGCGATCGCAGCGATGGCGTCCGCAGTAAAGTCGAGGATTACCTCCTCAGTATTCATCATTGCCTGATACTGTTTGATCAGGGCGTTCTTAGGTTCGGTCAGGATGCGTTTGAAATCCTCCACCGTCAACGACTCGAGTTCAACGCGGATTGGGAATCTTCCCTGCAATTCAGGAATCAAGTCCGACGGTTTGGAGACGTGAAAGGCCCCGGCGGCAATGAACAGGATATGATCCGTTCTGACCATGCCGTAACGTGAGTTCACCGTGGTTCCCTCAACAATCGGTAGGATATCGCGCTGAACTCCTTCCCGAGATACATCCGGGCCATGTCCCGACTCCCGGCCGGCAATCTTGTCAATCTCATCTAAAAATATGATACCGGAAGTTTCGACTCTCTCGATGGCCGCACGCGCCACTTGATCCATGTCAATGAGGCGCTCTTCCTCCTCTTGCATGAGATATTCCATTGCTTCGTCAACGCGCATCTTGCGGCGCTTGACCTTACCTTGAAAAAGATTGCCCAACATGTCTTTCATGTTGATGCCCATCTCTTCAACGCCTTGAGGACCGGCGAGCTCAATCACCGGAAAATTCTTCTCGCGCACCTCCATTTCGACCAGGCGATTATCCAACTTGCCGCTACGCAACTGCGAACGCAGTTTTTCCCGGGTTCGTTGGAACTGCTCGTCGCGGGTAGTGGTATCGAGATCTGTCTCAGTCGTTTCGACAGTGCTCGCGTCGAAATCATAAAAGCCTGTTGCTGAGCGCGGTGGCAGCAGGATATCCAGGATTCTCTCTTCGACGTTCAGCTCGGCCTTTTCTGAGATCTCCTCGATCTTCTCAAGTCGGGTCATCTCGACCGAGATCTCCGTCAAATCGCGAATCATGCTTTCAACGTCGCGTCCAACGTAGCCCACCTCGGTGAATTTTGAAGCTTCTACTTTAAGGAAGGGCGAGTTGGACATTCGCGCCAAACGCCGCGCGATCTCGGTTTTGCCAACCCCGGTCGAGCCGATCATGATGATGTTCTTTGGCATCACATCGACAGCCATTTCGGGTGGCAGTTTCTGGCGTCGAATACGATTGCGCAGGGCGACGGCCACTGCGCGCTTAGCGTTGCGCTGACCGACAACGTGCTTATCGAGTTCGGTAACGATCTGACGTGGAGTCATTTCGTCCAGCCGAATCTCTTCGTCAACTTCTCCGGATAAGTAGATCACCATTTCTCTCTGATGCTTGCCAATGGCCGGGGGCCGATAATCACAGTTCTTCGACAACAATATTCTGATTGGAGTAAATACAAATCTCTCCGGAAATGCGCAGAGCCTCTTCAGCAATCTCCGCCGCCGAAAGGTCCGTATGCTTCAAAAGGGCGCGCGCCGCTGCAAGCGCGTACGAACCACCCGAACCAATCGCCAACACGCCGTCGTCAGGCGCAATTACGTCTCCGTTTCCGGAAAGTAAAAAAGAGCTCTTGCTGTCGGCAACGACCAGTAACGCCTCGAGGTGGCGCAGAATCTTATCCGTGCGCCATTCTTTACTGAGTTCGATGGCGGCCCGCTCGAGATTCCCGTGGTACTGTTCGAGCTTACTCTCAAACCGGGTAAGCAGGGAGAAAGCGTCGGCTGTAGCGCCGGCAAACCCGGCAAGGATACGGTCGTTGTACAAGCGGCGCACTTTCCTGGCGCTCGACTTCATGACAGTTTCGCCAAGCGTCACCTGGCCATCGCCGGCGAGAGCCACGCGCTCGTTTTTTCGCACAAGCAGGACAGTAGTGCTGCGTATGCTGGAAGCTTCGTTTCGCATTTCGTGCGTGAGCACTATAGGAATTCGCTAGAACCTAAGTCAAGGCGAGCGTTTATTAAACGGTTTACATAGCATCGCCACGCTTTGCGCAGTGCTGCCTTACTGATAAATTACCTGCGACTGACCAGACTGGAAGCTTACTAGATGCCAGACAAACGGCCCCGCATCGGCATCACGATGCGAATCGAACTAGAGACAGATCGCTTCTATCTCTCAAGACATTACAGCGAGGCCGTCGAAGCCGCAGGAGGCGTGCCGCTGCATCTCAGCTTGATTCCGGACGCTGAATACCTGGAGGCGGCGGTCGCGAGCATGGATGGAATTTTGCTTCCCGGCAGTGCCTCCGACGTCGATCCACTGCGTTATGGACATGAGCCTCATCCGGGGCTTGGGAATGTTCATCAGATCAAGGATGAAACGGATCTGAGAGTGCTGGAAGAGGTTGAGAAGCGAGGGTTGCCGCTGCTGGCCATCTGCTTTGGTATGCAAGTGCTGAACGTATCTCGGAGCGGTACCTTGATCCAGGATATTGAGAAGCAGTTTCCAGAAGCAATAAAGCACGACCAGGGGCCGCCCCGCGATCGTCCCTCGCATAAGATTAGGCTTCTTGAGGGCAGCCGGCTTGCGACGTTAGCTAGAAATGAAGAGCCAATCGTGAACAGTCACCATCATCAGGCGATTGAAACAGTCGGACAAGACCTGGTGGCTACGGCATGGACCAGCGATGGCTTGGTCGAAGCGCTCGAGGATCCACGACAAAATCGATTCGTTATTGCCGTCCAGTGGCATCCGGAACTTGGATGGCGCGATGACCAGTTTTCGCACTCGTTGTTTGGCGCCTTTGTTCAGGCGGCGCGGCGAGCGTAATCGTCAGCTAAATATGAATAACGACTCTTTGCGGTTGAAGGATCGAGTCGCCGTCGTGACTGGCGGCTCTCGCGGCATTGGACGAGCGGTATGTAATCGCCTTGCGGAGATGGGCGCACATGTAGTCGTAAATTATGTAAGTGACGAAGAGGCAGCAAATGAGGTGGTCGAGGCGGCGCAGGGCAGGGGAGTGGAAGCAATCGCCTTTCGGGCAGATGTCTCAAAACTGGGTGATGCTGAGAACCTTGTGCAAGCCACCGTTGAGCAGTTCGAACGTCTGGACTTTCTTATCTGTAATGCCGGCATCTGGAGCGGCGGCTCGGTCGAAGAGATCACAAACAAGTTGTGGGACGCGACCGTTGAAATCAACCTTAAGGGAACCTGGTCGGTCTGTCGTGCGGCAGTACCTCAGATGAAAGAGCAACAGCGGGGCCGGATCGTCATTGTCAGTTCGACAGCGGGGCAACGGGGTGAAGCCGGCTATTCGAACTATGCCGCCTCGAAGGGCGGACAAATAGCCTTCATGAAATCGCTGGCTTCCGAATTGGCTCCGTTTGGAATTGCGGTAAACGCGGTAGCGCCCGGTTGGGTGGACACTGAGATGACGGAAGAGGAACTTGCTGATGAAGAAGCTCGACGTGCGGCGGTTGCTACAATACCTCTTGGCAGAATTGCAACGCCGGACGAGATTGCCTGGCCCATTGTTTTTCTCTGTAGTGATTGGGCAGGTTACATTAACGGAGAGGTCATAAATGTTAACGGTGGCTCAGTGTTGTGCGGTTAGATTTGGGGCTCTGTTATCTGTGGTTTCGTAGATCGTCTCTTGGTCGGGTAAAGAGGTGATCCACTAAATCACACGAAATTACTCTAACAGAGCTTGGTCTGCCGTTAGTGAATCCGGTGTTTCAATTCAAGAAGCTTATGTTCGAACGTTACACTATGCTCATGATGAGAGTAACTCCCTTGGGCACAGGCACATTGGCACGGAGCATTTCCTCCTCGGCCTTCTTAGAGAAGATTCCATCGCTGCTCAAGTATTACTTGACCATGGCCTAAGACTTGAGGTGCTGCCGGAGGAAGTGGCAAAGCAGCATTGAAGTTGCAGCCTCGCCTTCAGGCAGCTCGGGTTTTTGGCTCAGACAAGTTTGGAACCACGGAACAGCACTCGTGTCATTAGCTGACAATCTACTTAGCGGAGGGATAACAACCGGCATGACTGCTGAGTCATTGCGGCAACAAAATAGAACCCGGCTCGGAGTTGAGAAGTTACTTGAAGAGCGACTCGACCTTTTAAAGGGCGCGCGCGTCGGCTTAATCTGCAACCAGGCGTCCGTGGACCACGGCTTCAGACATGTGGCTGATACCTTTCACGATCATCCCGACGTCAATCTAACAGCATTGTTTGGCCCTCAACATGGCATTCGTGGCGATGTTCAGGACAATATGATCGAGACTGAGCACTCCATCGATCGTCAGACCAGACTGCCCATCTACTCTCTGTATAGCGAAACTCGCGAACCGACTGAAGAGATGCTCAAGGATGTTGATGCCCTTGTGTTTGATATGCAGGATGTTGGCTGCCGCATCTACACTTTTGTCTACACAATGGCCAACTGCATGCGCGCAGCAAAAAGATTCAGCAAAAGAATGATCGTGTGCGACCGGCCGAATCCAATCAATGGAGAACAGGTATCCGGAAAGGTGCTCGAGCCGGAGCAGGCCTCATTTGTGGGCCAATTTCCTATCCCGACGCGACATGGCATGACAGTAGGCGAACTAGCTCAACTCTTCAACAAACACTTTAAGATCGGCTGCGACCTCGAAGTCATAACCATGGAGGGATGGAGGCGAAAGTACTGGCACGACGACACAGACGCCCCCTGGGTAATGCCATCGCCCAACATGCCGACGTTGGAGACCGCTACCGTCTTTCCCGGCGCCGTCCACTTTGAAGGGACACAGTTATCAGAAGGCAGAGGAACTACGAGGCCCTTTGAATTGATCGGCGCGCCATACATTGTTCCCGAGGATTACGCGTATCAACTCAACAACCTAAGGTTACCTGGGGTCTTCTTTCGAGGTTGTGTATTCCAGCCAACTTTTCAGAAGCATGCCGGGGTTGGCTGCGGGGGTGTGCAGATACACGTTCTCAACGGATCAGAGTTCGAGCCGGTTCTAACGGGCGTGGCGATGGTCAAAACCGCTTTTGATATGTATCGTGACCAGTTTCTTTGGAAAGAGCCGCCATACGAGTACGTATATGATCGCAATCCGTTTGATGTCATTGCCGGAACTACAAAGATAAGGGAAGCGTTGGCACAGGGAAGGTCGCTCGATGAGATCGAGCAAAGCTGGCAGCCGGAGGTCGACCGGTTCAAGCAACTTCGAGCCGACTACCTGCTATACGATTAGCTCATGTAAACGTTAAAGAGTCGTGATGCCGACCTTTAATGTAACGTGTGAGACTGGCGGCCTCGGTTAGGACAACCAATAACGGCAAGCCTTCGTACTGAAAACAGCATCTGATATCGGCTAAGGTAGAACGTTAACAGCGTGGAGGAGTTTTTGACTAAAACTGAAAGGTCTCATGACACGAAAGTCGTAGCAACGCCACCGCAGGCGTGGCTGATGGGTACGGCCGGGTGGTTCTTTCCCGGGGCAGGACATCTCCTTCAAGGACATTGGGGCAGAGCGCTGGTTCTGGGCGGAGCAGTGTGGGTCTGTTTTATTGCCGGTTTGGTAATGGGCGGACACCTGTTTAGCATCAATTTCGGAGAAGACCAGGGCTCCGTATTGCTACAGTTTCCCCCAATGATTGCTAATCTCGGGACGGGTCTGCTTTACGCCCTATGTTGGCTCCTTGATATCGGATTTAGAGATGACCCGGTTCAAGCCGCTCGCGCCACTTATGAGTACGGAAATACCTTTTTGCTGATAGCCGGACTTTTAAACTACCTTTGCATGCTTGACGCTTTCGACATCAGCGCCGGGAGGAAGTCTTGAGACATTTTTTTGTAATGGTCGTATTTGCACTGCTTGTGGCGGTTGTCTTTGGTACCGTGGCTCGTGACATGACTCCCGACAGAGTGAAATACGGCGCAAAGGTATTTGCGGAATTCATGGTGATCGGCTTGGCCCTGGCCTGGGTGCTCTATTTCATTCCCTTCTAATCTGTTTCTGCCGGACGATAAGCTCAGATGGGTGTGCTCGAAACTGAGGCTTTGGTATTGCGGAGTTACAACCTCGCGGAAGCAGATAAGATCGTCGTTTGTCTGACGCGCTCTTCCGGCCTTGTTCGGGGCGTCGCGCGTGGCAGCCGGAAACTAAAAAACAGATTTGGCGCTGCCTTAGAGCCGTTCACGCACATCAACCTCACCTGTTACTTGAAGGAGAATCAGGAACTGATTTCCGTCAGGCAGGCTGAGATCCTCAGATCCCACTTTAACCTCTCGAGTAATGCTGAAACTCTTGCCGGCCTTGCTTACATGGGAGATCTGGTAATGGAGTTCTCCCCTCCCTACCAACGTAATGAAAAGTTGTTCCGAATGGTTAAGGCCTGCCTTGAATCAGTCGCGGATAGCCCCACGGACCTCGACTCGATATTGAGATACTTTGAGATCTGGCTGTTAAGGCTCGAGGGCTTTTTGCCGGACCTCAAACACTGCTCCGAGTGTCTTCGAGCGTTTACAGAAACTGAACCTGTCGTTATTACCTCAGAGCTCGGACTTAATTGCCGGGAATGTAATCGGGCGGGCCACGCGCTGTCCAAGACGCTTCATAGACAACTGCGATCAACCGAAAAGCTCGCGCCAAATTTATTTGCGCAACAGTTCAGGAGCGCTTCAAAGCAAACTAAGCGCGAACTGGCAGAGTTGACTCATCAGACAATAGCCAGGGTGCTCGAAAGACAGCCTCGAGTGCGGCCAAGCTTTAAGTAAGGGGTTTCTGCTAAGGATAAAAGTGGCGCCCTTGCTGGGATAATCGGTATTTTCATCTTAGAATTACGGGCGATGATCTCAGGAAGAACTTTAATTGGGAGATACATGATGGGCGCCGTCGTGCCCTACCTCTTTCTATCGTTGTTCCTGTTGACAGCCATCCTTTTTGCACAGCAAGCAAGCCGCTTCGCTGAACTTGCCCTGTACACCCGGGTGCCACTCTCGCTGCTGACCGAGATCGGCGTGGCCCTTTTGCCTAGCGTTCTGGTTTTCACGCTGCCGATGGCTACGCTCGCAGGTATCACTATTGGTCTGGCGAGAATGGGGAGCGATAGTGAGATCGTAGCGCTAAGAGCAGCCGGCGTAGGCACGTGGCGACTCCTGTGGCCACTCTTGCTGATTGGAGTGCTGGCGACTGGGGCCACTCTATATCTCCACATGAAAGAAGCGCCGGAGGCCGCTCAGAGCCTGCGCCGGATAGCGCTCCAAGGGGCCTTAATAAAGCTCGATTCGCCTGTTGAACCGCGTACTTTTAATACCGAGATTCCCGGTTATGTCATCTATGTGCGAGATGGAGATAAAGTGCAGGGCACATGGGGACGAGTCTTTATCTATTCTCAACAGGCGGACGGCTCAACGAAGGTCGTCACTTCGCGATCCGGCCGTATCGATTCTTCGGGTGCACAGTCCGAGTTGGTTTTAACCGATGCCGTCGCAACCGCAATCCCGGCTGCGACGGACCCGGAACCAAGGTCCTACGTCGTCGAGCGACTCGAGCAACTGAGAATTGCCATCAATACGGGTCGTCTAGCGCTCCTCGAAAGATTGAACAGATTCGAGCTTGAGCCCGAAGAGATGACCTGGAGTCAACTTCAGGTTCAAGCTGGTTCCGCGGATCCGGGGGAGCGGAGAGACGGCCAGCGCGCCCTGCATCGAAGACTGGCTCTTAGTGTTGCGCCATTCGCTTTCGCCCTTTTTGGTGGCGCGCTGGGATTGAGAATCAGGCGCGGTGGTCGAGGTTTTGGCATTCTTCTTTCCCTCGGCATCATGGTTCTCTATTACCTGATTTCGTTGCTGGGCGAGTCTCTGTTGAGAGCGGATACTGTTTCGCCGGCAGTCGGGATCTGGGGCGCAACCTTCCTTACGGGAGTGCTTGGTATCGGTCTGTTGATGACCGGGCGCTTCCCCCTGGACCGCTGGTTGCCCAGGAAAATAAAGGGCGAAACCGAGTTGTGGAAGGCCCGCAAAGCGCAGACTCAGGCCTCCTCCGTAGGCGCAGGGCACTGGGGATTTCCCACCCTGATGGATCTCAATCTGTTTCGTACACTTGGAATTACATTCTTTCTCGGCTTCGTAACGCTGGCTTCAATCTTCATTATCTTCACGCTCTTCGAACTCTGGCGCTTTATAGCTACTCAGGGCTCCCCAGCCGGCCTTGTCGCCCGCTATCTCCTGTTTCTGATGCCGCTGATCGCGGTCGAGCTCTTTCCGGGAACGATGCTCATTGCCGTGCTTGTGACGTACGCTTTATTGGCGCGGCGCAGCGAAGCAATCGCATGGTGGTCGGCCGGGCAGAGCGTTTACCGACTGATGCTTCCAGGACTGGTGTTCGCACTTGTCGCGGGTGGCAGTACCTGGCTTGTGCAAGAACGTCTGATGCCACAGGCCAATCTGAAACAAGATGCCCTACGCGCTCAGATCAGAGGTGGCGAGCCGCGGGGAATGACGGGCACGGGAAGGCAATGGCTGGCTTCGCTTGAGAATAACCGCCTCTATTCGTACGAGTACGATGAGCACGATCGGATTCTGCACGAACCTACAATCTACCAACTTGATGCTGAGGGAGTGCACCTCAGCAGCGTGATTACCGGAAGCCGCGGCGCCTGGGTGTCAAATAACCAAATGACGCTTGAGGAGGTCGAGGCAATAATCCTTCGAGAAATGGATGTTGAGCGGCAATCTACAGCAGAATTGGAGATCGGCGGAATCGAGCAGCAACAGGTGTTTAAGCCCACAATTGACAAGCCTTCTCAGTTAAGCGCGACTGCTTTAAGCAGTTATTTAAAAGCAGCAAAGCAGCGTGGAATGGAGGTTTCGACGTTGTCTGTCGCGCTTCAACGCAAGTACGCCGCGCCCTTTAGCGTGCTGGTGATGGCATTCATAGGGATGCCCCTGGCTCTGGCATTTGGCAAACGGGGAGCGGTAATGGCTCTTTGTGCCGCTGTAGGAGTCAGTATTGCTTACTGGGGAGTAGGAGGCGGGTTTCAGCAACTGGGAAATCACGGATTGCTTCCGCCGGCGGTGGCAGGTTGGTCCCCGCCGGTAATCTTCGCTGCGGCGGGGACCTATTTTCTCACGCGTATCCGAACCTGATTCCTAAGTTCCGGTCTCCCAGCTTGTGATGTATTCGAGCTGCTCTGCGGTGAGGGTGTCGATAGAGATTCCCAGAGCCCGCAACTTCAAGCTGGCGATCTCAGTATCCACCTCTTTGGGCAGAAGGTGGACTCCTGGAGCGAGTTGTCCCTTGTTCTTCACCAAATACTCCACCGACAACGCCTGATTAGCAAAGCTCATGTCCATCACGCTGGCGGGGTGGCCTTCGGCTGCCGCCAGATTAATCAGGCGACCTTCACCTAGAACAATGACGCTGCGTTTGCTGCCCTTGAGCCGATATTCTTCAACAAAGGGGCGAACGTTGATAGCTTCGTCAGACATCTCGCGAAGGGCCGTCAGGTTAAGCTCCAGATCGAAGTGACCGCTGTTGCAAACAATCGCGCCGTCCTTCATCTTTTCGAAGTGCGAGCGGTCGATAACGTGCCGGTTACCGGTCACAGTCACAAAGATATCTCCCAGTGCCGCAGCCTCCGCAATCGGCATCACGCGGAACCCATCCATGACGGCCTCGATCGCCTTAATCGGATCGATCTCGGTGATTACGACATTTGCCCCCATCCCGCGGGCGCGAAGGGCCACACCCTTTCCACACCAGCCATAGCCCACAACTACGATAGTGCGTCCCGCCAGAAGGATATTTGTTGCCCGGATAATTCCATCAAGCGTCGACTGTCCCGTACCGTAACGGTTGTCGAAAAAGTGTTTGGTCTGGGCGTCGTTTACGGCTATCGAAGGGAAGCTAAGGACGCCGGCTTTCTGCATTGCTGCGAGCCGTTGAATGCCGGTGGTGGTTTCCTCGGTAGAACCGATAATCTCCTTTACCTGGCCGGCCCGTTCTTTGATTAGAGTGGCTACGACATCGGAGCCATCATCAATAATGATGTCAGGATGTGAATCGAGAGCCGTCCGCACGTGGCGGTTATAGGTTTCGGTCGACTCACCTTTTATCGCAAAAACGGGAATGCCCCAATCCGAGACTAATGACGCGGCCACATCGTCCTGGGTTGAGAGTGGATTCGAAGCAATCAGGACTGCCTCGGCGCCGCCGGCCTGCAAAGCGCGGGCGAGATTTCCTGTTTCAGTGGTGATGTGGGCACAGGCGACGAGTTTTACACCGCTCAACGGCTTTTCCGCCGCAAAACGCTCGCGAATCAGTCGCAGCACGGGCATTTCGCGTTCAGCCCATTCGATTCGCTGCTTTCCCTGCTTCGCCAACCCAACGTCTTTTACATCAAACTCAAGCGAACTAGTTGCGCTCATATCAATTGGTTCCTCTTTTTAAACAGACAGCTAGATTTCAAGCGCCACAACAGAAGGTTGCGCGCACTAAACGGGTCAGATCCCGGCGGCTTCACGAAGCGACTCCGCTCGATCTGTCTTTTCCCATTGGAAGCCTTCCTCATCACGACCAAAGTGGCCGTAGGCTGCGGTGGCCTTGTAGATAGGACGACGGAGTTTAAGCTCTTCAATGATGCCTCGCGGCGTCAGTTCGAAGTTCTGCCGAACGAGATTCGAGAGAGCTTTCTCGCTTATGCGGGCCGTGCCGTAAGTGTCAACCAATACCGAGACGGGATCGGCAACCCCGATCGCGTATGCAAGCTGCACAAGGCAGCGATCAGCCAGCCCGGCGGCAACGATGTTCTTGGCAACATAGCGGGCGATGTAAGCAGCCGATCGATCAACCTTCGTGGGGTCTTTGCCTGAGAAGGCGCCTCCACCATGTGGGGCGTAACCACCGTAGGTATCGACTATGATCTTGCGGCCGGTGAGACCGGCGTCACCCTGTGGCCCCCCCGTCACAAAGCGACCGGTAGGGTTAATGTGATACTTCGTATCTTTATCAAGCAGCTCAGGCGTGACGGAATGGCAAATTACCTTCTCTTCGATTTCAGCACGAAGCTGTTCGTTACTGACATTTGGATCGTGTTGGGAAGAGATTACGACAGCTTCAACGCGGAATGGCCTGCCGTCGCGGTACTCGATTGTAACCTGTGATTTGCCATCGGGTCTCAGGTAAGGGAGTTCTCCCGACTTGCGTACTTCGGAAAGACGGCGAGCGAGCACATGTGCCAATTGGATCGGCAGCGGCATCAACTCCGGGGTTTCGTTACAGGCGAAACCAAACATCAGCCCCTGGTCACCGGCGCCTCCGGTATCGACTCCCATAGCAATATCAGGGGACTGGCGGTCAAGCGCCGATAGCACGCTGCAAGTTTCGGAATCGAACCCAAACTTTGCGCGGGTATACCCAATATCGCGGATGGTGTCGCGCGCGATGCGGCTAAAATCGATCCGGGCGTTAGTAGTAATTTCACCGGCGACTACAACCAGACCTGTAGTGACGAGTGTCTCGCACGCAACGCGCGAGGTGGGATCTTCCGCCAGAGCTGCGTCCAAAACGGCATCAGAGATCTGATCGGCGATTTTATCTGGGTGACCTTCGGTAACAGACTCAGAGGTAAATAGATAACCTGATTCGTTATTCAAGCGAACTCCTTTATCAGCAATAGGGCTAAAACGAGGCTCTAAGAAAAGACCGCGTAATGTACCAGTCAGACTTTAGGGGTGTCAAGGTAGCGGCACAGAGCCAATACGGTCAAAATTTCAATATTTTTGGCAATAAACTCAATCGCGACTCGCTCAAAGAAAACCGGCCCATCATTTCGTGTTTGGGAACAGGAGTTCAACGCAGTTTGGCAAGAATCAATACCGTATGGATCAATTAAATGCTGGTTAGAAAATAACCTGTTGCACGATTTGAATCTTTAGCCGACAATGCCCCACATACTTTAAATCGGGGATTTTTACCGGTAACAAAGCGTTCGGTAGCGTGCTTCTCCCCGGCAATTTTCGTCAATCGAATCGAAAGGTCAACCCGAGATGAAAGATTCAC
This sequence comes from Pyrinomonadaceae bacterium, assembly GCA_035512935.1. Taxonomy (GTDB): domain Bacteria; phylum Acidobacteriota; class Blastocatellia; order Pyrinomonadales; family Pyrinomonadaceae; genus PSRF01. The sequence continues at coordinate 37,990 of DATKDA010000063.1, read as the reverse complement.
TCTCGCGCCGTCACTTTATTGCCGGTCTGAGCGCCGTCGCAGCGGGCTCTACTCTGCCGCTCGATACGCTCGCAGCCGCGTTCGAGCCTGCCCTGTATCCTCCCGTCGATCTCTCCTACTTCGAACAGCCAATTAGGCCGGCGCCGGCCGAAATTCTTTTCGGTTACGCATCGATTACGTGGGCTGGTAATGACCTTCAGGCTATCAAGGACATCTCGGAGGTTGGATTTCGGGGGATACAGTTACGCAGCAATGTTCTACCGGAATATGGGGAGCAGCCTCAAGCCCTTCGAGCACTGCTCGAGCAGCATCACCTCGAGCTTGTCGCATTATCGAGTGGTGGCGTGCGAATTACGCCCGGAACAGAAGCTGAGGAAATCGCGAAACACACACGGCACGCGAAGTTCGTGCGCGATGTGGGCGGACACTATTTGCAAGTGACCGACTCCGCCCGTCCAAAAGACAGGATTCCAACAACTGCTGACTTCAAAGAACTGGGACGCATACTTACGGAGATCGGGAAGCGAACTACCGACTTGGGGATCAAGCTGGGTTACCACAATCACATGAACAGTCTCGGTGAGTCGCCCGAGGAAGTCGATCAGATTATGGCCGCGGTCGACCCGCGCTACGTTAAGCTTGAGCTCGACATCGCCCACTACCAGCAGGGTGGCGGCAATCCAGCCGAGGCGATCAAACGCTACGGCAAGGAGCTTCTGTTTCTGCACATCAAGGACGTTGAAAGTCTCGAGTCAGCCGAACAACCAGGTCGCAAGTATCGCTTTGTGGAACTCGGACGAGGCAGGGTGAACATGCCCGCGGTCTTCAGTGCGCTTAAAGAAGTTAACTTTCGGGGTTGGGCCGTAGTCGAGCTCGACAGTGTTACCACCAAAGATAGATCCGCAAAGGAGTCGGCTCTGATCAGTAAGAAATATATTGAAGAAGAACTCAAGTTGAAGATTGCTCCATGAGTATATTCAAGCTTTCGGTCTTTACCGACGAAATCACGCACGACTTTGGTCGCGCGGTGGAAATCGCCGCCAAAGAGTTTGGTCTCGGATATGTTGAGCTCCGTATTCTCTGGGGCAAGAACATAATGGCACTCGAGGCAAAAGAGATTGCAGAAGCACGCCGCCTGCTCGAACGCTATAAGTTAAGGGTGTCTTCAATTGCCGGACCGCTGTTTAAAGTCGATTGGAAAGGCGCGCCCGTCTCGAAGTTCAGTCAGCGCGACACATTTGGCGCGGATTTTACTTTTGAGCAACAAGGCGAGGTGCTCGAACGCGGGCTTGAACTGACCCGCGCTTTCAATACGGATCGTTTGCGTTGTTTCGATTTCTGGCGTCTTGAAGATCCCGAGCCGTATCGCGCCGCGATGGACGACAAACTGCGCGAGGCGGCCTCAGCGGCAGCGAAACGAGGCGTGACGCTGGTAATGGAGAACGAATTCGCATGCAACACCGCGACCGGCGCCGAGGCAGAGCACACGCTTGCAGCCGTCAAGTCGCCAAATTTTAAGCTTAATTGGGATCCCGGTAATTCAGCCTTTCGCAATGAAACGCCTTACCCAGACGCTTACCGCCTCTTGCCGAAAGATCGGATTGGTCACGTGCACTGCAAGGATGTCGTGCGCAACCCGGATGGAACCTTTGCGTGGATGGCTATGGGTCGCGGGTTCATCGATTACGTGGGCCAGTTTCGAGCATTGAAGAAGGACGGCTATCGCGGGGCCGTGGTGCTTGAAACGCACTGGCGCGGAGCGACTACTCCCGAAGAATCGACCAGGCAGAGTATGGCGGGAATGAAAGAACTGCTACGGTGCGCGGCTGCGCTTTAGACATCAGGCCTTGGACGGCCGAGAGAAATGGAGACGCATTATGTCTGATCAAAAGAATTCGCGACGAGATTTCATCAAAAAGAGTGTGGCTTTTGGCGCCGGAGCGCTGGTCGTTGGCAGTCGAGCATCAAGCTACGCCAGCATTCTTGGCGCAAACGACAGGGTCAGGGTGGCAGTCGTTGGACCGGGTGATCGGGCGATGGATGCCCTCGTTCCTGCCTTTCTCAGTCTCGCAGGAGAACTTAACTTCGAACTCGTCGCAATCTCTGAATTATGGAAACCGCGCCGCGAGGGGGTTGCCGCCAAAATTAAGCAGAGAACCGGCAAGGATGTGATCCAGGCGCGCAACAACGACGAGCTGTATCAGCGAAAGGATGTTGATGCGGTAATTATCGCTACCGCAGATTTTCAGCACGCCTATCACTGCAACGAGGCCGTCCGCGCCGGCAAGGATGCGTTTGTCGAAAAGCCTTTTGCCAGCACGATGGAGGATGCTCGCGAGTCGCTGAAGTTGGTGACCAATTCTCGGCAGGTCGTGCAGATTGGGACGCAGCGACGTTCGGCGCCCGGATACACGCGGGCCAGTGAGTTCATCAAGTCGGGGCAGTTCGGCGATATCGTAATGGCTGAGATGACGTGGAACGTCAACCAGCCCGGTCGGTGGCGCCGGCCTAATCTGGTTCCGCTCGTGAAGGAAGATGAGGTTGACTGGAAGAGATTTCTCATCAACCGTCCCTACGAGGCATTCGATCCCAGGAAGTACATCGAGTTTCGTCTCTTCTGGCCTTATTCATCGGGGATACCTTGCCAGTGGATGGTCCATCAGATCGACACGGTCCACTGGTTCACCGGCTACAAGCATCCCACGAGTGTCGTTGCGAATGGCGGTATTTACCTGTGGCGCGACGGGCGGCGCAACTTCGATACGATGACCGCAGTCTTCGATTACGGCGATGCGGCCAACGGAGGGAAAGGATTCCAGGTTGTCTACTCTTCGCGACAAACGAACAGCGCAGGTGGGGTCAAGGAACTCTACTATTCAAACGGCGGAACACTAAATCTCGATACTAATAAGGTAACTCCCGAAGGGAGTTTGGATGAAAGACATGCCAAAGCGATGGGGATGAAGGCATTCCAGTTGCCGGAGAGGTCTCTGATCGAGGAAGTGGCAAGAGTCGAAAGTGGGGCAGCGACCGGCGTGGACAGCTCAACTATGGCCCACATGCGCAACTGGATGGAGTGCATCCGCTCGAGGAAAGCCCCGACTGCTGACATCCACGCGGGCTACAACCATTCGGTCGCGCTATGCATGACGATCGCGGCATTACAAACTGGAAAGCGCATCACCTTTGATGAGACAAAGCAGGAGATAGTGGTTGGTTGATGGAACTCTAAGACCACCAACGGCAGTTGGTGGATGGTTCGACATAACCTAGAAAAAAGAGACTGAGACAAGCTAAAAAAGACCACCAACGGCAGTTGGTTGGATTGTTCGACCCAGCCTAAAAGCGAAAAGATGGATGAAGTACTCGTCACAACCTGCGAAGGACTAACCCTGATTGTAGGCAGGGTCGAAGCATCCACCAACTGCCGTTGGTGGTCTTTGAGGGTTCTCTTAAACGTTGCGGTAGATGGGGGTCGAAGACATCAATCCACTTTCCGTTGGTGGTCTTTTGCTCCCCGCTATAGCCTGGGAGGTTTCAAATTAATAAGGAAAGACTAAAAAATGCCTAAGATTGAAGGCTAAGACCAATGCACTATAAATGTTACTTAATCGCGGCTTTCCTCTTGTTGAGTGTCGAGCAGACAGCGATCTCCCAACCGAAGAGTGGCGTGAGGATCGTGCCTGATGAACCCGCCAAACGCGTTGACATCTTCATAGATGGAAGCCCTTTTACCTCCTATACCTGGACCGAAAAACTCAAGACCCCGGTTCTTAATCCATTGCGCTCCGCCAAAGGCACAATTGTGACGCGCGGCTTTCCTCTGGATGCGCGTGCCGGTGAACGAGTGGACCATCCTCACCATGTCGGCATGTGGCTCAACTACGGCGATGTAAACGGCGTTGACTTCTGGAACAATTCAAGTGCCCTGCCGGCCGAAAGACAGAAGAAGATGGGCACGGTTATGCATCGCCAGATCCTCGCTTCGAAAGGCGGCAAGGACAGTGGCGAGCTCCAGGTGGCAACCGACTGGGTAATGCCGGATGGTCGGACGATCTTGCGTGAAACAACTTCCTTCATCTTTCATGCTGCTCCGAATCTGCGCATCGTCGATCGGGTTACGCGGCTAACAGCACTAGATCAACGCATTGTCCTTCGCGATAACAAGGAAGGTTTGCTTGGAATGCGGGTACGCAGGGAGCTAGAGCACCCGACCAAAGAGTCTTTGGTGTTTACAGATGCCACCGGCGCCCCTACGAGTGTAAAGGTTCTAGACAACACCCTGGTAAGTGGTCTTTATCACAGCAGTGAAGGGAAGACCGGCGATGCGGTTTGGGGTACGCGCGGCCGCTGGACAATGTTGACCGGAAAAGTGGAGCGCGAAGACGTGACGCTGGCCCTGCTGGATCATCCGCAGAATCCCGGTCATCCCACCTACTGGCACGCACGCGGCTACGGTCTGTTTGCCGCCAATCCGCTGGGTCAGGAGGTCTTCAGCAACGGGCAAGAAAAACTCAATCTGACACTTGAGCCAAAACAGTCCGTTCTATTTAAATATCGGCTTCTGATTCTCTCTGAACGCGCAACGCCAGAACAGATCGAATCGCAGTGGCGCCGATTTGCCGCAGTTAAGAACTAGCCCGCTCCTACAGTCAAGCATAATCATGATTCATCTCGGCATCATTGGGGGCGGCAATATCAGCGCCACTCACGCGCGGGCCGCAAGTGAGATCGGGGGTTTAAAGATTGCCGCTGTCTATGGCACTAATCACGAAAAGTGCACTCGACTGACTAAAGAGTATGGCGCGACTGCGTATGCGGACTTAGATAACTTTCTCAAACACCGGCCACTCGATCTAGTCGCCATCGGTAGTCCATCGGGCCTGCATGCCGAGCAGGGAATTGCTGCGGCGCGAAGCGGCCTGCACGTCTTAGTTGAGAAACCACTTGATATCACCACGGAGCGTGCGGATGCGCTGATAGCAGAATGCGAACGAGCGAACGTTAAGTTGGGAGTATTTTTTCAGGATCGCGTCGCGCCGGAGCTTTGCCGGCTAAAGGATTTGATCGACACGGGTGTTTTGGGAAAACCAATCCTGGCAACTGCGCAGGTTAAGTGGTTTCGCCCACCTGAATACTACGGCAGTTCGCGTTGGCGGGGTACGTGGGCCCTGGACGGTGGAGGCGCACTCATCAACCAGGGAGTGCATACGCTAGATCTCCTGTTATGGTTACTGGGAGATATTACTCGCGTTTCGGCCATGGCCATTACAGCTCTGCACAACATTGAAGTAGAAGACACACTGGTGGCTACGTTGGAGTTCGCGAATGGGGCTCTCGGCACACTGGAGGCGTCGACAGCCATCTATCCCGGTTACCCTCGTCGTCTGGAATTGTGTGGTTCGGCAGGAACTATCATTGTCGAACAGAACAGAATCATCGCCGCCAACCTCCGCAATTCCAGCGAGAGTGTGATTAAAGACGAGTCGCATGAGCGCAACCCAAGTTCAACTTCGCCGGTTGTTTCGAATGTAAGTGGGCATCGGCGCATTCTTGAGGACTTTCTTTTAGCCATCGAAACGAACAGCATTCCTCGATGTAATGGTTGGGAGGGCCGTCGCAGTCTGGAAGTGGTCCAGGCGATCTACGAATCATCACGCCGCGGCCAGCCAGTCCAGATCAGCGTCGTCAGTCGGAGACAGGATCAGCCTTCCAACTAGAGCAGTTCCGGAACAGCAGCATCGGCAGTCAACATATCCGGTCGCCGCGAAGCGGTGGAAAAATTGAGCCCGCGTGAGGTAGGCATCAGTGGGCCGGATCCCCGCGCTACTCACGTTGGAAGCCTCGGCAGTGATGAGCTTGCGCTACTTCACAGAACTCGTTTCTTGAGCTCGAGCAATAGTTCCTTTGCCTGCTCGGGTGACAAGTCTTCCACACGGCTCTCGCGAATATCGTCGACAACTTTCTGATTAGCCAGATCAAACAACGAGACTTGCGCCGCAAGTTTTCGGCGTCCGACCCTTTTCGCCGCCGCATCCAATGCTTCGCTTGTACTAGAAACAGACGTCGTACCTGATACCGACGCTGCTGCTGCGATTGGCTCAACAGTTTTTTGCCTGCCTGCCTGTGCCACAAGATTATCTTCCTCAGCGAAAACGTCCAACTCATAACGTTCGAGTCGCGCTAAAACGTCCCTGGCATTTGTCAACACGGCCCGAGGCATTCCGGCCAAACGCGCAACCTCGATCCCGTAAGACTTTGAAGCTCGACCGCGTTCCAGCCGGTGCAGAAAAACTACTTCGCCTTCACGTTCAGTTGCAGTGATCTGGTAGTTCTGCGCACCTGGTAAGCGTTCGGCCAATTCAGTCAGCTCATGATAGTGCGTTGCAAAGAGGGTCTTTGCTGCATGCTCGGGCGAGTCGTGAAGGTACTCTGCGACCGCCCAGGCGATTGACAACCCATCGAACGTAGCCGTGCCGCGACCAATTTCATCCAGCAACACGAGCGAGCGTGGCGTGACACTATGAAGAATTGCGGCAGTCTCAGTCATTTCGACCATGAAAGTCGATCGGCCTCTGGTCAGGTCATCAGAAGCGCCAACTCGAGTCCAGATTCGATCCAGCAATGGTAGCCGCGCTCGTTCGCCCGGAACGAAACTACCCATTTGCGCGAGAATGCTGATGATTGCCGTCTGTCTGAGGATCGTACTCTTACCACCCATGTTGGGACCTGTGATTACTAGCAACCGATCTGTCGAATTGTTGAGATAGAGATTGTTTGGAATGAACGGTTCTTCACTGAACACTTCGATGACCGGGTGGCGGCCCTGGATTATTTCGATCTCGTCACCATCGTGCATTTGCGGTCTGACATAACGCCGGCGCGCGGCAGTCTCTGCCAGGGCAGCAAGCGCATCAATTGTTGCCAAAGCTCGCGCTGTGGCCTGAATGCGTTTGGTTTCCGCAGCCACCTGGCGGCAAATGCCATTAAAGAGGTCAGTTTCCAGTTGGATGATTCGCTCTTCGGCGCCGAGTACCTTCTTCTCCCAATCTCTTAATTCAGCAGTGGTAAAGCGTTCAGCGTTGGTTAGTGTTTGCCGGCGCTCATAATTTGGGGGCACGCGGACCGCATTTGCTTTCGAGACCTCAATAAAGTACCCAAAGACATTGTTGTATCTAATGCGGAGGTTTCCGATCCCGGTACGCGCGCGCTCACTCGCCTCGAGTGTCGCAATCGTCTGTTTTGCGTTGCTGCTGATTGAGCGTAGCTCGTCGAGCTCGGCCGAGTAACCAGGTCGGATTGTATTACCGTCGCCGACCTTCACAGGCGGGTCATCAGCAATCGCCGTGGTGATTAATGCCCGCAGGTCCGGCAGCTCATTTGTGCTTTCAATCAGCACCTGCAACAGCGACGAAGGGGCATCGGCCAGCACCTGCCGGATTACCGGTGTCTGCTCGAGCGAACGAAGAATTGCATTTAGATCGCGAGGAGTTGCTGAGCCAAGGTTTACGCGGCCGGCAAGTCTTTCCAGATCTGAGACCTCCTTCAACAGGGAACGAATTTTGTCGCGTCGCATTTGACCTGAATGAAGGTCTGTTACGGCAGTCAGCCGCGCTTCAACCTCACCGCGCCTGATCGCTGGTCGAAGCAGCCAACTTCGCAAAAGCCTCGCGCCCATTCCGGTCACCGTCTCATCAATAACATCAAGCAGCGATCGGCCTGCGGCGCCGCCCAACGAGGAGACGAGCTCGAGGTTTCGTACCGTTATCTGATCCAGGACCAGGTGGTCCTGGGGTTCGAAATAGACCAGATCGGTAATGTGCGCGGCAGCAGCGCGTTGGGTCTCCTGCACATACCGTAAGGAGGCGCCGGCGGCGCGCAACGCCTGATCCTTGCGCTCGATGCCGTATCCGGCGAGCGAACGAACACCAAAATGCTTGAGGAGCAATGGCTCGCAGTCTTCTTTCTGCCACAACCAATCATCCTGAGGGGTTAGGGTCACTCCATCTAACTGAGTATTCGTTGCAGACTGTGAAGTTCTTGTGTTCGCGAGCGGCAAGGGCTCAGTATGGGTTCTTGAAGAGAAGCCACTTTTGACTAGTGGCTCCAGCGACACGGGAAAAAGCAACTCGCGCGGCGCGTAAGAGTCCAGGTCAGCGCGAATTCTGGACCATGCATCGGGACCATTAGCCTGAGTGGCGCGAAACTCGCCGGTCGAGAGATCGAGAAAGGCGGCGCCTACAATTTCGCCGGCACTGCAAACGGCGGCGAGAAAAACGGCTTCCCGAGGCTCCAACAATTGCGGATCGATCGGGGTCCCAGGCGTAACGACGCGCACCACCTCTCGACGCACGAGCTTCTTGACTTTCGAAGCATCTTCAGTTTGTTCGCAGATTGCCACGCGGTAGCCTTTGCGCACGAGCCGCGCAATGTAGTTGGCCGCGGAGTGATGGGGAACGCCGCACATGGGAATCGGGTCGCCGCGTTCCTTGTGCCGGGCTGTCAGCGTGATTTGCAATTCACGGGCGCCGGTGACTGCGTCTTCGAAGAAAAGTTCGTAGAAGTCGCCCAGGCGAAAAAAGAGCAGAGTGCCGGGATGCTGCTTCTTCAGCTCCTGGTACTGGCGCAGCATAGGGGTTGGATTGGTAACAGTCATGAAGCGTGAAACTTGAATCTGAATCGTGAGTCGCGACTGATGAATCCTAAATGGTAATTGGCAAATCGTAAACACCCGGCGCGTTTTATTCAAGCGGCCTAAGTTTTGGGTAATGCTCCGTCGGAGCATTACCAAGTTTTGAGAGACGTGTTGAGCGTTAGAGATTTGAAATGGACTATGGTAAGTTCCGGCTCTGCCGGTTAACGGGTACGTTTGGGATCTGTCGCGACCCACCAGCTTGAGTTGCAAGTACCCCCGGCAGTGTCTGCCGGGCTGATCGAGTAGACCTGGCGCGAGTTTTCAACGAGCGGTCCAACAGTTTACTTTCTGAACGCCCAACGGAGTTACGGTGTCCAACGACTCGCCAAAATCGGTTGAATCAAGCACAGCAGCTCACCTTAACCAATCATTAGCCGCGCACCTGGAGATCATTCAGAAAGTGCTCGAATCGAACGTCCCTGACATTGAGCGTGCCGGGCAATTGATCTGCTCGGCTCTTCGTGCCGGTCACAAGGTACTTCTCTGCGGGAATGGCGGGAGCGCCGCTGATGCTCAACATATTGCTGCTGAACTGGTTGGCCGCTATGAAGATCGGCGTCGAGCCTGGCCTGCGATCGCGCTCACAACGGACACATCAGCGTTAACTGCGGTCAGCAACGACTATGGCTTTGAGCAGGTGTTCGCCCGGCAGGTGGAAGCGCTCGCCGCGGCCGGTGATGTGCTGGTGGCAATCAGCACGAGTGGCAAATCCAGGAATGTCATTAGAGCTGCGGAGGTGGCTCGCGCGCTTGGTTGCAAAACGATAGCCCTAACAGGGATAGACGGAGAGCCGCTGGTATCTCTGTGTGATGTCGCGGTGTCCGTTCCCTCAGAGCGAACGGCTCGCGTTCAGGAGGTGCACATAACGATTGGGCATTTATGGTGTGAGATGGTTGACGGGACCGGACTTGGGTGTTAGGTCTTGCGATTTTGGTCTTTGATCTTTATCTAGGAAAGTTTGTGGTAAGGAATACGAAAGCCCCTTAATGGAGAAAACCATGAGAATTCTGGTAACCGGTGGCGCGGGCTTTATTGGCTCCCATCTGTGCGAAAGGCTTCTGACCGAAGGGCACGACGTACTCTGCCTCGATAACTTCTTTACCGGCAGGCGTGAGAATATTTTCCATCTGCTAGATGATCGGCGCTTTGAGCTCTTGCGCCACGATGTTATTGAGCCAATTCTGGTCGAAGTGGATCAGATCTACAATCTGGCCTGTCCTGCATCCCCCATTCATTACCAATACAATCCGGTTAAGACTGTAAAGACGAGTGTGATGGGCATGATCAATATGCTGGGTCTTGCAAAACGTGTGCGCGCGCGCATCCTGCAAGCTTCAACCTCTGAAGTGTACGGCGATCCGCTGGTCCACCCTCAGACCGAAGACTACTGGGGAAACGTGAATCCGATTGGGCTTCGGTCCTGCTACGACGAGGGTAAACGCATCGCGGAAACCTTGATGATGGATTATCATCGCCAGAACAACGTCGACACTCGCATTGCCCGCATCTTCAATACCTATGGTCCGCGCATGCTGGAGAACGATGGGCGCGTAGTCTCAAATTTCATTGTGCAGGCATTACGGGGTGAATCGCTAACACTGTATGGCGCGGGAGATCAGACGCGGTCTTTCTGTTACGTCGACGATCTCGTCGAGGGTCTGATGCGGCTGATGAACACGGATAATTTCTATCAGCCGGTGAATTTAGGTAATCCGGGCGAGTTTACGATCAAAGAATTGGCCGATGAGGTTCTGAAAATCTGCGATTCGCAATCGAGCATAACGTTCATGCCATTGCCTGAAGACGATCCAAAGCAGCGAAAGCCGAACATCGCACGCGCGCAGGAGCTCTTGAATTGGAGTCCGCGAATTCAGTTGCGTGAAGGGCTCGAACGCACGGTAGATGATTTTCGCGCCCGACTGAAGAGATGATGAAGACACGGAGACGCGGGGACAGGGAACACGGGGACGGGAGACGGGGTGATATATGTGATGATTCTCTTAGTGCAAAGTTCAGAGCTTTCAATAAAACATCCCCGCGTTGCCCCGTCCCCGTGTCTCCCCGTCCCCGACTCTCCCCGTCCCCGGGTCTCCCCCTCCCGTCGTCCCATCATAAGATTTCTGATATTGCTTCTGTTTTTGATCTTTCCTGCAACCTCTTTCTCGCAACAGATCGCCAAAGAGTTAATTACCATCGAGGGAAAGAAGCGGGCGTATTATCTGTTCGTGCCGGAAAAGCTCTCAGCCTCTCAACCATTGCCATTGATGGTGTTGCTCCACGGATCAGGACGCAATGGTCTCTCCCTGGTCGAGAAGTGGAAGGACCTGGCTAAGAAAGAGCACGTGATTCTTGTTGGACCAGATGCACTCGACTCGCGTGGCTGGAGAATACCGGAGGATGGACCAGATCCTTTGCGAGAGCTGATCGACATTTTAAAGGCAAAAATATCCTGTCAACGAGCGCCGCATCTATCTGTTCGGACATTCCGCGGGGGGAGGCCAATCTCTTTATCTCTCGTTGCTTGAGTCGCAGTATTTTGCAGCAACCGCGGTTCATGCCGGAGCCCTGGACCCGCAAGCATTTCCGTTCATCGACCGCGCAAAGCGTAAGATCCCGATCGCGATCTTCGTGGGAACGAACGACCACTTCTTTCCTTTGTCGATCGTGCGGGCGACTCGCGACGCTTTTAACTCCCGGGGTTTCTCGCTCGAATTAACCGAGATCAAGAACCATACTCACTGGTATTATGACCGGGCTCCGGAGATCAACCGTAACGCCTGGGAGTTTCTAAAGAAGCATGAACTAACTGAGGCTCCGATCTATGAGAAGTACCAGTTCAACCGCTAGACCCGAATTTACGCTACATCCGATCGGCTTCGTCCGCAGTCCTTATACAGATACGTCCCAGGTTCCAAAAGGCTGCGGAGCCCAACATGAAGCTAAAGGTACTTTGGAGATCCTCCCCCAGTTTGAGTCGGGGCTTAAGGATATTGAAGGCTTCTCGCATCTCTTTGTTATCTGGATCTTTGATCGGGCCGAAGGTTTTGAGTTAGTGGGTACACCGCCGACAGATAACCGTCCGCACGGGGTATTTGCAACACGATCGCCGCGCCGGCCCAATCCGATCGGCTTGACTGTGGTGAAGCTGATCGAGCGTCAGGGACCATCATTGCATGTAAGCGGAATCGATATGTTGGACGCAACGCCTATCCTGGACATCAAGCCCTATCTTTCCAGCGTCGCAGTAGAAGACCTCAGACGCGGATGGCTGGCAGAGGCAGAAAAGCGGAGCAGGTGATGCATGGTCGAATGCGGTCGTGGGGAATGATCGCGCAACGAGCCGTGGGATTTATCGTCCGCTAGTCACTAACCGATGCGCAAAACAAGAGTGACAGAGGGCAAGTCAGCGGAAAAGCAAGTCGCCGAGTTCATGGCCAAGTATGATCCTGCGATCGCCAAACTTGCTCGCGCTGCGTTGGTGAGATTGAGAGAGCGCCTGCCTGGGGCTGTCGAACTAGTCTATGACAACTATAACGCTCTGGTGATTGGTTTCAGCCCAACTGAACGTGCTTCAGACGCCATTATCTCATTGGCGTTGTACCCTCGTTGGGTTAACCTATTTTTTCTCGAGGGCGCTTATCTGTCAGACCCACACAAACTTCTTAAAGGAGATGGCAAGCTGGTGCGAAGTGTGAAGCTCGGGGACGCGGCGACCGTGGATAAACCTGAGATTGCCGCCCTCATCGCCCAGGCAGTGGCATTTTGTGACCAGGAGTTTGCGGCGCAGGCTCCGCGCCGGTTGATTATCAAATCGATTTCTGCGAAGCAACGCCCCCGCCGTCCCAGTGGGGAAGCTGCACATCGGGTTCGGTGACGTGAGCAAAGCAGATCCTTTGAAGAGTATGTCAAAACTGCCTTGATACCATGGGTTTTTAGCCGGTGGAGCTTCAGTTTTGATCTACCGTTACGATAATGATGAAAAGCGGATACCACCGGGCTTCAGCGATTGTGGGAAACTCAATTTCTCCAGCGCGCGCACATGCCCGAGAATGCGGGTCTTTACGCCGGAGGGGTTACTCCGGAGGGGTGAGATGTCTATAGCACGACGCCCGCCCAAACCGGTCTCGGCGCCGAGATCTCATTGTATTCATCCCGAATCTATAAACATCTCCCCCCTCCCGGGGTGAAGAAAGGCCGTCTTTTCTTTGAGGACCCAAAGAATCAGGGGACATATGGCCTTCAAGAGTTTTCACGGTCTTTGGGAGCCCTTCGTATATTAGTGAACTCGCGATTGGACCATGAATGAAATAACCCTGGAGACGGATCGCCTGACTCTCCGAATGTTTCGCGAAAGCGACTTCGAGGATTACGCAAGGTTCTGCGCAGATCCTGAGGTCATGCGGTACCATGGTGGTAAAGTCTTCACTCGCCCGGAAGCCTGGCGACAGATGGCTTTCTTGATAGGACATTGGCATCTGCGCGGCTACGGTCACTGGGCCGTAGAAGAAAAGGCGAGTGGTAGGTTAGTGGGCCGAATTGGCTTCCTTAATCCCGAAGGTTGGCCCGCTTTCGAAATCGGATGGACCCTCGGGCGAGAGTACTGGGGTAAAGGCTACGCAATCGAGGGAGCCCGGCGTGCGCTCGAATATGCTTTTGTAGATCTGGGAAAGGAACATGTGATCAGTCTCATCCACCCTGACAACAAGGCATCGATTCGTGTCGCCGAGCGATTGGGCGAAAAGGTCGAAGGAAGAACAGAAATCCTGGGAACAGAAGTACTCATTTACGGCATCGACCGTGACAAGAGCAGGAAGGCTGCGTTATGAGATCAGTTACCAGTGATGCAAGCCGGCTCGATGGACTCAGGCTGAAAACAAAGAACTGGCGCGTCGAGGCGCTCGCGGTGAAGGAGGTTCATTCCAGCTATTTCGCGTCCGAGGCGATGTTTCCCCCAGGCAGTGTAGAGTTCGATCATGCTCTAATCATGAGGAACCTGGAACACGAATGGCATGCGGCGCCGGACCTCTACGTTTGAGCCGAGAAAAACTGTGTCATTCGAACCGGCTCCTGCCCCGCTTGCTCACCTGGCTATTCACGATCGCGTGGTTGAGCTACTCAGCTTGCTGCCACGCGGTAACTTGCTGGACGTGCCTGCGGGTGAAGGAGCTCTGGCTGCGCGCCTAATGCAATCAGGGTTTACAGTCCATTGCTGCGATCTCTACCCGGAGATCTTCCGGTTAAAGGGCGTCGAAATTAAGCAGGGCGATCTTCTTCAACGACTGCCTTACGGGGATGGTGAATTCCAGTACGTGACCTGCATTGAGGGACTTGAACATCTCGATAGTCCGGCGCGGGCAATCCGGGAGTTTAAACGATTGGTGCAACCCGGCGGGCACCTGATAGTCAGCGTGCCTAACATTCACAATATTGAGGAACGGTTCAAGTGGCTGGTCCACGGCTATACCTCGCACTTTAAGCCCCTCTCGAAAACCTATCTCGAGCAGGTTCGACAAGACCACGGGGCCCGGGAAGAGATCGCCCTGCACGTGCATGCGATCTCGTACTCGGAACTGCGTTATCACCTCGAAAGCAATGGCTTTCAGATATTCGAGATCCTGCGCGATAAGCCAAAACGCCACCTCTGGCTGTATTGGCCCGCAATCGCCCTGATCGAACTGGTTAAGCGTCTGACGCCGAGAAAGAAACGTGACGAGCGTTGGACGGATCAACTCAACTCCGCTGAACTCTTGATGGGTGGCAATACGCTCATCGTGCATGCCATAAAAAGTGAGCACAGCGAATGATGACGAAATCCATGCTAATGCTACGGCGGCGCCACGGCTTCGTGTTGTTGCTCGTGTTGCTCTTTGTTTCTGGCTGCGTGCGCACCCCCAGCGAGCCTCGAGAATCTATGGCGCTTCAGCCCCCGGTAGTTCATCCATTAGATTCTCCCGCCGGGCCGGATAGCCGGGAGCCGAATCTATTCGCAACTGATGACGGGCGCGTCATTCTCAGTTGGGTCGAGAAAGGAAGCGAGAATCGCTACCGGCTTCGCTTTGTCGTGCGCACCTCAAAGGTTTGGTCTGACGCCCGGACGGTGGCCGAAGGGGCTAATTGGTTTATTAACTGGGCCGATTTTCCATCTGTTATTAGTCTCAACGATGGTTCGTTCGCGGCCCATTGGCTGGTGAAGAGTGGAGCAGGTACTTACGCTTATGACGTGAACGTCGCACGGGCTGAGGATGGCGGCGACTGGAGCAAACCCATCGTCCCGCACGCGGACAAGACGCAAACCGAACATGGTTTTGTTTCGCTTTTGCCGCTTACGGATGGTCGGATTGGCGCCATCTGGCTTGATGGTCGCAATTTCTCAAATACACAACACGGAGAAGGAGACCATGGTGCGGCAAAGGCCAATATGACCCTCCGCTATGCTGCTATTGATCGTTCGGGCACAGTTTCAGACGAGGCGGTACTTGACGAACGGGTCTGTGAATGTTGTCAGACTGCGGCAACAATGACTGAAACAGGAGCCGTTGTTGTTTACCGTGATCGATCACCGGATGAAGTGCGCGATATTTATGTTGTGCGCTATCAAGCCGGCCAATGGAGCAGTCCCCAGCCGGTCCACGTCGATGGTTGGAAGATTGATGGCTGTCCCGTCAATGGACCATCGATTTCCGCTTATGGTCGCCAGGTAGCGGTAGCGTGGTATACAGAGGCC
The DNA here is from genome assembly GCA_035512935.1 of Pyrinomonadaceae bacterium. Lineage (GTDB taxonomy): Bacteria > Acidobacteriota > Blastocatellia > Pyrinomonadales > Pyrinomonadaceae > PSRF01. Next base: position 22,571 of record DATKDA010000063.1, on the reverse strand, counting down.
GGTAATAATCCACGCGTGAATGTGGCTTTTTCAAAGGATGCTGGCGCAAGTTTTGGGCCGCCACATCAGATCGATGATGGAGACGCTGTAGGTCGAGTTGGCGTAGCGATGCTGCCTGATGGCGGGGTTTATGTTTGCTGGTTATCGGGCACTGTTGAGAGTGGAGCAATTAAGGTCAGACGGGTGACTGCGGACGGCACGTTGGGTCCGGTAGCGATTGTCGCAACCTCCGACATCTCTCGCTCGAGTGGTTTTCCGCGCTTGGCTCGCATGGGAGATGAGATTCTGTTCGCGTGGACCGAGTTTGGTAAACCTTCATATGTGCGCACGGCAATTGCTGGTTTGAACTGAGGCCAGCATTGTGGCGCATGTTGTCCAGCTTGCGTTTCGGCAGCCAGGAGAAGTCTTAATAGGAACTCGGGCCTAGCGGAGATCAGTTAGCTGTGAAACAAGTGGGTTTTGTAAGGGCATTCAGTTGGTTCTGAGTTTCAGATCGATGCACCGAACGCGTATGACATCATGCGCCACGCCGTCTGCTGTAAGGGGCAGGAGTAGCTTCTTCCAGGAGGGGGAAAGATATAATTTAGAAGATGAAATACCTTAAGCGACTGAAGATTAGTTTCGTAATGATGCTTCTGTGCATCCTCTTTTCTCCTAATTGGAACATGCAGGCTTCATTTCAATCCGAGGCAAAACAACTTTGGGAGCGAGCAATTGCCGCTAAAGGCGGGCGGGAGCGTCTTCATGCTATCCGGAACATCGCTATTTCTTCGAGTGGCTCATATAAACCGCTCCGATTCAGAATCAAGCCTGGTGAGAGTATTACTTCACGCTCATTAAAGAGGAGTGGTATCGTTCGCGAGGAGTTGTACGTGCTGCCGAGTAAGTTCTGGGCTTGGAATGATTTGCGCCCGGCTGTGTTCGGGCTTCGAGTTACGATGTACAACTACGAAACAAAGATGAAATACGTGATTAGCGAAGGTGAACCGAACCGCCCACCCGAAGCTATTGAAGACAATGAGTTATCCTCAGAATTACAAAGAACACTGGCTCCTGTGCAGATTCTTTATCTGATGGAGTCCAGATGGATTAGACCGGAACCGGTCAATGTGAACACAGTAAGAATAGGCTCGCGGGAATTCGACGTTCTGCAGACTGAAGTGGCAGGGGAGCGGGTTGACTTTACGATAAACAGGAAAACACACCTCCCTGTCCGGATCACCTTTTACAATCAGCTCGAAGGGAAAGTGTATACCAACGTGCTAAAGCTCTCCAATTATATCGATGTGGATGGCATCAGGGTTCCGCTGACGATTGAAATGGATGATGGACACGAAGAGAGATCGATTGTTAAATTCAATGTTGAGTATAACGATGATATTTTCCTGAAGTCGCCACCTATCGAGGCCGGACCAGAGGCGTGGAAGAAATAAATAGGTTACTGGCCTGGCTTGGGTGGAGATCCCCAACGTAAATGGGGGGCATTTCAGGTCCAGCCTGCAAAAGCAAAGACACCAGTCCAAAGCTAAATCCCCCAGATTGCGGTTGCGGGATTGCGGGATTTGGCTGGGTCCAGGGGTGGGCGCTTCTGGTCGATTATGATAGCCACGCGAGCTATCGTTTTGTCGAGGTATGTGGCCGGACTTTGAGTCTTGACCACAAGCATATAGAAACAAAGGAGAAAAACATGCGTGTATTGATGAATATCCGCGTCCCACACGAGCCTTTCAATACCGCCGTCCGTAAAGGCACGGCTGGCACAATCCTTCAAAGCATTATCGAGGAGGCGAAGCCGGAGGCAGTCTATTTCCTCGAACAGAACGGAACAAGAGGGGCCGTCATGGTCGTACAGGTAAACGATTCCTCCGAAATTCCGGCGCTTGCAGAGCCTTGGTTTCTGAACTTTAATGCAGACTGTGAGTTCCGGATTGCCATGACTCCACCAGATCTGGAGAAAGCAGGTTTGGATAAGATTGCTGAAAAATGGCGATGAGCCTTGGGCTGCCTCAGGTCTCATCACACCCGCAGGCAGCCATTCTTTCAGGCCGGGTTAAGAGTCCTCTCCCACCACCAACCTGGTTTTGTTAATGATTACGCGAATGTTTTGATTCCGAGTCCGAGAAACAGTTAGAGATGGTGCTTACTGAATTAAGAAATAGATCCGAGATTGAATTTGCAGTAGTAACGGTTGAAACAACTGGTGGACAGCCAATCTTTGACTACTGTCTCAACGTGGCGAGGGGATGGGGCGTCGGCCCGAAAGATACTCAATAGTCTTAACTAATCGCAAGTTCGTGTCATTTCGTGTGGGTTCGTGGATCCTTTCTTTGGTCAGTTAAAAGAGATCCACCGGACGAACTTTACTGTGACTGAGTTAAAGAACTACCAGAAAGGATTGAAAGTCCGCCGGAAATAATGTAGATCCTTTAAAACCTGACACTCGATTAGGGGAACCTCATGAAAGTTCGCTTGCCCCGGATAAAAGATCTTCAGCGTTGCGGATTAGCTCTCTTTGTGGGTCTTTTACTCACCCTCGCTAATCAGTCCGCCGTGGTTGCTCAACCACAGCCGGCGAAGGAGCCGAGAGTCGCCACGCAGCTCGACGAGTACGGGATTCTCGGCGGTTGTGATCATTCGGCCCGACTCGATAATCTCGCGATCTTTTTGCAAAACGATCCAAAGCTCAAAGCATTCATAATAACGTATGGACCCGAAGGAAAGGGTTTGGGAACAGGCCGAGGTATTCTCGAGACAATAAAGAATTACCTGGTAAGTACCCGGGGAATCGAGGAGAGCCGACTAGAGACTCTCTATGGTGGGCGAAATAGCGCTCTCAACGAACCACGGACCGAATTGTGGCTTGTTCCGCTTGGCGTATTGCCGCCGGAACTAAAGAAACACCAGAACGACCTGGCTACATTTAGAGGAAAGTTCGCAACATACTCTGGATGGGACAGCATCGAGCCAGGAGAGGCCCTTGGTCCACCCTTTGGAAACGTAACACTTGCGGGACTTGCTGACCTGATGAATCAGCAGAAGTCCTCTATCGCCTATATTGTCGCCTACAATGGAGTCGATGCCGCACCAGGTGCATGGCGCCGTGTTGGACAACTGGATGAGGAATACTTAAAACGTCGCGGCGTGGAGCCCGACAGGGTGAAGCTTATCCATGGCGGCCGTGCCAAGGAAACGGAAGTGCAGTTGTGGGTTCTCCCCGCCGACGCTCCGCCGCCTTTGACCGCAGTTCGTGAGCCGCTGCCTACACATACGGTGCAGATAGGTGAGTTTAATAGTTACTTTTTCAGCGACAGAGAAGCTCAACGCTGGGCCTTTAACGGCTTTGTCGATGTCTTACGCGAAAGTAGGGACCTGCGGGCTTGTGTGATAGTGCGGTTAAGCTCAAATAGCGATGAGCTTTCTGCATCAGAGCTTCTCCAAGACCCTGAGTTAGGTTTTGAGCGAGTTGATCTCGCAACGTTAGTACAGAAGTGGACCGCCGAACTGGCAGAGAAATTTAAGATCGGCCCTGACCGATTTGTTGTTTTGTTTGCAAGCCCTCGAGATGAGTTTGAAGGCGATCGGATCGAGACCTGGATTGTGCCGCCAGGCGCGCTGCTGCCTGATCCAAACGCACCACGTGCCGACGAGGAGTCCTGGGAGGATGATTCCGAGGACAATTCAGATGCCCCTTCAGCTTCGCTCAAATAAGATCAATGAAAACAGTGGTACACCCAAGACGTCTATAAAGTTCGTGTTTTGTTCGTGTGATTTCGTGGATCGGGTGCTGATACTATCTGGCTTTAAGCCTCGTGGAGTTTCAATTTCGGCCTGACGAACCATTCCAAAGACTCAGCCAGACACCGCTGGAGAAATACGACGGTGCGTGCCACTCAACCCCAGAATGAAATCTTTCAGCGTCTGCGCTTTCGTTTCCAAAACGCCTCTGCTGATTATCTTTCCGCTCGCGTTTCGTACCGCAAACGCCACGCTTGCTTTATGGACATCCTTCGCTACATACTTATCGTTGTTCATAGGGCTCTCCTTTTGGTGAAAGTTGTTTTGTGTCAACTTCAACTTACGCCATCTGGGGCGCCCTTTCATAATGCGTGGAGTTTTCAATCTCAGCCGAGTTAGGCAGAAATTGAAACTCCACGAGGCTCAAGCCTGTGGTGTCAAGCATCTTCCCGGGGAAGAGTTGAGTTAGGAAGAAATTGAAAACTCCACGGGCTCAAGCCTGTGGGGTCAAGTTAACTGGTTCCAAATTTCGCCTAATTCGCCGTAGCCGGCTTGGCTTGCACGCGCGGTTTATTAAATGGCGACGTTGCATTCCAGTTGGGCATGGCATCCGCATTAGCCACGCGCAGGCCGATAATTAATCCAGCCTGCGCCACCGTGTGTGGTCCCGACCAATTCCAGTCCGGCTTTATTGTGTCACTGGGAGAGTGATAATCAGTCTTGATCCATTCCTTCATGCGCACGATCCATTGGTCCACATCGCCTGCGGGACCGCCCATCAACATCAACGCCGGCACGCCTTTCTTCACGAACGCGTAGTGGTCCGAGCGCACGAAAGCGTTCTCTTCCGGCATCGGATCAGGAGTAACCGTTATCCCTTTGGCCACCGAGACGTCCTCAAACACGCTGCCAAGCTCCGAATGCTCCGCGCCGAATCCAACGACGCGTTTTACTGGCCCATAAACCTCAGTGCCGATGCCGTCGAAGTTGATGTTTGCGGCTACCTTATCGATAGGCCAGGTTGGTTGCTGAATCCAGTATTCCGCGCCCAGCAAGCCGTACTCCTCACCCGTGACGGCGAGAAAGATTACTGATCTGCGAGGTCTGACTTTCGCTTTGGAAAAAGCCTCGGCAATGGCGCCAATAATTGCCGTTCCCAGAGCGTTGTCCGCAGCGCCAGGAAAGATGCGACCTTTTTCATCGATCCCGTAAGCATCATAGTGGGCCGTGTAGACCACCGCTTCCTCTTTAAGTTTTTCGTCCGAGCCTTCCAGTATGGCAATGACGTTGCTGCTGGGCGCTTCTTCACGCTTCACGCGGAGTGCGAGTTCCAGCGTTTTACCGAGATCTCTCGAGACAGACTCGCCCGTTTTTGCCTTTTCAAACGCCTGTGCGTAAGTGAGTTCTGAACCGGCAAACAGTTTTTCGAGCGCATCGTTACTGGCAAGCAGCACGGGCGGGACCTTGAATGTCACTTCAACGCCGCTCGAGATCCGAACCTGACGTCGTGATAAATAGTTTGCAATCGTTGCGAAGGGTTGCGAAGGTGACGCGGCATTCGCAATGATCAGAGCCGCGGTGCCGCGCGAAAGCAGCGTGGCGGTTCGAGCCTGGGGGCTGGTAGCCCTTCGCCAGGCTGCGGTGTCCACACCAGCCGGTTGACCATTGACTACAATTACTACCTTGTCTTTAAGATCGAGCCCCGCGAGATCGTCACGATTCAGCTCGGTTGACACGACTCCGTAGCCGGCAAATACGACGCCGGCGGTGAGTTCAAGTTGGTCGAAGGTATAAGGGGGCAGGAGAACGAAATCTTCCCCATGCTTTAAGTTAGTCTCCCCCGCCTTCACGCTCGTGTCGGCGGCGGAGACTTGGGTGACTCGGAACTTGATAGGCTGCAAGTATGTTCCATTCTCACCGCCGGGTTTAAGACCGAGCTTGGCAAAGTGATCAGCCAGGTAATTTGCGGCTTTATCAGCGCCGGGCTGTCCCGTGCCCCGGCCTTCAAATTCTTTCGAGCTAAGCTTGGTGGTAAGATTGCGAATCGTTTCGAGTTTGACAAGAGCTTCGGCTTCGCGTTCAGCAGCCGTGAGGGTTGCAGTGGATCTTACGGCGGCGGCAGCCCCGCCGGTCGAGGGCACAGCGCCCTGCCAACCCAGGACGGTTCCCGATAGCAAGGCGATGGCCAGCCAGGCGCTCAAAAATCCACGTAATAGGAAACTATTACGAGCAGGTGATTGCATTAACATTCGCTCCTTAAAAGTAGTCAGTTGTCCGTAGTCCGTTATCCGTTGTTAATTGTAAGTTCTTCAGTTGTTTATTATTCAGTTTACGTTGCTTTTAGAGTTGGTCAGTAGTTTGTTATCAGTGGTCCGTTGTCCGTAGCCCGTAGTCCGTTGTTCTCGTTTGTGACTGGTAGCGTCAAGTGTTTTGTGTAAACGATCGGCTTTTGTTTTGGCTTGCTGCTTTTTCATCTTAATTTGTTACCAGCAGTAGGGGCTGTGGGAACGGTGGACTCGATTACGGACTATGCCATAGATTATCATTACTGCCTACTGACTACAGATTACTGATACTGACCGGACCACTGACTACGGACCACTGACTACGGACCACTGACCACGGACCAACCTTGACCAATCAAACCATCAAAATTCGCCCTGGCTTGTATCTTTCGTCTTTTGCTCTCAGCGACAAACCTGCCCTCCTCGAGCATCTCGGGACCCGAGACGTATATAAGACAACCCTGAACATTCCTTATCCTTATACCGAAGGCGATGCCGACTGGTGGCTGAATCGACGAATGGAAGCCATGCGCGGTCAGCTCAACGAAACTACTTTCGCTATTCGCGAGGAAAGCGGAAAACTGATCGGGTCGATCGGGGCTGAGGGATTCAGCCCCGGCCTTTCACACAAAGCCGAGATTGGTTACTGGCTGGCAAAACCGTTCTGGGGGCAGGGAGTAATGACAGAAACAGTACGCGCCTTCGTAGACTATGCTCTCACAGAACTTGAGTTACTCCGCCTGACTGCTCATGTGTTTGAGGGAAACCTAGCCTCGGCCCGCGTCCTCGAAAAGAACGGATTTAAGTTGGAAGGGAAGCTTCGAAAGCATTTCATCAAAGACGGTGAGTTTATTGATGCCCGGCTTTACGGCCTCTTGAAGGAAGATCTATCTTCTTAGGCGTCACACACGGAGGTCTCCACCATGCTGACTCGAAACATTATAAAAACGTCGTTATCGCTTTTCGTCGTGCTATTTCTGGTCTCCACCGTCCGCGCGCAACAGTCGCAGTTAGGTCGCGTCGAGTTTCCCACCTCCGCTAGCGGACAGGCACAGGCCCACTTTCTACGTGGCGTAGCGGCGTTGCATTCGTTCTGGTATGAAGAGGCATTAGAGGAATTTCGCGCAGCCACCAGGATCGATCCTGGCTTTGCCATGGGATATTGGGGCGAAGCGATGGCCCACAACCATCCGCTCTGGGCACAGCAGGACACCGAAGCCGGCCGTAAGACGCTTGCCCGACTCGATTCGAAAGCAAAAGTGACGCCTCGAGAGCAGGCCTTTCTGAAAGCAGTCAAGGCACTCTATGGCGAAGGTGATAAAGAACAGCGTGACCTTGCTTATGCGAAAGAGATGGAGCAGGTCTATCTCGCTTATCCGGACGATCTCGAAGCAGCGTCTTTCTATGCCCTATCGTTGCTGGGTCTTATCCGTCCCGGTGACAAGGGCTTCACGCGACAGATGAAGGCCGGCGCAATCGCGCTCGATGTTTACCAGAAGAATCCCTACCATCCCGGCGCTGCACACTACGTCATTCATGCGTTTGACGATCCAGAGCACGCGATCCTGGCGCTGCCGGCAGCCCGCAGATATGCCGAAATAGCTCCAGAGGCCTATCATGCGCGCCACATGCCGTCACATATTTTTATTCAACTCGGCATGTGGCCTGAAGCCGCCGCGTCAAACGAATCGTCCTGGGCCGCGTCTGTGTCCTGGGTAAAACGCAAAAACCTTTCTCCGAATCTGCGCGACTTTCACAGCCTGCAATGGCTCAACTACATCTACCTCCAACAGGGGCGTTATGAGAAAGCAGAAGCGCTTCTTGCCGTCATGCTTGAGGCTATGGCAGAACCCGGCGCAAGACCCGCTAGGTTACTGTGGTTCTATCCGCTAATGGCTGCCGAAAACATTGTCGAAACCGAAAAGTGGGACGCAGTCGAGCGGTACTTTGAGGCTCCGGAGTTCAAGCAGTTGCTGGCCGCTACCCCCGGTCGATCGCAAGAGAAGCATACAATCCATCCTGGCGCGCGCGGCGACGAAGGCTCATGGATCCGGTACAACACTGAAGCCTACGCCTCCTTCATTCACGGCCTTGTTGCCGCAAAACGTTTGCTTGGCCCAGAGACTGAGAAACACTTGTACAAATTGCGCTCCCTTCGCCAACTCTACGCCGACGCCGGCAGATCCTATCAGGCAAGATGGATCGAGATTTTCGAGCTTGGGCTGGCCGCGGAACTCGACTCGCGTCAGGGCAAACACACTGAGGCAATGGTTTTGATGGAACGGGCAACAGCACTTGAACAGGAAATGTCACCTCCTTCGGGTCCGCCGGATCTGGTCAAACCTTCGCATGAGCTGTTTGGCGAGATTCTCATGCGTGCCGACCGCCCGAAAGAGGCTTCGGCGCAATTTGCAACCGCGTTAGTCCGGCAGCCGCGACGTGCTCGTTCATTGCTCGGGGCTGCACGGGCCGCTGCTGCTCTCGGTGACCGGAAAAACGCCGCCGCCCATTACGCCGCTTTTCTCAGTGTGCAGGATCAGGCTGATGAGAGATCGGCGGAAGCTCGGGAAGCCCACGATTACCTTGCGCAGGTCGCAGTGAGGTGAAAGCTCTTAACGATAGGCCGGATTGCGCGATCAATTACCGCAACCTATAATTTCGAACCATCGACACAAGAGCAAAAATGGATAAGGCGCAACTTGTTCTCAGTGTGGAGACTGCAACGTTGGGAGGTAGTGTCGCAATAACCCGCGGAGACGAGCTGCTCGGCTCTATCATCGGCGATGCGCAAACCTCACATTCAAATACTTTGCTCAGCGATATTAATGAAGTGCTAGGCCGCGCCCGAGTTTCTCTAGATCAAATTGATCTGTTTGCTGCGGCTTCTGGTCCCGGCAGTTTTACCGGCCTCAGAATAGGTATCGCAACCGTTAAGGGACTGGCTGTAACCTTGCGCCGGCCATCTATAGGAGTTCCCACGTTGCGGGCAGTAGCTCACGCGGCGGGCGCCTCAAAAGCAACTGTTGCGCTTCTGCCGGCGGGGCGCGGCGAGGTTTTTGCCCAACTCTTTTCTGTGTCGGACACTGGAGCGGTGACAGCTCTTGACGAAGCCGCCCATCTGCCACCGCAACGGCTTGTGGATCGTTACAAGTCCCTTGAGAAAATTCTCTGGGCTGGGGAAGGCGCCCACGTGCAGCGAGAGACCATCGAGGTTGCGGCTCAGCAGGTAGGAATCCCTTTTCGCGATACTTCAAAGCAGGGGGAGATGGGCTGGGTTCTGGCGCCCCGTGAAAACAACCTGGCTCGCTCCGTCGCCGCATTGGCATTACTGAGCTTTGAAGGTGGCGAGAGTGGAAGTCCTGAGGCTTTGCAAGCTATTTACGTGCGTCCCTCAGATGCGGAATTGAAACTGAAATGTCAATAAGCAGAGTAGCTACGGCGGCTGTCTCAGAGGCGGTCTATATCGATAGAATGACCGAGCATGATTTGCTTGAGGTGGTCGAGATTGAAGAACGTTCGGGTCTCAGTCGCTGGGGGTGGGCGGCTTACTATTCCGAATTGCAGACAATTAATCGTGAGTTGATGCTCGTAGCACGCGTCGCGCGTCCGCTCGAGCAGGCGTGTACGGCTGCGATTGCAGGCTACATTGTAGCCAGACTGGGCGCCGGAGAGTTGCACATTAATAATGTCGCCGTGCGTGACGAGTACCGGAAGCAGGGTATTGGCAGTTCGTTGCTGCGACGAATTCTGGACGCAGGAAAAAGTTGCGGTGCGACGGATGGCTTGCTCGAGGTGAGAGCCGGAAACCGGGCTGCACAAGGCTTATACGAGCGGTGTGGCCTCCGCATAATCGGCCGCCGCAGCAACTATTATTCGGAGCCCATTGAAGATGCCTTGGTAATGCGTATAACGCTAGGCTGAGATGCTTGATCTCATGCTGCTATTGGGCTACCATTTTCCTGCCGAACACACACTTGGGGGTTGGAATAATTTATTACCTCCGTTGATTAATCTTGCCAGTTCCATCTTCTGAAAGGAGACATGCACCAAATGGACATTGCAACCACGGATAGGCTAAAGGAAGAACTGATTAATCGGGACCCTGAATTCAGAGAGTTGGCCAGGGAACACACCCGCTACGAACAGAGGTTGAGCGAACTCTCTGCTTTGGCCTATCCGAGTGACGAAGAACAACTGGAAGAAATTACCCTGAAGAAAAAGAAACTGGCGCTAAAAGATCAGATGTATTCAATTATGCTGCAATACGAGAAGAACCAAAGCGTGAGCCATTGAGAGTTAGCGGAGAGACTTCTCCCAATCGGTAAGGATTCTGGGGACGTGGAACGAAGAGTACGCGTCCCTTTTTTCACCGTTGCATTAAGAAAGAGATTGAACTAATAGATTGAAGATCGCTCGTGAAGGCATCCCATATATTTTGACCCCCGCACTGGTGATGCTGTTATTGGCAGCCCTGGGTTACTGGTATGTTGCCGGTGTTTTTCTGTTTCTTGCTGCCTTTATGGCCTTCTTTTTTAGAGATCCAGAGCGTCAGCCACCAACCGCTACGGACGTTGTTGTAGCGCCCGCCGATGGCCGCGTCACGAGGGTCAGGCAATTGGAACCGAAACGCACTGATTCGCCCACGTTAGTCAGCATCTTCCTGTCGCCTTTGGACGTCCACATCAACCGATCGCCACTTGGCGGAAAAATTACTGACGTGACCTACACCAGCGGAAAGTTTCTGATGGCTACCAATGAGAATGCCAGTCTGGTGAACGAGCAGAATACTCTGACTATTGAAGGTGACAGGATCACGGTAGTGTGTAAACAGATTGCCGGTATTCTGGCCCGGCGGATTGTGTGTTGGCGGCGAAAAGGTGACCGGGTAGCGCTCGGAGACCGAATCGGTTTGATTAAGTTCAGTTCGCGAACAGACGTTGTGATGCCTGAGCAGGTCGAGGTACTCGTCACCGAAGGGATGCGGGTCCAGGGGGGCACTACCATCATCGGGAGGATACGATGAGCCGGGCTCTCAAACTCGATGCTGAAAATCCCCGGCCTAATCCCGATCGCCGTGGATTGCGGAAGGGTCTTTATCTGATTCCCTCCGCCTTCACGGCTGCGAATATCGGGATGGGGTTTTACGCTGTAATGTCCGCCCTGCGCGGGTTTCAGTATGTTGGCACGGGAGTCGAGGAAGATCTGCTGCGCTCAGCCGGCTATTTTGACAGCGCGGCAAAGGCTATCGGTTGGGCCGTTCTCTTTGACATGCTCGACGGGCGCATCGCTCGGATGACAAAGACTACTACTGAGATTGGGATCCAATTGGATTCGATTGCCGACGTGGTGACATTCGGGCTTGCGCCGGCAGTTCTTGTATATACCTGGGGCTACGGCGCGAGTCTACCCGAGGGAAGCGAACTCCATCGGCTGGCCTGGTTTCTCTCGTTCATGTATCTGATGTGTGGCGCGTTCCGGCTTGCGCGCTTTAATGTGCAGGCATCGCGCCCGCGCGTGCTTGCTGAAGGCGCCATCAAAACGGATAAGAAGAGTTTCGTGGGCCTGCCCATACCCGTCGCCGGCGGCTTAATAGCCGCTCTGGTGCACTTTGCTCCCATTCCGCTGATTGCTTATGGGATCGAACGCGCGGAAATATACTCTGCTTTGCTGATGATCCTCGTAGGTTTCTTAGGTGTGCTGATGGTCAGCACCTTGCGCTTTCCGAGCTTTAAGACGGTAGGAACTCGCAGCCGCAGCATGCGTACGATTATCCTTGCGGTTGCGGTGGGCATGTTGATCTTCCTCTACTCGCAATACGTTCTGTTGGCAATCGTCATCGCTTACATTCTGCACGGTCTGCTTTCGCGGCTGATCAGTGCGTTTCGGCGTAGTCCGGACGTAAGCGAAGCAAAAGTAGAAGCGAAACAGGTGTGATGACAAGCCACTTAACCCCTTTGGAGTTCGGCGGCTACTTTGCTGGGGTCGGATTGGGTTGAGCAAAGGCTAGAAGGCCGTGCCCTGTCGTTACTAACACTGCGTCGCCCACCGCTATAGGCGATGCTGAGCTGGTAATCTCGCCGCCAGTGGGAAGGGAATTAACAGGACGGCCATCCTTCAGTCCCAGCACAACTCCCGCAAAACTAGAGATGGGTGTAAACAGCGCGCCATCAGCGGCTGTTAGTGGCTGCGCAGAGATCCTACCCGGCAACTGGCGCTTCCAGACACGCGAACCACTCAAGGAAAAGAGATAAACAAAGTTATCGAGCGAAGCAACCAGGAGAGAGTCATTCACTCGCGTCACTGCCTGGACACCCGCTCCTGTGCGGTTACGCCACAACCTTTGTCCACTCGCCGAATTGACTGCATAGACATACCCATCGCCTGAGCCGAAGTAAACTGAACCATTCGCAATAGCCACCGGGCCTCTGACTGGTCCACGAGTGCGATAGCGCCAGACAATCCTGCCGGAAGCCTCATCAATTGCGAACAGTGTCCCATCGTCGCTGCCGGCATAAACTCGATCTTGCACAACAACTGGTTGACCGTGAAAGCGTGCTCCTGTCGCGACTGACCAGATAGTCTCACCTGTCTCTTTGTTTATAGCGTAGAACCGGCCATCATCACTGCCACCAAATAGTCTGTTACCAACCAGAGTTAGCGCCCCCCGCAGCGGCGCGGGTAATGTACGCATCCACTGCGTAACACCACCTTCGCGGCCGAGAGCGCGCAATGTGCCGGTGTCACCTCCACCTACACCTGCCGCCGATTCGATTACCGAAGCAACGTAGACCGAGTGATTGTCCGCTACCGGCGAGGCTGAAAGCTCTCCACCGAGCTCTGCGCGCCAGTAGAGTTGGCCATCAGTGGCCTTGAGCGAAACCAACATGCCACCAGCAAGCGGGAGGTAGATGCGTTCCGCATCAAAGGCCGGCGTCAGGTTTAGGGTCAGATTTGAATCATAACGCCAGCGAACTGTCAGCGGTTGAGAAAGCGCCACCGAGGCATTGGCGCTCGCGACCTGAGGATGGGCCAGCCCCCCACCCATGATCGCGAACACGACAAACACAAGTGTCTTACAGGAATATCTTTTGATTCTATCTAAGCCTGTCCTTCGCATTTGGAATCGTTTGGAGTTGTCCAGCAACCAGCTAAACCATCAATTAACCAACTCAGAGAAAATACGATATTCGATACCTTTTGGTTTTAGAAGCGTAGACCTGTTGGCAAAAACATCGTCTGATTTTGTATTAACCTTTTACCGAAGTATAATTCTGGCACTCTGATTTCCACGCCAATTCATTATGACGCCTTAATGTGACAAGAGGTTTACTTTTTGACGAATACCACCAGTCACGAAACCGTAATCATACTTGACTTTGGCTCGCAATACACTCAGCTTATCGCTCGCCGCGTTCGTGAAGCAGGCGTCTATTGTGAAATCCTGCCTTTTAATGCTCCAATCGAAGCAATCATGGCACGTCAGCCAAAAGGATTGATCCTTTCGGGCGGCCCTTCATCGGTATATCAGGAGGAGGCGCCCCGGCCTCCTGAGAATTTGCTTTCGTCACGAAACTGTCCCTTATTGGGAATCTGTTACGGACTACAGGTTGTCGCGGCAGATCTTGGCGGCGAAGTTGAGCCCTCGCCAAGTCGTGAGTTTGGCTATGCGCGTCTGAAGATTGTTGACACCACAAGCAAATTGTTTCAGGGGATGCCTCCGGAGCTGGATGTTTGGATGAGTCACGGCGATCACGTAACCTCAGTCCCCCCGGGATTCCACATCACAGCCTTGACTGATGATGCCCTGAACGCCATCGAAGACGAGCAGCGTGGAATATTTGGAGTCCAGTTTCACCCCGAAGTGGCTCACACGCCTCTCGGCGCACAAGTCTTGCGCAATTTTCTGTTCTCGATCTGCGGTTGCCGTGGCGATTGGTCACCGGAGGCGGTGATTCAAGAACAGATTACTCGCATCCGTTCTGCTGTCGGCGAGAAAGGTAAAGTGGTTTCCGGTCTTTCCGGAGGTGTGGACTCCACAGTTGCTTCAGTTTTGGTTCATCAGGCAATCGGGGATCGGCAGACCTGTATCTTTGTTGATAACGGCCTCCTGCGGGAGGGTGAATTCGAGACTACGCTGAGTCTTTTGCAACAAGCCACCAAGCTCAACATTCGTGGCGTGCGCGCCGGTCAAAACTTTCTCCAGGCTCTGGCCGGGGTCACCGATCCCGAGGAAAAACGAAAACGCATTGGCAAGGTTTTCATCGATATTTTTGAGCAGGAAGCTCGAGCGCTTGGAGACGTGAAATATCTTGTGCAAGGCACACTCTATCCCGATGTGATCGAATCCGTTTCCGTGCGCGGGCCTTCCGCAGTGATCAAGAGTCATCACAATGTAGGCGGCCTTCCGCAGAAGATGGATCTGGATCTGATCGAACCCTTGCGCGAACTCTTCAAAGATGAAGTGCGCCTGATTGGTCGAGAGTTAGGTGTGCCTGAAGTCATCCTCACGAGGCATCCGTTCCCGGGACCTGGTCTGGCTGTAAGAATAATCGGCGAGGTTACCGCAGAACACGTCAGCCTACTTCAGACGGCGGATCGAATCATTGACGAAGAGTTGCGGCTGGCCGATCTTTACCATGCCGTCTGGCAAGCTTTTCCCGTTCTACTACCCGTCTCGACAGTTGGGGTGATGGGCGATGAACGAACATACGAGCGAGTGATTGCCATTCGCGCTGTCACAAGCGTAGATGGAATGACCGCGGATTGGGCTCGCTTGCCGCAAGACACACTAGCGCGCATCTCGGCGCGACTGGTATCGGAAGTTAGAGGAATCAACCGCGTCGTTTACGACATAAGCTCAAAACCACCGAGCACTATCGAGTGGGAATAAAACGGAAACCTTCATGGCCGATAAAAGGTTCGTACATCTCCATCTTCACACTGACTACAGCCTGCTTGACGGCGCTATTCAGATAAAACCCTTAGCCGCGCGTACTGAAGAATTGGGAATGACCGCGTGTGCGATGACCGACCATGGCAACATGTTCGGCGCCATCTCATTTTACAACGCCATGAAAAGCAACGGCGTGAAACCGATCATCGGCTGTGAAACCTATATCACCCGCGGCAGCCGCACCGACCGCGCCGCCGGCGCGCCAGGCGAGAAAGCCAATTATCATCTCATTCTGCTTGCAAAGAATCTCACTGGTTATCAGAACCTCGTCCGCCTGACTTCAAAAGCCTACACCGAAGGGTTCTACTACAAACCAAGGATTGATAAGCAATTGCTTGCTGAACACAGCGAGGGATTGGTAGCGCTTTCTGCATGCATGTCGGGAGTGCCGTCAGCGATGCTCGCGCGCGACAAGTTTGACGATGCGGCCGCCGCTGCGCTCGAGTTTGAGTCGATCATGGGGAAGGGTAACTACTTTCTCGAGATCCAGGAACACGGTCTTGAAGCGCAGGACAGAATTCGTAAGCCACTTGTCGAGTTGTCGCGGCGCACCGGTGTTCCTCTGGTTGCTACAAACGATGCTCACTATCTGAGACCCGAAGATGCTCGCGCGCATGACGTCCTATTGTGCATCGGTTCCGGAAAGACGGTTGGCGAGACCAATCGTTTGCGTTATCCCACGCCAAACTTTTACGTCCGGTCACCAGAGGAGATGTGGCGCATCTTCGGCGACGAGTTGCCCGAAGCCCTCATCCGGACGGTCGAGATCGCTGAGATGTGCGATCTCCAGTTGCCACAGGGAATCAACTACCTCCCGAACTATCCCATCCCAGATTCCGACGCCGGTCTCTCGGCCGACGAGTATTTCGAGAAAGTTGTGCGGGAAGGTTTCGAGCGACGGCGGCAACACGTCTGGCAGCGCCAGGTTGCGCGTGGAGAGCTTAAACACGACCTGAATGATTATCAGACCCGGCTCGCCAGCGAGATCGCTATGATCAAGCAGATGGGATTTGCCGGTTACTTTCTGATTGTCTGGGATTTTGTTCGCTATGCCCGCGAGAATTCGATTCCGGTCGGTCCCGGTCGCGGCTCAGCGGCCGGCTCGCTGGTGGCCTACTGTCTCGAAATTACCGACGTTGATCCCCTCGAATACAACCTTATCTTCGAGCGGTTTCTCAACCCCGGTCGCGTTTCATTACCTGATATCGATATTGACTTCTGCGTGCGGGGCAGAGGCGACGTCATTAATCACGTTGCCAACCTCTACGGTCGCGATTCAGTCTGTCAGATCATTACCTTTGGGACCCTCGCCTCTCGGGCTGCGATTAAGGATGTCGGGAGAGCACTGGATGTTCCTTACGCCGAGGTCGACCGAATCGCAAAGTTGATTCCGCCACCAGTTCGGGGTCGAAACGTAAGCATTGCCCAAGCCCTCGATCAGGTACCTGAACTGAAGAAGGAAGCCGAGACCAATCCCGTAGTTAAAGAAGTACTTGAGATTGCGCAGCGCCTCGAGGGCTGCGCCCGTCACTCGTCGGTTCATGCGGCCGGCGTCGTGATCTCGCCACTGCCACTTCAGGAGCTGATCCCTATAGCTGTCTCAGGCAAGGAAGAAGTAACCACCCAATATGTCATGTCGGACCTCGAAAAGACCGGCATGCTTAAGATGGACTTTTTAGCGCTTACTGCTTTAACTGTTATAAATGATTGCTTAAAGAGCATTAAGCAACTGCTTGCAATTGAGATTAACTGGTCTGATATAGCGCTTAATGACGAGAAGACTATGCAAGTGTTTGCTGAAGGGCGCACGGATGCGGTCTTTCAATTTGAGTCTTCCGGCATGCAGGAAATCTGTAGGAAGTTGAAGCCGAAGGGCGTCGAGGACCTTGCCGCTCTGAACGCTTTATACCGGCCGGGGCCCCTGGATGGAGGAATGGTTGACGAGTTCATCCTGCGGCACCATGGGAAGAAGAGTGTCCGTTATCTGGTTCCCGAAATGAAGGAGATCTTAAGCAATACCTACGGGATCCTGGTCTATCAGGAGCAGATCATGCAGTTGGCGCAGAAGCTCGCCGGCTATACGCTGAGTGAGGCCGACCTGATGCGTCGCGCTATGGGCAAGAAGAAGCGCGAAGAGATGGCTGAACACGAGCAGAAATTTGTCGACGGCGCCATCGCCCGGGGCATAAAGAAGGAGAAGGCTGAGAAGATATTTTCACTGATGGCGCAGTTCTCAGATTATGGGTTTAATCGAAGCCACAGTGTCGCTTACGCGTACCTCGCGTTTCAAACCGCTTATCTTAAAGCTCATTACTCTGAGCACTTCTATGCCGCTGTCCTCTCGAGCGAAGCTCAGGACGCGGCGAAGGTGTTTAAATACTCGAAGGAACTCCGGGCGCAGGGGATCCACTTGTTACCGCCGGACGTTAACGAGAGCTACCTTGGCTTCACACCGCTCGCGGGCGCCATTAGATACGGGCTGGCGGCGATCAAAGGGCTGGGCGAAGGAACAGTTAATGCAATTATTGAGGCCCGTAGATCCGGACAGTTCAAGTCTTTCTTTAACTTTGCGGAGCGAATCGAACAGGGAAATCTGAATAAGAGAGTCTTCGAGAGCCTGGTAAGCGCCGGGGCTTTTGATTCTTTGAAGACCGACGACCGTAAGCTTGAAGAGTGGAGAGGACAACTCTTCAGCTCAATCGATTCGGCGCTGGCGCGGGCGCAACGTGCCAGACGCGAGAGGCTGATCGGCCAGAACGGCCTGTTTGCTCAGTCAGCCGACGACGAAGAGGTTGTAGAACAACTCCCGCGTGGGGCAAAGGGCTGGACGTATGGCGAACTTCTGACGGCCGAGAAGGCCGCGCTGGGCTTTTATATCTCGGGCCACCCGCTTGGGAAGTATGTTGATCTGCTACAGGGACTTAAAGCGGTCAAGTCAGTCGATCTGCCGGGGCTCACCAGCGGCAATCGCACCACGCTCGGCGGCGTAATCAGTGATCTGCAACTGAAGACTACCCGGAAGGGAGACCGATTTGCCCTGCTCCGCCTTGAGGACGAGACGGGCGGAACAAAATGTGTAGTGTGGCCTGAACCTTACCGCAAACACTCGGCGTTGCTTCAAAATGAGCTCCCGGTGGTGATAACCGGCAGGTTGGAACTGAGCGAAGATAATCCTCCAACTGTGATTATTGACAATGTCCAGGGGCTGGACGAGTTGTGCAACCGGGGTGAACTCATGGTGGTCCGCCTCCCAGTAATCTCCGATTCGGCAGCATTTCTTGATAGTATCCTCCGTCTGATTAACACCTTCCCTGGAAGTTCTGAATTAATGCTTGAGGCGAGGCTCGAAGATGGAGTGGTTGTGCGAGTAAAGCCGAACGCCACTATTCGAGTCCAGAGAAGTGCTGAACTCAATTCGGCGCTTTCGCAGCTCGGATGTGTTGTGCGGTTCGAAAAGACTTTGCCAGCGGCAATGGCCGCCGCCAGCGTCCGATAATTCTTTGGACTTAAGTCTTTCGACTTAGGACTTTGGCCTTTGATCTTTGGTCTTTGGATCTTTGGTCTTTGAGAACGAAGTTGCTGACTCGCACTTTCTTAGACTAAGACACTTGGTTCCAGAGCCATATCAAAGTATCTTCTTATTAGACCGAGAAGGGTTCTTTACCCCCGGGGTAAGATGTCTATAGGACGACGCCAACCCAACCCCTCCGGCGCCGGGATTTCATTGTGTTCATCGATGATCGATAAACATCTCACCCCTCCCGGGGTCAAGAATCTAAGGAGTGTCCGTGCCCGAAGCCCCGAGCGCCAACAGATTAGCGTCGTCCTGAACTGGACAGCAGACTTGAAGCGTTAGGCTGTGAAACTGCACTAGAATTGCCTGGATCGGCCTGACCAGGAATTTGTAAGGAGATACGAATGAAACGAATCTCACTAATTCCGATTGTAATGCTGTCGGTTGCGACGCTGGCATTAAGCCAGAAGGCGCTCGATAATAACAAGGTCGCGAGCCATCTGTTTGCCGGAACGTGGAAGGCCAACGTGGCGAAGTCGCAGAGAGATCCAAATCATCAGTTCGAGAGCCTTAGACTCAGATTCGAGTTTTTAGAGGATGTTGTGTTACTCACCTATACAGGCGTCAATGCAGCAGGCAAGGAGGAAGGCGGCACAAGAAAGCTCTACCCGGATGGCAAAGATCATGCCGTCGCTGGGGCTGATGGTTTCGTGAAAGTCACTAAATGGCTTGGGCCACGGCTCCTTGAATCAGTTGGTATGAAAGACGGGAAAGTGGTAGGCCAAAGCACGTATGAAGTCTCAAGTAACGGAAAGATACTGACCGCAAAAGTCAAGAGCATTGATGCACGCGGGAGACGATTCGAGCAGGCCATTATCTTTGATCGAGAGTAATCCGTAGGAGGTCACCGCTTTCGGAGTACTCTCAGCCTTATGTATATGAGTCTAACGACGAAGTCCTGGTGCTTAACTGAACGGCCGATTTAAAGCGATGATACTCGCCACAGGCACGCGACTGGGTCGCTATGAAATCCGTTCGCAGCTTGGCGCGGGCGGGATGGGTGAAGTGTACCAGGCCATTCACACAGAGTTGGGCCGAATAGTCGCCATCAAGATTCTGCTCGACGGTCTGGGCACGAACGAGCAGCGATTGCAGCATCTCACTCAGGAGGCAAAAGCTTACCGTTCGCCGCTGAGACGCCAAATGAGACTGTTTCCTTGATTCTTCAGAAAGAGCCCGCTCCACTCACCCGTTATGCGCCCGAAGTTCCCTCAGAACTGGCGCGGATTCCTTTTGCACTTCTGCCGACGTCAGCCTATGGACCTCCTTCGACCGCCGAGTCAGGTCAGACGAGTTTCAACACCTCGTCTTTGCCATGCCCCCTCGGTCGGGAACCGCTGCTCGAACGCGGAACCACTTCTGCTGAACTTCTGGTACCAGGCTGCTCCTGTGGCCTTAGGACTTCGGCAGCGTATATTGGCCTTCGCACTCGTAGTTGAAAGTGCCATCGGTCCCGACCGGCTTGGCGTCGCAGGTCCCCTGTCCTTTTATGCCGACTAGCTTCCCGGTGCCACCCACGAACTCCCACTTGTGGCCCTCGATGCGCGCGCCGGCGGACGTTGTGACCAGAGTGAACTCGAAGTTGATGGAAACCTTGTCGCCGTTGGTCATGGTGTCCACAAATGTTCCGTGTGCCCTCAACGTGTCGCCCTTGATGTGTTGGATCTGTGTCCCAACTCCTACGGTGTTCTTTACCCCCGCAATCTCCCAGGGTGTCGTCCACTCGCAGGTTCCCTGTGTCATTCCGTACGCGTGGCCTGGGTCATCGCCAACACGGATGAGGTAGGACGGGTTCGACGGAGGGCACAGTGCGGTGGCCTTTATCTTTGTCTGAGCTGCGGCAACGGAAGCAAGGAATACAATAAGAGAGAGAGTTACTGCGAATTTTGTCATTTTTCCTCCAGTAAGTTGATTGGTTCTGGTCACCTCTCCCTCTCAGATCCGAAAGGTGCCAAAAGAAGACGGACGAAGTTCTAGTAGGATCGGAATTCTACTCCCTCGGAGGGAGCGTGGCAATCGCACCGCGACGGCCCTAGCCTTTGCGCCCGCTGTTGGCGCAAAAACTGCGGGAGGAATTCGCCACGGGCGACACCATAATGACGCCATAATGTAGCACCCGACTGGTGGAAAGAGCGGTTAACCGGAAGCTCTTTAAACCTCCAATCGCCACCGGGTGCCCAGAATAAGTCGTGCGGTCGACATCAACTGGCTCGCGCCAAAAACTCATGGGCACTCCAGGACAAAGAAGCGGTCCCTGGTTTGAAACGCTGCTCGCGGAACTGGGTTGCGAAGTCTGGTTGGGAAACGCCAAAGAGATCAGGCGCCGCGCTCGCAGTCGCCACAAGAACGACCGGCGGGACGCGGATCTGATTCTTGACTTAATGGTCCATGAGGAGTTTCCCCGGCTGTTTGAGCTGCCGTTGACGAGTCGGGAAGTGCTGCGCAAGCTGCGCTACCGGCAGAAACTGATCAAGATGCGCACCATGACCAAGAACAGCTTGCAGGCACTGGCCTTGCAGTCGGCGTTAGCCCAAGGCAGTCGGCTTTTCAGTAAGGCCGGCCTGGCTGAATTGCGGCGCACGCCGATGACCGCGGTGATGCAATGGCAACGGGACCAATTACTGCAGTTGCTGGAACCGCTCAACGAACGGGTGCTGGAAAGTATGCAGTGGCTCAAGCAGCAAAGTGCGGGCGACCCGCGGGTCAGTCGCTGCGCACGCATCCGGGCATCGGGCTCTTAACCGGGCTGTGCCTGGTCCATGCCCTGGAGCCGGTGAGCCGCTTCAGCAACACCCGGAAAGTGGTGGGTTATGCGGGTTTGATCCCCTCGAGGGCTCTTCGGCTGAGCGGATTCGCTTTGGCGCCATCAGTAAAGCCGGCCCTCGAGGGCCGTTAACGACGGTAAACTAAATTCTAACAGTCTCATGTTAACGAGCGACACCTACAAGCCAAAGCAGGCGCTCCGGCGTCACTGTCGAAGTGTGTTTAAAAAACTATTGACAACGACGACCACTTCATAGACGGTTCTGAGTTTGTCGCTTTCTCGAGAGATTCTCCTGAGAAGTGTCCTCGCTTTGACGGATTTCCGAAATCACTATACCGTTGACTACTAACGAAGCCCTTTCTCATGAAGTCGAACGTCGAATGGCGAGTAACCTCGTAGAGGATTACGAGAGTGGCATCCCCGGAGGGCTGTGACCAACGTTTTGAGGGTGTGGAGATCCGATGGCAAAACATAAGAAGAACGAGAAGAAAGAAGAGCCTCTGGATAGTCCCTCGCCCAATGTGAAGACTGCTTTCGAACGCGTGCAGTTGGCGCGACATCCCGACCGGCCTTACACACTCGATTTTGTCGAGCGACTATTCGAAGACTTTGTCGAATCGCATGGGGACCGCCGGTTTGCTGACGACCCGGCGATGGTCTGCGGACTCGCGCGTTTCCACGGACTGCCAATCGTTGTGGTGGGCCATCAGAAAGGCCGGGACACAAAGCAGCGTAGCTACCGAAACTTTGGCATGCCCAAGCCCGAAGGCTATCGTAAGGCACTGCGCGTGATGAAGATGGCAGAGAAATTTTCGCGCCCAATCTTTACCTTCATCGATACGCCGGGTGCCTACCCCGGTATCGACGCCGAAGAACGAGGCCAGGCGGAGGCCATCGCTTACAACTTGCGAGAAATGGCCAAACTCAAGGTGCCCGTCATCGTAACCGTGATTGGTGAGGGTGGGTCGGGCGGCGCCTTAGCAATTGGTGTGGGTGATCAAGTACTAATGTTGGAGAACGCAATTTACTCTGTAATTTCTCCCGAAGGATGTGCTGCCATTCTCTGGAAGGATGCCAGGCAGGCCGACCTCGCCGCGGAAGGTTTGCGACTTACAGCACAGCATCTGCACAAAGAGGGAATTGTGGACCAGATCATCAATGAACCGCCCGGTGGCGCGCACACCGACTACGACCAGGCAGCACGCTTATTGGATTCTGCGTTGAGTGAAAGGCTTGCTGAGGCGGTTAGCTGTGGTCAGG
>DATKDA010000062.1:0-78463 GCA_035512935.1 Pyrinomonadaceae bacterium | reverse complement strand
CGCGCGCAGTTCCATTACATATGACTCCCTTATAGCACCTTTGTAACCCGCAGCCTGGAAGCCTTCCCGCAGTTGTCTGTCACTTAATTGCGAGAGCAACCCCCCGATCCAACGAGCATGTTCGACCGTAATACCTCGCATCGATTTTTCCTTCTTGACCTGACTCAGGTAGTACGGGACGTAGACAATTGAAAGCATTCCCAGCCCCGTCGGCGGCGTGTCGTAGTCGAACTTGACAACGCCATCCTCCACTCCTAAGACAAATCGGGTTGAAAGAAAGTCCGCAAGATTGTTCTTCGAACGGCGCCCACCCAAGCCTCCTGCTCGGCCCAATGTCGCGCCGAGATCGGTAACCACATACTGCGCTTCCCTACGCTGGCCATTATTTACGTAAAAGATCCGATTGTTTTCCGGCCTCGTATCGTAGTTATTAAGAAGGATCATGATCACTTTGAGGCCATCAAGCTCCCGTGTGCCGGCGAACGGGTTCTTGTCCCAATCCCATCGTTCTCCACGTTTAATATTCTTCCGGCGCGGTTCCAGACGAACCCTGCGAACCACTGAGTTTCCCTCTACGAACTGCGTGCCGCGTGATAAACGAGGCAGGTCTCGAACGGTAATCCGATCAAAGAAATAAGCTTCCTCAGCAAAATAACCGACTGCCCATACCAGTCTGGTGGCGAAGGTCTCGGCAGGGGCTTCTTCCCCTAGCTTCACAACCCAGATGACACCACGCCGGTCCTTTACAGAAAACTTCGGTGACGCCCCACCTTTGTCCTCTTCGATGAAACGGTAGGGCGGCACGGGAGCAAGCCTCCTCGAACCCGGACCGTAGCGCAGATCGCGCTTTTTAATATTGCCTGGATCCCGCCATAACACGGGCGTGGCCTCTGACAAGTCTCTGCGGCTACCTGACTCCTGAGCAAACGAAAGTGGCCCCGAAAGCACCAGCGCCAAAATGAACAGGCCAGCGATTTCAAACCAATTGCGATGTAGAAACATAGTCCTTCCTTTTGCAAGCTCCAAAGTTCTGAAGCGAAGACCAAGGGGACATCGCGCAATGCGAATACCGGGGACTTCTAACGGGGTAGACCGGGAGGGATGAAGTAATGATAAGCATAACTGCCTTGGAAGGAAAGCTTTGAAGCCTCGCCCCTTTGTCATTTCTAGGAGGTATTTGGTCAACTTGCGTACCCGGGGTCCTTCTCGTATAATTCACGGCTTGCTCGAAGCGCGGCGGTCTCGTCCGGTGGGTTCGCGCCCACTTTTTCTTTTGCGCGACAGAGCTTTCGGAGGGTTCAAATGGGAGCAAGCGAGATTGAAGAACGAGTTCAATCAATAGCTGAACGCGTCGCAATCGAAAACGGTGTTGAATTAGTTCACATTGAAGTCGCTGGACCACAGAACAGACCGATTGTTCGCATCTTTATTGATAAGCCCCGAGGTGTAACTCACGAAGACTGTTCAGAAGTGAGCCTCCACGTGGGCACAATCCTCGACGTTGAGGACTTTATACATTCCGCTTATACGCTGGAGGTATCGTCACCCGGTCTGGAACGCGGACTTTATAAGCGGACGGATTACGAACGGTTCGCCGGCAAGCTCGCCAAAGTAAAGACGCAGCGTCCAATTGAAGGGCAGCGAAACTTTCGTGGTCGCCTGCTCGGGCTTGATGGTGAGGACGTACTGTTTGAGGACCGAACTAGCGGCAACGTCCGAATTCCTATTGATTCGATTACCAGAGCGAATCTTGAAATTGATATCGAAGAAGAGTTCAAGCGCGCCCAGGGCGCTAAATAGGCAGTCAACAACTGAATAGGCTCAAACGGCGCAGGCTGAACCTGGCGTCGAGCCAGCGGAGACAGCAAGTCCCATGAGTTCATCAATTGCCCAGAACATCGAAGCGCTTTGTCAGGAACAAGGCATCGAACGTGATCTCGTTATCGAGGCCATGAAAGAGGCGGTGCGGGCAGCCGCCAAAAAACAGTTCAAGTCGGGCGAAGATATCCAGGTTGACTGGAACCCCGAAAGCGGGATCGAGCTATCCGCGTCGAAGGTAGTTGTCGACGAAGTTACTAACGCTGCCACCGAGCTTTCGATTGATGAAGCGCGTGAGTTGGCTGGTGACGAGGTCGAACTGGGTGACGCCCTCTTACTGCCATTGCCGATGGAAGAACTAGGACGGATCGCCGCTCAGACTGCCAAACAGATCCTTTTCCAGAAGGTGCGCGATGCAGTCAGGACAAATGTTTACGAACAATACATCGACAAGATCGGCGATCTGGTAAATGGCTATGTCAAGCGGTTCGAGCGCGGCAATATCATTGTCGATTTAGGAAACCTGGAAGCCATCCTCCCCCGATCACAGCAATCACGCGGCGAACAGTGGAACCAGGGTGAACGCATTCGCGTGGTGATCAGCAATGTCTCGAAGGAGTCAAAAGGGCCTCAAGTGGAAGTTTCCCGTACTTCCCCAGAGTTGCTCCTGCGTCTATTCGAGATGGAGGTCCCTGAGATTTATGACGGAACGGTTGTAATCAAGTCGGCCGTTCGTGAACCGGGCGAGCGTGCCAAGATCGCTGTCATGTCAAACGAGCGAGACGTGGATCCAGTGGGCGCCTGTGTAGGTATGAAAGGATCTCGAGTGCAGGCGATTATCCGCGAACTCCGCGGTGAAAAGATCGACATCATTGAATGGTCAGACGAACCTTCGGTCTTCGCCGCCAATGCGCTTTCGCCTGCCAAGGTCAACCAGGTACGCATTACCGACATTGAAAATCGTCAGATGGAAGTGATCGTCAACGAAGATCAGCTATCTCTGGCGATCGGCAAGCGAGGGCAGAACGTACGCCTGGCCACAAAGCTGGTGGGATGGAACATTGATATCCGCAGCGAAGAAGAACTGAAGCGCGAGGTGACCGAACAGATGGGCGCTCTCATCGCTTCCGGAGAGTCGGTGCCACTGTCGGCAATCGAGGGCGTGACTGCTCCACAGGCGGAGGCACTCGCCGAGCATGGCATCTCGGATATCGACGCCCTCGCGCATACCTCTGTTGACGACCTTGTAGAGTTTCTCGACCTCAGTCTGGACGAGGCTGAAACGATACTCAATGCTGCAAAGGCGGTAGTTGCGATTGGTGATCGCAGCCTTCACGGAGAAGCCGGTGAAGCGGCTGTCGTGGCCGACGGAGACGAAAGCACTTCGCTTGAAGCTAATGCGATTTCGGTGGAACTCGATGAAACACTGTCTCCAGGCGAGGTTGAGCCATCGGACGAAATGATTGCGGAAGGATATGACGAGGCAGTTGATAAGGGAGTTCCCTTCTCTGCCGAGCCCGAGGTGCTGGCCCAGGAATCAGCCGACCCGGTCGCTGTGACTGAAGCTGAGGCCGTCTCGGAGAATGCCATTCTTCTTCAGGAAGTGGGATTGGATTTGAGGCCTGACACAATCACTCCCGCTCCCGACATAACCTCGACCGGCGCCGCCGCAATAGAGCACATTGACGAACTGAGCGAAGAGGAACCCTCTTTAGCCAACCTCGTCACAGGCCAAGACCCTGCTTCGGCAAGCTCGACAACCGAAGCGCTGTCAACATCAGCTCCCGAACCGGAAGATGCTGCATCACTCGGGAGCAGCGATGAAGAAGAGAAGCAGGATGCTTCCCCAGATGCAGCCGAATAGATCAGGCGAGAGCACGGGATCGTCCCGTGTGTTTCGCTGCTCGCCCAAAACCTACCGCCAAGCGTTGCACTTCTGAACGCAAGCTTCAACGGTGGTTTTGAGCGAAGGTTCCTAATCACTGATGAAGAGGCAAGGGCGCGTTGTGTTACCCGCGCCCAGAAGGAGTGCATGACAGTTTCCTCGAAGGTTCGTCTCTACGACCTGGCCAAAGATCTGAAGCTCGACACCAAGCGGCTCATTGAAGAAGTGCGTCGCGAAGGCGTCGATGTCAATGTCCCCTCAAACTCCATCTCGAAAGAGCTTGCGGAGAAGATCCGCAACAAGTATTTCCCCAAAAAGGAGACGGCAGTTAAGCGCACCGTGAAGGTCGTGAAACGCGCCGCGCGTCCGGTTGAAGAGCCGCCTCCAGTCGAAATTCAAGAGGACGTTCCATCGCCGCAAGCCGAAACTGCACCCGAAGCCGCTGAGCCAGTGAGCGAAACGCCCGCGTCCGCCACCACTGCTCCGAAGCCGCTCACAAGGCTTGTAAAGAAACTGACTCCGGCCGTCCGCGCTGAACAGCCGGCTGCCGACGCGACAGCTACCGCGACAGAGCCCGATGTGGAAGCTCCCGAGAGTGCTCCTGCTGCAACCGCCGAGGCCGCAGCCATTCCAGAGACTTCTGCGCCTGAAGTTTCCGAGGAGCCATCTAAGACAGCCCCTCCCCCGGGTCGCCAAGTTCGAGTTCTTCGCCCGACTGCTGCTGCGCTTAACGCCGGAATCCGCCCGGGAGAAAGGGCGCCGGCTCCGGTGCCTCCCACGCCAGCCGCGCCGCGCGAACGAGTCGAGCGAACTCGCGCCAGAGAGCGCCCGTCGCTATCCCGATCGGAACGTGTTGGTACACCGGGAGAAACTCTTACGCCGCAAACGACCTATATTCCGCCGCCCGATGCCGGGAGAAGGAGATCCAGACGGGGCAGCTCTCGAGCGGGACGAAAGTCGGAAGGTAAGGGGGGGCGGTTTGAGAAGGGAGACTTCATTCCACCGCCGGCTGTCCAGACTCTTGAAGATCGAATTGCAGGCCGCATGGATATAGCTCCCACCGGAGAACTGAGGTCGGTTCGTCTGGTTGAAGGTTCGACAGTAAAGGAGTTCGCTGAGAAGTTGGGAATCAAACCCAAAGACGTTGTGTCACTGCTGCTACAACGTGGTGTGTTTGCCACCATCAATCAACCTTTGAACGATGACGTAGCAGCCGATCTCGGCAAACGTTTCGGCTACGAAGTCGCGTTTGTTCCTTTTGAAGAGATGGTGGCAGAAGAAGAGTTTGAAGAACTCATTGCCACCGATGCCGACGACGTGGAATTGCCACGGGCTCCGGTGGTCACGGTCATGGGTCACGTCGACCACGGCAAGACATCCTTGCTGGACGCCATTCGCGCCACTGATGTTGCGGGCGGCGAGGCTGGAGGAATCACGCAGCACATCGGCGCCTATAGTGTGCAGGTACCGAGCACCGACAATCCTGCCGAAACCCGGCGGGTTGTCTTCCTCGATACACCTGGGCACGAGGCGTTCACCATGATGCGAGCGCGAGGCGCCAAGGCCACCGATATTGTTGTACTGGTAGTAGCTGCCGACGATGGAGTGATGCCGCAAACCATTGAGGCGATCGAGCACTCACGCGCGGCTAACGTCCCGATCGTGGTTGCAATCAACAAGATCGATAAACCAGACGCCAATCCCGATCGCGTCAGGCAGGAACTGGCCCAACATGGTCTTAATCCTATTGAATGGGGTGGTGAAACTGAGATGGTTCTGGTGTCAGCCAAGAATCGCCAGAATGTCGATGGTTTGCTTGATACGATCCTGCTGACTTCAGATCTCTTGAATCTACGGGCAAGCCCCACGCGCCTGGCTTCCGGTGTCGTGCTCGAAGCTAAACTCGATCGCGGCCGGGGTCCTGTCGCCACAGTACTCGTACAACAGGGTACGCTGCGCACTCATGAGCCGTTCATCGTCGGCCAAATCTTCGGCAAAGTCAGAGCCATGTTCAACGATCGCGGCGAGCCTGTCGTCGAGGTGCCGCCCGCAACCCCGGTCGAAGTGCTGGGTCTACAGGGTGTGCCTCAGGCGGGAGAAAGCTTCCAGGTCGTCGCCGACGTAACCAGGGCACAGCAGATCTCTCATCATCGGCAGATGCTCAGCCGCCAGGCCGCCTTGTTGCAAACCACTAAGCGAGGCATCGAGGCTCTGGGTCAAAGTGAAGTTAAAGAACTGTTGGTTATTATCAAGGCCGATGTGCAGGGTTCCGTCGAGGTGCTTAAGTCAACTCTGCAAAAACTCTCAACCGACCGTGTCAAGGTGAAGGTCATTCGCTCGGGAGTTGGGGCCATCACTGAATCCGACGTGCTCCTGGCTTCCGCTACGCAGGCGGGTTCATCTTCTTCAGCCGTGGTCATCATTGGATTCAATGTACGCCCCGAAGCCCGCGCCGCCGACCTCTCAAAACAGGAGGCCGTTGATATTCGTCTCCACTCGATCATCTACAAGGTTGAAGAAGAAATACGCGCGGCGATGATCGGAATGCTCGAAGCAATCGAGAAAGAACGGATCATTGGCAAAGCAGACGTGCGCGAGGTGTTCCGCGTGCCGAAGATCGGCGCCGTCGCCGGAACGATGGTCGTCGACGGCAACATCCGCAGAAACGCCCGAGCCCGGTTGATCCGGGATGGCGTCGTGACGTGGGAAGGCAACATCTCGTCATTGCGCCGCTTCAAGGATGACGTTTCAGAGGTTCGTGAAGGATTTGAGTGCGGTATCGGCCTCGAAAACTTTAACGATCTAAAGGTAGGCGACCAGATCGAAGCCTATGTGGTTGAGAAGGTTGCTGCGACTGAACTTTAAAGGACCGCAGGCGCGAAGTAGATATGCTTCGTACCTAATGTCGGCTGTTTTTTACCATGCGTCGCCCGGAACGAGTAGCAGATGTCTTACGTGAGGAGATATCACAGATCGTCGGATACGAGCTCGAGGACGCGCGGTTGACAATGGTCACCGTTACGGACGTGCGGGTTGCAAACAATCTGCGAGACGCAACCGTCTATGTCACGGTTGCGGGCGGTGAAGAGGAACATCGGTTGGCATTGAAGGCGTTGCGAAAAGCGGCGCCCTACGTTCGCAAGCAGTTAAGTCTGTCCCTCAATTTACCCCGCGCCCCTGAACTGCATTTCGTGCGCGACCGGATAGAGGAAGAGGGGGAACGAGTTGACAAGTTGCTGGTGGAGATCGAGCGAGAATGGGAAAGTTCTAGAAAGGATGAAAAGATGAGGGATGAAAGATGAATGTGAACCAGACCGTCATCTCTGTTTCACGGTTCTTCTTCCCTGCATCCCTTGAATTACGATGCTTAGTCAAGTGGTCGAGGTGATCGAATCAAAACGAACTTTCGCAATCACCTCTCACGTTCGCCCGGATGGTGACAGCCTGGGTTCATCTCTGGGTCTCTACTGGTTGTTGCGCGCCCTCGATAAGGATGTCGAAGTAATAATGCGGGATCCTGTTCCGCACGCTTATCGGCAGCTCCCGGGCGCCAAACAAGTGCGAGTAACTCCCACCGTGGACCGCCCTTACCAGGCCGTATTCGTCATCGAGTGCTCGGATATCACCCGTCCCGGACTGGCGGATCTCGAAAAGCAATTTGTGGTCAATATAGACCACCATTCCACCACGGCACTCTTCGGCACCGTGAATTGGATCGATTCAACTGCCTCCGCCGTCGGCGAAATGATCTATAACCTGTGCAAAGCAACTGGCGTTCGCGTCACAAAAGAGATTGCTGAATGCGTTTATACAGCCCTCATTACCGACACCGGTTCTTTCCATTACTCGAATACCACTGAGCGTACCTTTAAGGTCGCCTCCGAACTCGTCCGTACCGGAGTCAAGCCCGCAAAGACAGCGGAAGCCGTATTTGCAAGTTATCCCTGGAGTCGCATTCAGTTATTGGGCGAGGTCCTCTCCACTGCGAAACGCGATGAAACGGGTCACGTCGCCTGTATGCGCCAAAGTCTCGACATGCAGGAGCGCGCCGGCGCTTCTGACGAAGACACAGATGGGTTTGTGAATTACCCTTTGACGGTAGGCGAGGTGGAAGCGGTCGCCCTGTTGAAGGAATGTGCGCCTGGTGTATACCGTACCAGCTTAAGGTCCAAGGGTGATGTGAACGTAGCTCGTGTTGCCGAAAAATTTGGCGGAGGCGGCCATCGCAACGCTGCCGGTTGCACTCTTCAAGGTCAATGGGAAGAAGTGGAGGAAGAGATTGTCAATCTGCTTCAGAGCGCAGTGAAGCGCGCAAACGGACTCAAAGATATTACAGAAGATGCTTTGCGAGATGCCGACCAGGAGGACTCCTCCGACCCGGTCGTTTAGTTGATGAAAATTCAGACGCGGAGCAGTGAATCGTTCAAATGCTCCGCGTTCGACTGTTTACGGTCAATGACAGTCAAAGAAAAGAAATACAAGTGGCGCCGCGAAGACTATCAGGAGCAGACTCGCGGCCTCCTGATTGTCAATACGGGTAACGGCAAAGGTAAAACCACAGCAGCGCTGGGGCTGTTGATGCGGGCCGCCGGACGAGGGCTTAACTGCTGCATGATTCAATTCATGAAGTCTCGGCACGATCGCTACGGTGAGCACGAAGCAGCCGAGAAACTTGGAATTGAAGTCCACACGATGGGCGATGGGTTCACCTGGGATACCAAAAATCCCGAACAGGATCGGGCTACGGCACGCGCAACCTGGAACCTGTGCGTCGAGAAACTGCGGAGCGGGAACTATGACCTGCTTGTTTTTGACGAGCTCGTCTATGTATTGAGCTACCAGATGCTGCCGGTGGCAGAGGTTCTTGAAGAGATTCGCGTCGTACGGGCTTCGCAACCCGCCTTACATATTGTAGTAACCGGTCGTGATGCCCCACCGGAACTTGTTGAAGCCGCAGATCTGGTTACGGAGATGCGCGAGATAAAGCATCCTTTTACCGCTGGAATCCGCGCCCAGCAGGGGATAGAGTTCTAGGGATTTTTGATTTGCGATTGCTGATTGTTTTTTGAGACTTGGGACTTTCAGATTCTTTTTTTGATGTCCTTCAAACTCGCTTCAGGCGGGAATGAGGAATTTGAGTGAGCTCGCAAGAACTTTAACGTCAATAAGACCAGACGCCTTCTCCGGAAGGTCCTCAGCGGGCCAGGCCTCGTCATCAATATGAATGTCGAACCCTTCCCAGACGAGTTGCAGGTGCCGGCCGCGGACTACTCTCAATCCGGGTGGGCGCAGCTCTCCGTTCAGGTGATCGGATAGATACTCAAACAACTCGGACTTGTGGCGCGAGTCCAGAAGAACAATATCGAGGAGACCGTCGCCGGGTTCAGCTTCTGGAGCAAGGAAAAGATTCGGGCCCAGATACCTGATATTCATCGCTTCGAGCATGAGGTAGTTCCCGGAGAGGTCTTTGCCGTCCAGGGTAATCTTAAGATTCTGAGGCTGGAACTGTTGTAACCGGCGCTTCAGAACGACCAGGACCGCGTCAAGCTCTTCTTCCGGCCCTTCTGCCCCGGCAAGCGCAGGCTCGTATTCAGTGTCCAACCGCAACATCGTACGCGCAAAGAGTCCCGTACCAACTCCTTCTATAAACTGTCGCGTACCCCAGGGACCGCTGGCAATGCCTGAATCGAAATCGATAGTCCTTCCCTTCGCCCATCCTGCCACTAATTGATCGAAGCGAATCGCAGTCAACCCGAAAGTTTTTGCAATATTGTTGGCTGTTCCAAGTGGGAGCACAGTCATGGGAACTCTTTTGCCGCTTAATTTCCTGGCAACCTTCGCAACTGTTCCGTCACCTCCGGCGACCACGACGAGTTCGCTCGGCTCAGAGAGCGCATCTTCCCATCCATCGTCGTCAGAAGACTGATAGCGAACTTCGTGGCCCACATCACGGATGAGTGCTTGAAGATGCTCTGCGCTGTGCTCTTCCTCGTCACCTGCTCCAGGATTATGAATAAGCGTCAATAACATGTTAGTCGCCGATCGGCGAGGGGGGTCGCCGAGTAAAGTGCGGGACGGTTGTGCTTACAAGAGAGTGCATGAGCGTTCCGGTCTATACCGATCTCACCCCCTCCCGGGGTGAAGAAGCAGAACCTAAGGGGGCGACCTACCGGCTCGACGTTAGTTCTTAAGCGGGTCGAGTAGATGCCGGCGATTTTCAAAGCGAGTTACACCCTAAGGCTTCGTGATCGTGAAGCCAGTCACGATGGCTTCTGTGTTATGAGCGAACCGGAGACCGTACACACCGTCAGTTGACTTGAGCTTACCTGTCGTTACCAGCGCAGATTTGTCGTAGCTCGCGACGACTTTGTTGTTAATAGCACACTCAACCTTGTCACCCTTCACTGAAATCGCAATCTCCTGGGTTACCGGCTCTCCGACGCCAGCCGCCTTGTTGACCGCTGGATCCGCACTGGGACGAGGGCCGTTCATTTGAAATGGCGCCGGTCCGAAACCGCGAACGATAAAATTGCCGTTGCCGTAAGCTGCACAGTACAAATAACTCTGCTGGTCTGTCCCCAGATCGTTACCCGCAATTACCAGCCCGTAAGGATGTGGGTGGTTATTCAAGCTCATGTACTTCGGTTCCTTGAACGTTGCCTTTACGGTGTAGTCTCCCGAAGCTTTGTTGGCTGGATTCCAGTACGTCACAGCCGGACCCGTAGTTACATGCAATGCGTCGCCGTCTTTGACAAACTTCGCGCTATTGAGGGTCAATCCGGCTGCCTCCTCTTTGGCGTCGATCTTCCCGGTCCAGCCGGGAGCCAATACGCCGCCACCCGCAACGCCGCGGGAAGTCTCCATCTGACCAGCCGTCTGACCACTTTGGGAGAAGCTCGCAGTGGGAACTAAAATGATCGCCAAAAAAGCAAGCCAGAAAATAGAAGCGTGTCGCATGTTTTACAGGTCCTCCTGATCGAATTACTGACTATTGTTGATGAGGGATGATAACTCTCCTAGTCGATTTTGCGCCAATCAAACTCAACCCGTTATGGGCGCTCTTCAAAGATGCACCGTGACATCTCGTTCAGGTGTTGCCTGGCGCACGTCAGAAACCCCTGGCGCCCAAGTCCGCTCGTGCTAATATCCAATAATCACATGAAGGTCGATTCCCCCCTGCCATCCTTCGAGGGAGCCACTGAATGGCTCAATCAGGCTACACCGAATGCCCACGAAACTATCGGCCGGAAAATAAAGGGCCGACCCACACTGGTTCATTTCTGGTCTATCAACTCCGAAGTTTCCAAAATCAACCTCGCGCACTTAGCGGAGTTGCGAAGCAGAGGGAAACGTGACGGATTGGGTGTTATCGCCGTACACATTCCGCAGTCCGAAGAGGAGAAGGATGCCCAGCGGGTCCGCGAAGCAATGGCAAAGCTTCACCTCACCGAGCCTTGCGCGCTTGATAACGAGCACAAGCTGAGTGATGCCTTTTCCAACGAGCCTGGGTTTGTCCCAGCCTACTATCTTTTTGATATCGAGGGCAGGCTACGGAGTTTTTCGGCAGAAGCGAATGGCTTGGATGTACTGGAGGACCAACTCCATCAGATGCTTGCAGATCTCCGAGCCCGCCATCCCTTTTGCCCGGAGTGCGAATTGTACCTGAATGATGACGCGATGTTCTGTTCTGACTGCGGCTTGCCGCTCATTCTGCCGGGCTCTCATGGAACTCATCCATATTACGAAAACCACTACGCTGCCTCGCTCCCAACCGTACGCCTTGTCAATCCAGACCCGCTGATCGGCCACACCATAGAGGGCAAATACGAGCTAACCGCCCGACTCGGTGAAGGTGGCATGAGCGTTGTATATCGCGCTCGTCGCATTCATATCGGAGACGATGTGGCCGTCAAGATCTTGCTGGGACGATTCGCTAAAAGCGACGCGGCGCTCACGAGGTTTCGCAGAGAGGCGCGCGCCGCGGCGATGGTCCATCACCCAAACGTCATTACTATTCATGATTTCGGCGAAGCCGGCGATGACAATGCCCCGGCTTTTCTGGTCATGGAGTTCGTCAAAGGCACGCCACTTCGCGATCTCCTGAACAGCAAAGAGCATTTTTCGGTTGAGCGGACCGTGAGGCTGATGCGGGGGATCTGTGCCGGTGCAGGGGCGGCGCATAAGCAGGAGGTTGTTCATCGCGATCTCAAGCCTGAGAACATTCTCGTTGTTGCGCCCAATGATGACTACGAATTCGAGAGTGTGAAAGTGATTGACTTTGGCCTTGCGAAACTCGTGGCCGATGCAAGTTCATGGCCCACTGTTACGGTAGTAGGAACGCCTTATTACATGTCGCCGGAGCAGTGCATGGGTGAACCGCTGGATGCCCGCTCAGATGTTTATAGCCTTGGTGCGATGTTCTACGAAATGCTCTCCGGCGAGCGGCCGTTCGCGAGTGAAACCGTCTCGGGAATTGTCAACAAGCATCTGTATGAAGAGGTGCCCCCACTGGGACCTTCGTTGAAAATACCCAGAAGAATATCGGCCGCGATCATGCAAGCCCTGGCGAAGAACCCAGACGATCGTCAGCAGACGGCCTCGGATCTGGCTCGACAATTGGTATAAGGCAGAGGAGAGAGTTTTAAGTCAAGAGCGCCGGTTCCTACACTCTACTCACGCCGCGGTGCTATTCCAGGGCCCTTTCGATCGTCTGCTTTAACCTGTCCCCACTGCGGCCGGGCGCGTAGCCGGTCCAATGGTCGACGACACGTCCGTTAGCGTCGATGACCAACGTCTGAGGGATCGCGTTTCTGCCGTTCATCAACGTACGTGCCATATCACGATCGGCCCAACCCAGGCGAAAACCGAACTTAACATCACGCAAGAATTTCTTCACCTTATCAGAGGAGGTTCGCGGGTCTTCAGTCGTCAATCCGATGAACTCTACGTCGCCTTCTGCATAACCCTTACGTACTTTCTCATACTCAGGGACTTCTCTACGGCACGGACCACACCAGGAAGCCCAGATGTTTATTACTACAACCTTGCCCTCGAAGTCTGCGAGTCGGAAGGTGCCGCTGTCGAGCGACCTAATTGGGCGGTCACGGAGACTCTCCGGCAGGAAAAGCAACCGCGAGGGCCGCATGGCGGGTCTAGGTTCGGGTTCCGGGTTGAGTGAAGGTTGAATGGGCGCCGTTGGCACAGGTGTAACAACCCTTCTTCCAGACTGGGAAGCAGCGGTCAGCGTAGAAGCGGCAACGAGGACGAGTAAGAGTAATAGTCTTTCAACAGGCATATGAGGCTCTCCTAGCTTTGAACGAGTAATAGATCCCGATGCGGATAGCGTAGAGAATCGGATCCGAGCGTGGCCAAGAATACCCTGAATACAAGAAATACTGAACCCCAGAGCTGCGCTCTTCTCTGGCTGGGGCCAACACCGATGAGGAGAAGCAAACGACTAATCCGGAAAATTGACTGGTGATACACACACTCCACTAGGCCCAGGACTTAGCCTGCCTTTTTGCCACCCGGCGTTACTGTGATAACCTCCTGAGCTCAGAGAAGGAACTCCTTATCGTGCTGAGCAAAGCGCGAACGGGTTCAAAATCTACGTCTAAGGGCGCAAAAGGCCCTCAGGAACCCGGGGAGAGACAAACCGCCGATGCCCTGGTTTAGCAAAAAAAGCAAACGGATCGAAACCGTTCCGCCCGAGGAACGGGTCGTCAAAACGGAGAATGTTTTCGTCAAATGCGATGGCTGCGAAGCCCATCTCTACAAACGCGAACTCGACGAAGCGCTTCAGGTGTGCCGGCACTGTGGCTACCATTTCCGCATCGGCGCCCGCGACAGACTCACTATGCTCTTTGACGATGGGCATTTTGAGGAACTGGATACTGAGGTAATCTCTATCGATCCGCTCGAGTTCGTTGATAGCAAGCCGTACCCAGACCGGCTCCGACAGGCCCAGAAATTGTCAGGATTGCCCGAAGCAATCATCAATGCCCGGGGCAAAGTAGGCAACCAGCCCGTGCTGGCCGGGGCCATGGACATGCTCTTCATTGGCGGCTCGATGGGATCGGCCGTAGGAGAGAAAGTCACTCGCCTGATCGAGCGTGCGCTCCAGGACCACGCTGCCGTGATAGTTTTTTCGGCGTCCGGAGGTGCGCGAATGCAGGAAGGCACACTCTCGTTGATGCAGATGGCCAAGATTGCCTCGGCACTGGCGGCGCTCGATGAGGCCCGGCTTCCTTTCATCTCCGTTCTCACAGATCCGACAACCGGCGGGGTAACTGCGAGCTTCGCAATGCTCGGAGATACGATCATCGCCGAGCCAAAGGCCCTGATTGGCTTTGCGGGTCCCCGCGTGATTGAGCAGACCATCCGGCAGAAGCTGCCGAAGGATTTCCAGCGCTCGGAGTTCCTGCTCGAACACGGCATGATTGACTCCATCGTCGATCGCCGCGAAATGCGGAGCTTTATCATCAGACTTCTGAGCTTCATGATGAACCCCGAGATCAAGGGGGAGCGAGAATCGGAGAAGGCCCGAGCTCGATCCGCATCCCGCAAATAACTCCTGGCGCCATTTATTTACTTCATGCGGTTTGACGAGGCGGTTAGCTACCTGTTGAGTCTGGGTCACGAGACCCTCGCTATAAAGCTTGGCCTCCGGAACACAGAACTCCTCCTCAACGCCCTTGATAATCCCGAGCGGGCATACCCAAAAGTTCAGATCGCGGGAACCAACGGCAAGGGTTCAGCCTGCGTTACATTGGCTTCGATCTGCCGGTCTGCCGGAATCCGCACGGGCCTCTTTACTTCGCCACACCTCGTTTCGATAACCGAACGAATAAACATTGACGGCCACGAGATCACTGAGGCTGACTTTGCTCGCTATGCCAGTGAAGTGCGAGCGGCGGCAGAACGGCTGGTCAGGGACGGCATACTCGAGGCCCTGCCGACATTCTTCGAGCATGTAACGGCGGTTAGCCTGCTTGCATTCCGCGCCGCCGGCGTTGAACTCGCGATACTTGAAACCGGACTCGGTGGTCGCCTGGATTCGACCACGGCAGCGGGCGCTGAGATTGTGGGACTTACAGCCGTTGACCTGGACCACACAGAGCTTCTCGGGAAAACGCTTGGAAGTATTGCCATGGAAAAGGCCGCAATTATTCGACCCGGAGTCAAGGCGATAGTTGCGCCTCAGGTTCCCGAGGTTCTCAATCACATTAGACAACAGTGCGAACGTTCCGGCGTAAAACCGGGCATTGCGGACTGGAAGGCAGAAATTACCGGCAATTCACCAACCGGCAGGCTTATCGTGACATTTGAAACGGCTGAAGGTAGGTATCAGGACGTTAAGTTAGGGCTGCGCGGTCGCCATCAAGTTCAGACGGTTGGCGTGGCCTTACGTCTTGCCGAAACGCTTCGTGCACAAGGATTCGAGATACCATCGAAAGCCATTATCGAAGGGATCTCGCGGGCCAGACATCCAGCGCGTCTCGAATTGCTACCAGGAAAGCCGGCAATCCTGCTGGACGGAGCGCATAATGTTTCCGGGGCCCGCGCGCTACGAAGCTATCTGGATGAGTTTGTAAGAACAACTCTGACGATTGTATTTGGAGTAATGCGTGACAAAGAGATCGAACAGATGGGCCGGATCCTCTTTCCGGCAGCTGACGTGCTGGTACTCGCAAGCCCTGACAACTCGCGGGCAGCTAAGTTGGAAGTAGTTGAAGGCCTTGCCCGACAAATCGTCAACAGCACACAGATCGTTGCAGCCCAATCGGCAACGCAAGCACTCCAGAGGGCTGTTGCCTTGACTCCTCCACAGGGCGTCATCTGCATCACGGGTTCGCTCTACTTCATAGGGGAACTTCGAGATAAAGTCGCGAACAAACCTAAGAGGAACAACTTCAATGGACGTTAATAAAGAGGCCCCGCAGATCATTGAGAGCGTCGATGTTTTTCGAGGACGTATTTTCAGCGTAACGGTTGATACAGTCCGGGAAGGGGATCTGACTTACAAACGCGAGGTTGTGCACCATGGGGGAAGCGCGGTGATCATTCCCATATTCGACGATGGAATCGTCGTTTTGGTACGCCAGTATCGACACCCAATTCGGCGTTACCTGCTCGAAGCCCCAGCCGGCACACTCAATGGTGGCGAGGCACCCGAGGTGGGCGCCGCGCGGGAACTCGAGGAGGAGCTCGGATTAAGGGCTGACAGACTCAAGAAACTCGCAGAGTTTTATGTCTCACCAGGATTTTTGGAGGAGAAGATGTGGGTCTATCTGGCGACGGGGCTGAGTGAAAGCACGCAACAGCTCGAAGAAGACGAGATCATCGAGGTTGTTCGTCTCCCCCTCCCAGTAGCGCTTGAAATGGTGACCTCAGGAGAGATTGAAGATGCTAAGACCATCATTGGTCTCATGCTGGCAGCGCCTCGAGTCGGTCCGGCAATACTCGAAGTTGGCTATCCCGCGGGGTAGTTAGTTAGCAACCCCGCTGCTTCTTCACTAAGCACATCTGACACGCTTGAAAGGATATTGACCGTTTTACATTAGTCTCTTACACTCAGCCCCATAGTGACCAGTAACGAATCTTCTTCTCTCTCCGGTTCCTTCCCGGAAACGCCCGGAACACTCCTTACCGCACCGGAGAGACCTGATGAGATTCCAGACCCGAGTAATCCTCCGTGGGGCTTGATTGAAGCCCTGGCAACGTGGGGTCTAAGTGTTGCCTTGCTCATCATCGTCCCTGTGCTTACCTTGATCCCTTACGTTCTCTACAGAGTAGCCGTCTATGGTCCCGGTGAAGCTTTTCGAGCTGAGCAACAGATAATCGTACTCTCGATCGTCGGCGTACTACCGGCTCACTTTCTAACGCTGGGCTTAGCCTGGTTGATCGTTACGAACAGGGGACGCCGCCCTTTCTGGAAGACTCTAGGCTGGAGTTGGCCAAGGAACTTCGGTCCTTGGAAAGCTATCGGGCTGGCCGTGCTGCTGCTGGGTGTGGGACTGCTTATCACTACGATGGTTAGAGGGAGCGAGACTCAACTTGATCAGTTGATAAAGAGCTCTCCACAGGCCCGGTGGATCGTTGCGTTCCTGGCGGTGGCGACCGCGCCGCTGGTCGAGGAGGTGATCTACCGGGGCGTACTCTTTGCTGCGTTCCAAAAGGTACTCGGCACACGGTGGGCCGTGGTTATAGTCTCTGGGATGTTCCTCGCTGTACACATCTTGCAGTACTACAACAATCTTGGTGTCCTCAGCGTAATCATGATTTTGAGCGTGGCCCTCACTCTGGTGCGCGCCTATACAGGCAGCCTTCTTCCTTGTTTCGTCATTCATCTCGTCTTCAATGGTATTCAGTCGCTTGTCCTTCTGCTGCAACCGTGGCTCGAGCGCTACCTTCCGCAGACCAGGCAAATTGAGGCAGTTCAGTTAGTTGAAGGCCTGGTCCGTCACGTGGGATAGATGACTTACGAGGTTGTCGTGGTGGGGGGCGGCATCGGCGGGCTAACCGTAGCAGCTTTGCTTGCCAAACGCGGCTTGGGTGTTTGTCTATTGGAAAGAGAATCGCAACCGGGTGGCTGCGCTCGGACCTTCGAAAAGTTTGGTTATTCCTTCGAACCGGGTGCAGGTCTCTATCACGGATGGAATGAAGGCGGAATTCACGAGCAGGTCTTCACCGAGCTTTCAATCGACGCCCCAAAAACTCGAGTGCTCGAGCCTTCGTATCTCATCCGGCTTCCTGACAACACACAAGTTGCAGTTACCCACGATACAGAGCAATTCGAAGCGTCCCTGCGTACTGCTTTTCCTGAGTGCGCCGCTGAAGCAATCGAATTTTATCGCGACGCGAGACGCGTAAGTCTCCAGGTCATCCGCACAATGGATCGGGTTGGTGATCTACCCAGCGCGAGCTGGTCCCAATTGCTGGGCACGGCATTGCGCGCGCCGGCGATTGCTCGGTATCTCTGGAGTTCAAGGAATGATACCGTCGCTAATCACCTGTCTCAGACCTCAAATCGCTTTCGACGCTTCATTGATCTTCAACTGCAAACCTTTACCCAGTCTTCCAGTGAAGAGTGTTCCTATCTCTTCGGCAGCGTGGCACTGGAGATTGGGCGTCAGCCGTTATTTGCAATCGCTGGTGGCCCAACCGCCCTCGTGGGCCGATTGGAAGAATCAATCCAAAAGAGTGGTGGAGTAATCCGCTGCAACGCACCGGTGCTCCGATTGGCGTACGACAGCAGTGGTAGAGCTGCGGGAGTCGACCTATTGAGCGGTGAAAGAGTAAATGCCTCTCGAGCCATAGTCAGCAACCTGACCGTCTGGGACACTTATGGCAAGCTTGTCGGACTTAATCGCACGCCAGCTCAAATGCGACACCGGCTCAAAAGCTTGCGCGGCTGGGGAGCCTACATGCTTTACCTTGGCATGGATGAAGAGGCCGCCCAGAGGCTTCAAGCGGATCGTCTGTTAGTGTTAACGGACTGGCAAGATGGAAAGTCCTACGCTCCGCATCGCGCTCAGTTTGCGTTTGCGGCCACACCTCAATGGGATCTCCGGGCTCCTGCCGAAAAGCGCGCGGTCACTGTTCACACGTTCACCGAAGCAGAGGACTGGTTTCAGTATCACGAAAGTGAAGTCGAGCACGAAACACAGGATCAGGCCGCTCTTGAGGAATGGTGGGCTAAGGTCCATGCTGCTCTCCCGGAACTCGGGTCGGGAATCGAAGTGATCGAGACCGCGACACCGCGAACTTACTATGAACTCACTCGCCGCAGGTTGGGAATGGTCGGGGGTATCGGGCAAGCTCTGGAGATTTCTGGGCTTAATTCTGTAGGCCACAGCACCTCCATATCAAACCTCTTCATGGTCGGGGACACTACTTTTCCGGGGGCCGGCATTGCCACAGTCACTCATGGCGCACTCATTTGTGCCAACAAAATCAAGTCGTAACCCGCTGGACAAGCAGATGCCGCTTAGTGTATAGACGTGCTAGACACTTATGTATATCACTATAGATGAAAGAGATAGGCGCCCGCTGTATCAGCAGGTCGCAGACGAAATTAAGGCTTTGATTGCCCGAGGAGAACTTAAAGAGGGTAACTCATTACCTCCTGTACGACAGGTGGCAGCGGATTTGGGGGTTAACCTGAATACTATTGCCCATGCTTACCGACGCCTTCAGGCCGAAGGACTGATTCGAGTAAGGCATGGTGCGGGCGCGGTTGTTACGTCCAGGATCATGATAGAAAAGTCTGAAGAGCGGTTGCAGGCACAACTTCGGGCGGCCTTGACACAACTCATACTGGCAGGAATGTCACGAAACGGAGTTCTGGCCCTGGTTACAGAACAACTCAACAGTCTCACAAAGGATCCAGTTCGCTCAGAGCATGGGCAACGTTCCTGATTTGCCGCGACCTCCGGAGGGAGCCTGTGTCGGCGGGCTCATTTCAACTTTGGGCGGCGCCATTGAGGGACCGGGCGAAGTGATGGTATTTCTCGGGTTGGAACCACCTGAGCCTGTCGAAGGATTACCACCCATATTAGGATAAGGCTGGTAAACACCGCGCCGGTTACCACAGCAACCAAAGCCGCTGTAATACAAAGTATTTGAATAGCTTGAGCCGTAGGGCGACCCCCAACCAAAGTAGAACGGCAGGAACGTATAACAACCCGTCCGAGCGTTGAATACCCAGAGACCGCCCGAGCGAGCGCGGTTGTCAAAGATTCCAGCAAAGCTGCTATTGAAAGACGTGAGTGCCGAAGTCAGCATTCTGTCGGTTATCCGTCTGTTTGCCTTTGCCAGAGTGCTCGCGCGTTCTTTGCTCCAAACATCAAGGGCTTCCGTGTGTTTCTTTTCATGCTTCTGGAGCTTTGCAACGAAATAGGTACTATTACCACTGAAAACTACCTTATTTCCACCCTTGATATTCTTTTGCGAATCGCTTAACACGACCCGTCCCTTGCGCACAATGAGTTCAGTGGAATCCGTCGGTAGAACGTTTACGCGGTAAAGCCCATGTCTCACAATGGCAAGTTTGGCGTGTGGCGTCGTGATGTTTATCAGCAACTCCATGCCGTCCGCTCCCGTCGCCTCGACGACAGCCGCGCCTCTGACTATGCGAATCTCAAGGTTTTCGAGCGAGTTACTTGCGAGGACAAACTCAGAGTTCTCTCCAACTCGAAGATAGGAGCCTGGATTGAGCAACATCTCGACCCTGCTACCACTACCGGTGCGGACGATATCGCCCCCTTGAAGGTCATCGTGAATTGTAAGCGGTTGCCACTCGCCGCTTCGGCTGGTTTGCACGGTAGCCCGGCCAGTGATTGCGTTTATCCCACCAGCTCTGGCTGAAATTACAAACTTCTCACGGTTCTGCTCATTGTTTTGCGCCACTGCCAGTTCGGTTGTGCATCCCAATCCGACAACTAAAAGAGCCAACGCAAGCAACAAACCTCTTCTCATGGCAGAACCTCCTCTGGATTTTTCTGCTAAATCGGGAACGTTGGAAATACCCTCTCATTATAGTCCTCTAACGTCTATTTACAAGGTCTATCAAGCAAATCTCAACGCTCAGATACGACTTTTGCGTAGTAGCCGGGTTTCGTATGCACTGCAACTCCCGGCTTGTCACGAACCCGAACGCTCACGGAACGCCATCCCCCGTCACGCTGCGGGTTCGAGGGGCTATAGCCGATGCTGTAAACCGTAGCGATATCTCTGATTACGTGCTGGTAAACTTTTTCAAGATCCTTCAGTTTGTTGGCCCGATAGACCACGGTCCCGCAGGCGTCAGCCAGTTCAGCAAGCTGATCGCGCGCTATGGAATAAGTTGCCGCCATGCGGCGGTCCCGTCTGACCTGTTCTTTCTCCGTATCAAGATATATCGGAAAGACTATTGCCGCCGAGTCACGCACTTTTACCAGCAGTTCAGTGAAACCTATTTGTGAGCCATCGCCAAAAACGTCGGGCAAAGCGTTGTCAACGCCATCAGTCATTACGATGACAGCGCTACGACGCGATGATTCCTGGGTTGAAAGCATCGTGCCGAAAACGTAATTAAGCGAATCCCAGAAATTCGTTCCTCCGACCGGCTTCTCGATCCGGTCAATAAGTCTCTTCAGCAGTAACCGATCCACGCTTAGGTTTGAAATTATCTGTATAGTGTCACTGAAAGTGACGATGCCAACGCGATCGGTTGGTCGCGTGGCCTCGACGAAAGCTTTCGCTGAGCGCCGAATCAGCTTGATCTTCTCCGCCGTGGAGCCGGAAAGGTCGATCAAGAGGACCAGATCAAAAGGAGCATCGGCAGCAGCAAAGAAACTTATTTCCTGCGCTTCCCCGTTTTCAAACACCTGAAAGTCTTCCTGCTCCAGGAGAGGCTTATGACCCTCACGATTCAGACTTGTAACCCGGACCTTCAGGTCTACGAGGTTGGTATCAATCCGAATCGTTTCGTCCGGCTCCGCGGTCTG
The DNA here is from genome assembly GCA_035512935.1 of Pyrinomonadaceae bacterium. GTDB lineage: Bacteria > Acidobacteriota > Blastocatellia > Pyrinomonadales > Pyrinomonadaceae > PSRF01. The sequence continues at coordinate 57,271 of DATKDA010000062.1, read as the reverse complement.
GGCCAGGCAACCTCCGGCAGCTACACAGATCACCACACCCAAACGAACGACAAAACATCCAAGAGTGGATCTCGCCTTCATTACTGAATCAATTTGCGTAATAGCCACGCTTGCCACGGGCCACGGCATTTTGCCGCCTAACACTCACTCGGATCCCGCGCCAGGTTCCGTCCCGCAAGCTATTTGAAGGACGATAGGCAAGACTGTATACGGTACCCAGGTCAGCAACTACGCGTTCGTAAGCGCCCGCAAGACTCTCGAGTTTATCCACTTCATAAAAGAGACCACCCCCGCCATCCGCAAGTTCCTTCATGCGCTTATGAGCCATCTCAAACGCCTCAGGCTGCGTGTCGTGCGGGTGCAAAGCCTCATACTCTGTGTTTAGCCAAAGAGTATAAAGCACGCCGTCGAACTCACGAACTCGGGCAAGCAGATCCCGATAAACAACTGAAGAGCCTTCCTGTCCAAACACGCCGGGGATAGTCCCATCCACACCATCGCTCATCAGTACAATCGCCTTGCGCCGGGTGTTTCCTGGGGCGCCGCCTGACTGGTTCATCGCAAAATCGATCGCGTCGTAAAGCTTTGTGTCGCCGGACGAGGTGTCAATCGCATCGACACTGGATCGCAGGTGTTGACGATCGAGAGTCAGAGGCGATATCACGGCTGGCTGTCCGGCAAAAGTGATTATGCCGATGCGATCAGACCGCCTGGCAGCATTGATGAAGCGCAAAGCAGCCGCGCGAATCAGCTTAATAACCTCACGAGTGGAGCCAGAGACATCGATCAATAAGACAAGATCAAACGGCGCGGACGAAGAGTCAAAGCGCACCAAGTCCTGCTCGATCCCATCTTCAAACAGCCTAAAATCCGCTTGGGTCAAACCCAACAGACCTCGATTCGTATTTCGATCAATCACACTCATATTCAGAGTAACAAGCTGCGCGTCCACTCTGATCACATCCCCATCGCTGACCTCCTCTCCAGCAAACTGTTCAGCAGGCGTTCCAGCACCTCGGGGCAGGCTGCCACTGCGCACCAACTGAGGCGCAGCAGTGTCAGTCCTAAGACTATTCTCAGCGAACAGATTGAGCGTGATGTTTCCGCTTTCAGACGAGATTCTGAGGGCCCTGTCGCCCGCGCCGATGCGCGTCTCGAGCAATTCGCCAATGGCGGTAGCGGGAATAAATCCCGAATGGACCTTGCCCCTGGTGGAATGAGCCCGAATATCAACATTCGGGGGCGACGGAAGCTCTGCGAGGATGGCACCTGAATCTGATGTCAATAAAGTGGTTGCGGCTAAGCCTCGAAGCGTTATCGAGCCCGCACCGGTCAGAATCTCAGCGCGAGCGTCGATTGGAATTCTGACGATAAGGCGGACAGCGACGTCCGGGTCGATTGGTGTGCGGACCACCGACACGGACATCAGTTCACTGCGCTTTTCAATGAGAATAGGAGAGCGGGTGGTAGGGGCCGTGCTGTCGATTTCGGCCGCCACGGAGGCATGTTTTTCGTTCCACGTCTCGGCGATCACCCCGCCGAATCTGTTCTCAATCCGTATCAGCCCGCCACGAGGCAGATCGATTCGAACTCCTTCGGCCGCCTCAACAGGACTCTTTAACTCTCCTGACTGGATTGCAATGACCAGAAGGAAGGCCAAAGCAAGAAACCTGATTAATCCCGGTAACATCTTCACACCTGCTCGTACTGTTCTCGTGAAACTTCCGGGGAGACTCAGGGGAGAGTCTTTTAGTATACGTCAAGTAGGAACTACTAATACTAGTCGGGCAAATTCATCTTTCAATTAGATCCAGCATTGACCCTTCTTCCGGCGGTTTTGGCTTTTCGGCCACCGGAGGAGCCTCACCTTCCATGTCCGCAATACGCAGCATCAGGTTATTAGCATTAGTTGCATATGGAAGCGCCGCGCTCCTGGTAACGACACCGCCGCGGATCAACTTTTCGATGACGCCATCAAAAGTCTGCATCCCTTCCTGGTCACCCTGTTCCATCGCGTCGATCAGCGACTTGCCTTCTGATTCTCCCTTTTCGATGTAATCCCTGGTGCGCATCGTTGACTTCAAGATCTCAATCGCGGCAACGCGCCCTTTGCCGTCGGCACGAGGCAACAGACGTTGAGAGACAATATAGCGAAAGGTTTGAGAAATTCGGGTGCGAATTGCCTGTTCCTCGTTCTTTGGAAATACGCCAATAATACGATCGACAGTCTTTGCGGCATCGATAGTGTGAAGAGTCGAGAGCACCAAATGGCCCGTTTCAGCGGCTTCGAGCGCCACTTCCATAGTTTCACGGTCGCGCATTTCCCCAACCAGGATCACTTTTGGTGCTTGTCTAAGCGCGGCGCGTAGAGCGAACGCAAAGTTAGGGGTATCCGAATGCAATTCCCTTTGATGGACCGTTGAGTTTTTGTGCGGATGCAAGAACTCGATCGGATCCTCGATAGTAACGATGTGGTAATACTTCGTCTCGTTAATGAGATCGATGACAGCGGCCAGAGTGGAGCTCTTGCCACTTCCGGTGGGACCGGTGACGAGCACGATTCCATTCTTTATTTCGGCAATATCTTTAAGTTGGTCAGGCAGATTAAAGTCGCTAAACCGTGGAGGATGCATGGGAATCACGCGCATAACTACGGCATGTGTTCCGCGTTGCTTGAAGATGTTTACCCGGAATCGCGCGTCCCCGGGTGCGCTGAATGAGAGATCGGCTGAGCCGGTCTTTTCAAGACTCTCCGACGCTGTCTGATGGTTACCCAGAATAAGCTTGGCGATACCGGCGGTGTGGGCCGGCGTCAGTTTTTCGAGACCCGTTATCAGGACCGGCTCGAGTTTGCCGGCCAGTTCAATCTGAGGCGGCCGTCCCGGAGAAAAGATCAGATCGCTAACTTTATCCGAGGCGTTTAGCATCTGCCGAAGCACAGTGATGAAGTTGGGTGGTGGCGGACCACCGGCTTGCGAGTTTGCTACTGGCTGCTGTGGATCACTCATTTTTATCTGAAACTTTTTCCTTTTCCTGGCGTCAAAGTATCTGTGCAGCTTCTTTGCGAAAAGAAACTCGAGGTTGAACAAACGAAACAGTCGTTACGTACATCAAAGTGGTGGTTTCGCGGGACTGGCCCTAACAAGGTGATAGTCCCAAGTTTACGAAAGGGAGGCGCTGGAAAATGGCAACTTACAGAGACCCTGTTCGCTGTTTTGCACCACTTGAAGTGATCGAGCGCCTGCTGGAAATTCGTGCTGAAGCGGGTTACACTCCCGCCCTTTATCTCCTTTCACCCGATGATTTGGCAGCTTACCTCGATGCATACGGTTTTGACGTCTATGCTTTGTCGGCTTCTGAGGCAGAGTTTCATTTTGGTGATTACCGGGCTCCGCTGGCGCCAGGTGGCGATCACGCCCACAACTCAGTGACGGCCCATTAGGTTTTAAAGATCCCGTCCATATAAAAAAGCGGAAGCCGTTCATCGGCTTCCGTTTTCTGTTACTGTAAAGCCTTCACTACAAAAAAAGTCGCATCATCAGTCGGCCCTACTCCGCCTGTCCACTCAAAGACATCTTTCTGAACTGACGTTATAACTTCCCGGGCAGGCAATTCACGCGCTTTCATTACTGACTGGGCCAGACGTTCGCGACCGAACTCTTCACCGTTGGGATTCTGCGCTTCGGTAACCCCGTCAGTATAGAGCACAAGCAAGTCACCTGGGGCAAAGGTCATATAGTACTCGTGGTAGCGCGTGTCTCTGAACATTCCCAACGGCAGACCGCCGTGCTCGATGAACTTTGGAACGCCATTCGCATCAAGCAGGAGCGGTGGATTGTGGCCTGCATTCGTATAAGCAAGTGTTCGATTGGTTGCGTCCAGAATACCGTAGAAAGCAGTGACGAACTGGTGACGTTCGATCGACTCCCATAGCAGAAAGTTAACCTTTGACATCGAAATCTGTGGCGAATAGCCAATATGAGTCGCGGCCCTTATGCTGGCTCGCAGGAAAGCCATAAGAATGGCCGCCGGGACACCTTTGCCCGACACGTCGGCGATTACCAACCCAATCTGGTCATCGTAGATGCGCACCCAATCGTAGTAGTCACCCGATACCTCTTCCGTAGGAAAGTTATAAGCGCTGATATCGTAGCCTATTAATTGAGGATCCTGCGGCGGCAACAATTCCAATTGCACCTGGCGAGCTACTTCTAGCTGGCCCTCGAGTCGCTTTTTTTCGATCAACTGTTCGTGCAGCATTACCTTTTCGATGATGATTGCGACTTGCGACGCGAGCAGCATCAGCAACTGAAGGTCGTCGTCGGAGTAAGCGTTCAGTTCGTCGCTTTCCAGATCGAAGACTCCGATGACTTCATCGTTTGCAATGATCGGCGCCACCATCTCTGAACGCGTCCGATCCCGAGCGTTGATATAAACAGGATCGTTGCGTACGTCGGGGGAAATAACAGGCTCACCTGAAAGGGCGACCTGACCAATAAAGCCCTCGCCGAGTTTTAAATGAAGCTCAGTGAGTTCGTCGATGTCATAACCTCTCACAGCCTCTGCTTGAAAAACGCAGGGCTCTTCGCTTGTAGCGAGGTTCGACTCATCGCATTTCAGAACAAAAATCCCCGCCGCGTCATAGGGAATAAGTGAATCAAGCGTGTCCATTATGAGATTCAAGACTTCCTGAAGGTCGAGAGACCGGCTGATCTTCTTCGTGACATCGAGAAGCATGCGCAGCTTATCTATGGTAGTGAGGCCTGGCACGATCATCTCTTTAACCGGATCCGACATAATCTTTGATTCCAATAAGCGGGGCGCAACAACACTCTCACAAGTCAGCAAGGGATTATAAGCGCTCCGGTCTCAATCCAGAAAAGGACGCTTGGGAATTCACCAGATAACCTGGGCCAATTTTCAATCCTCGGGTTGATTGGAGGACTTGTACAACTCCCAAAGCTTTGTAACTTTGAGCCTATACTCGACGAGCCTGCGACTCACCCGAAAGTGTCGGGCAGTGCCTGTCGAGGTTTTTCCCCGGTGGATAAACTTTCGTAAGGGACCGTATGGGACCAGGGCCGCCGCCCCAATTGCGTAGGCCGCCTCTTCTTCGGCTTTCTGATAGTCTCGTGACTTCGAGCCGGACTCTCCTTCAGGAGTGAACGCGAGTCGGTTCGGTCTGTGGCCCAGAAAGACGTGACAGATCTCCTCCATAAGTGTCGCGTTAGTTCTCGCCCTACCGTGTTTTGGATTCAGGATTATTATGCGGCGGCCATCTGGAAGTGGTCGGGAGCAGGCGCCACCAGACCATTCCGTTGCCGCGGGACCGATCAGATGCTCGCGCGCCTGTGCGCTTAACCCAGTGATGTGATTGAAATCCAGTACCAGAAGTCGAGCAAAGTGCGCTAATTGATAAGGATCGAGGGGTGAGTCTTCGTCAATACGGGCAAAGTCGCGTAACCCGAGCGCCCTTAACTCGTAGTCTCTCCACTTCTTGCCGGGCGGTAGTCTGATCGTGCCACCTCTAAAGATCTGCCCCTTAACGGCGTTTTCGTGAGTCCTTTCCCTGGACGGAACGACTGAACTGAGTGTACGCAACCCGAAACAATTCGGATAGAGCTGCTGCTGTTTCTGGAGTGAGGTTACGATCTGCCCTGAGGTGTGCCTCGACAACATCGGGGGTGGCTTCTTCCGGATAGTAGATGACAGGCTTGTCGCTTTGGGTGTTGCTGGGAGCGCCGAGAATCCGCTCCATCGGCATATTCAGCCACGAGGTCAATTTCGCGATATTGTCAGCGTCAGGCTTACCCGTGCCATTTTCAATACGTGAAAGGGTCGAGGCTGAAACACCCGTTTCGTTTGCCACATCACGCAGACTCAAGCCCATCTCTTCGCGTTTTCGACGAACGCTACGACCAAGTTCCGCGGTATTGACCAGGCTCTTGGCAGGTCGTGTCATCTGCAATCATCTCCTTTTCGATTCGCTTTGTTAAATCGACCATAACATATCGCCAGTTTTAGATGCAAGACTCTGTTTTACTGTTGAAACAAGGAACGCTAAGAACAAGGGCCGCCGCGCGGCCCTTGTTCAATAAACGTCATACTCGAAGTTAGGGTTGTATACGCTGGCGCATGGCAGACATAGCCAGATCTCGGGCTCTGGGCAACACTTCAATCGCCCGCGCAACCTGCGGATCATCAGTGGTAACGAAGACCCGATCGGCCATCACTCTCCCGTAAGCAGCGGTAGCTACGTTATAACGCAACTGTAGCTCGATAAACGAGCGATTCTGATCCACACGAGCACGAGAAATGTTATAGCGGGGCTGCTGGACCACAAACTCTCGAAAGCCGTTGAAGAGAGCCTCCGTCGTTGGAAAATCGGTAGACTGCAACTCGTGGTGGAAATCGATCGCACCCGGAACATTATAGGCTTCCAATCCTCTGATGCGCCCATTAACCAGTTCTCGAGCAAAAGCAAAGATTGGAGTCAGCAGCCGCCGTTGCGCGGTAGTTATTGTTCGCGGGTCCACCGGCTCATCCGGCGCAATGCCGCCGCCACCATACACCGTGCGACCCGTATCCGTCTTCGTCTCGGGCCCTGCGGGTTTTGGTGGCTCCTTCTTCTGATCCAGTCGATTGGAACCACCCTGTGTGTAATAGTCGTAGAGGCCGCCATTCGAGTAATCACGTTGAATTAATCGGCCTGAGGGCGTGTAATATTTGGCGGAAGTCAGTGTTAGACCGGCTGTTAGACCGGCCCCATACTCGAGCGGAATGATGCTTTGCACCAGCCCCTTGCCAAAACTTGTTCCACCCACAATCAGCGCCCTGTCATGGTCCTGCACGGCGCCGGCGACAATCTCTGAAGCAGAGGCGGTATTCTCGTTAATCAGAATCACCAAAGGAGTCAGGTTTGGTGAGCTGTTTCCTGATTCATAGCGATTATCGCGAAACCCATTTCGTCCCTTCTGAGTGAGAATCAATTGACCGCTCGGGAGGAAAACCTCGGCGACTCGAATCGCCTGGTCCAGAAAGCCACCCGGATTATTACGGAGATCGAGAACCAGCGAAGTCATGCCCAGCGCGCGCAGAACATCAAGCGCATTCTGGAGTTCGTCAGTCGTCGTGTAGTTAAACCCGCGGGTCATGTCAACATAACCGACCGCCGGCCGGAGGATGTAGGCATCGGGTATCGAGGGTTGAGGGACGGAATCCCGCGTTATCTCAACGACCTGGATTCTCTTGTCGGCCGCTCGTTCGATTGTCAGCTTCACCTGCGACCCGCGCGGCCCGCGGATTCTATCACGCACGTCGACTGAGCCTTTGCCCGTCATCTTTACGCCGCCTACTTCGAGTATCTTGTCTCCGAAACGCAAACCCGCACGCGCAGCCGGAGAGTTTTCGAAAGTGGCAGTGATATAAGTGTCAGTTTCATCCAGAATGGTATAACTAAGAATCGAGGCGCCAATACCATAGTACTCTGAACGCTGATCTGTTTTTAGTTCCTCGAACTCTTCGCGGTCGTAGTAGTTGGAATGCGGATCAAGCGACCGCAGCATCCCCAGGATTGAGGACTTGAATACCGAGTTATAGTTCAGCTTTTGGCCCTCGGCATAATTGTCCTGAATTACCTTGAGGGCTTCATCAAAGTCTCTTTCAATCTCTGTTAAGGTTTTCGATGCTCCTCGATTGCTGCGGCGGATAGTGATGCCCGTACCAGATGGCCGCCCGCTCGAGGTGCTGCCCACCGGCGGGGGCGTTTGGGAGCGTTGCTGCGCAAATATGAAAACGGGAATCAGTAATGTGAAGGTAAAGATGGCAACAACTGCCAAAGAGAATATTCTTTTCACTGCTAACGCCTCGACAAAGTTTACTCGATACAGAAATCCACGCGCAGCCGGTGCTAAACATACCGTCTAAGCGAGTGGTGGTTGCAATACTAACGGATGCCGCAAAAGTCAGCAAGGCTGCCCACAGAGCTGTGAAATGCCGCCCGCTGGCGACCAAACTTAAAGGGTTTGGTAACTTAGAACGAGATCAGTCTGGGCATCTTGCGCAACTTCGGCAGCGTCCGTAGAATGAACCTACCAGAGTCCAAAAACGTATTATTAAACAGAGCCCTGATCTACAGATCACAAAGGAGTCTGAGTTATGACCAGTCCATACCATAGAGAAGAAGAGCCCGTATCAGAAACCGTAGACGACCTGATTATCAGAGATGAAGAAGAAGATGCCGACGACAGGAATCGCACAGCTTCTTCAGTACGCGACATCGCATCTCGCATTCCCGAGTCATTGAGCGCAATTGGACGCGACATCAGCCGCACCATCGAGAGGGCAATGTCCGCAAAAGATGATTACGTTGTGGCCGTTAAAATCTCTCCAGAGGCCCAGGACAAACTCGAGCAACTCGTTCAGGCTGGCGTTTTTCGCAGTCGGGCCGAGGCGGCAGGATTTCTAATTGATGAAGGTATCAGGGTCCAGTCCGCGTTGTTTGAGCGTGTGCAGCAGAAACTTGCCGAGATCGAACGATTACGCGCCGAGCTACGGGGAATGCTTAACGAAAAACCGGTCTAAGTGCTCGTGACTCCTTAACCTGGTCCCCCCGGTCCGCCGCCTGTTCCTGACGGACAGGCGCATCCTGACCTATTCATCGAATCGAGATTAATGTGGCAGATACAATTCAACTCCCACCAACACCTATAGATCAGTTTACCCTCTCCAATGGTCTCCGCGTGATTATCAGCAAGGACCAGTCTGTTCCTGTAGTTTCCGTTGCGGTTTATTACGATGTCGGATCGCGAAACGAAAAACCCGGACGTACGGGCTTTGCTCACCTCTTCGAGCACATGATGTTTCAAGGCTCAGAAAATGTTCCAAAGGCAGCTCATTTCCAGATGATCTTTAATGCTGGCGGCACCATGAACGGAACTACTTCCACTGAGCGCACAAACTACTTCGAGACATTGCCTGCAAATCACCTTCCGTTGGCCCTATGGCTGGAGAGCGATCGTATGCGTTCGCTTAAAGTCACGCAGGAGAACCTTGACAATCAACGCCATGCAGTACAGGAAGAGAAGCGGTTGCGTTATGACAATCAGCCATATGTAAACGCCTTTCTAAGGATCAACGAGTTGATCTTCAGGAATCCGGCGAATGCTCATTCCACCATTGGGTCGATGGAGGATCTTGACGCGGCGACTATCGACGATATTCGCGAGTTCTTTCGTATCTATTACGCTCCCAACAATGCTGTTCTGACGATCGTGGGCGATTTTGACGAAGCGGCTGTCCGTGAGTTAGTCGAAAAATACTTCGCGAGCATTGCCAGTCAACCAACTCCTCCCGCAGTCGACGTCAGCGAGCCTGAGACGGTGGCCCAGCAGCAGGAGGTCTTTTACGACAAGCTGGCGCCGGCGCCCGCATTTGTTTTAGGGTGGAAAATTCCCGCTCGGCGCACTCCTGATTACTATGCGCTGTCGCTTGCGGGCGACCTTCTTTTCGAAGGCGATAGCTCACGTCTCTATCAGAAGCTGGTGAAGGGTGACGAATCAGTCGTCTCGATCCAGGGTGGAATTGACGAGCGCCGTGGTCCATCTGCGCTCTACATCTTTGCGCTGCCCAAACCGGGACAAGACGTAGCGGTGATTCGAAGGCAAATCTTTGAGGAGATCAAGCGGCTAGGAGATGTTGGTCCATGGCCAGCAGAAATGGAGAAATTGCGAAACTCTCTGCTCAACGACGCGGTGCGGGGACGGCAATCAACCATGTACCGGGCTCAGCGGCTTGCCGAGTACGCTCTGTATGACAGCAACCCGCAACTACTCGATTCCGAACTCGCTCAATACCTTAAAGTTACCGCCGAACAGATCAAGGAAGCTGTGGGACGCTTCCTTGACGTCGATAATCGCGTAGTCCTCGACATTGTACCGAGCGCACTGGCTGAAGAAGATTCAAGGGGAACAGTCGCAGCATCACCACAACCTCCTGGAGAGCCGAAGCAACCCGCAGCGCCGGCGCCGCAGATTCCGGCACGTCCGGACGCTGAAACAGAGACCCCCGTTGAGCCGGAAGTGGTTGTAGTTGAACCGCCCCAATCACACCCGGAACGTCCACACCAACCAGCAGATCCACCAACGCAGACTGAAGCAGGATCGGGCACTGTCCACCACCATGAATCAAATTGAAGAGTTTCGGCGCCAGCCACCTGAAGCACTTGCGCGGCGTCCCTTAAAGATCCCACGCGAGGTAGAGACCACGTTCGGAAACGGACTCCGGATTGCGATTGTCGAAGACCAGCGATTACCGCTGGTGAGCTTTCGTCTTGTGTTTCCGGCTGGTGATGCCCACGATCCGGCTGATCTTCCCGGTCTTTTGGACATGCTGACAGGGCTTCTAACCGAAGGCACAGAATCGCATAACAGCAAAGAGATCGCGGAAGAGGTCGCGCGCATGGGAGCTACCCTGAGCAGCGGCGCCAACTCAGACTATACGACCCTGGCCGCCTCAGCTCTTTCCAGTTTCAGCGATAACGTGCTCGAACTGTTAGCGGAAGTCGCGCTTAAGCCCTCATTTCCGGAGCATGAAGTTGAACTCACCAGACAGAACACTAAAGAGAGTCTCAGGCAACAGCGGGCGCAACCTTCATTTCTCGCCAATGAGATGGTGTCTCGGGTTGTCTTTGGCGAACACCCTTATTCGAAGATAGCTCCCACACCAGCGTCGCTGGATGCTATCACTCGCGATGACCTGGTTCGGCTGCATGGCGAGACCTTCCTGCCTAACCACTCCGTCTTGATTATTGTCGGTGATGTAAATGCAGACGAGTTAGTGAAGCGTGTTGAAAGGTTGTTTGGTGGGTGGAAAAAGGGACTACCACCGGGCAGCGATTTTCCCGAACCTCCCCGACGAGCGAGTCGCTCCGCTTACATTATTGACAGACCGGGTTCCGCCCAATCCAATCTGGTAATTGCCAACGCCGGCATAACGCGGACCAGCCCGGATTATTTTCCGATGCTACTCATGCACACCGTGTTGGGAGCCACCGCATCGTCGCGTCTCTTCATGAATCTGCGCGAAGAGAAGGGCTATACCTATGGAGCTTACTCAAGTCTGGATGCGCGCCGGACGGCTGGAACCTTTCGCGTGTCGGCTGAAGTGCGCACGCCTGTAACTGGTGACTCATTAAAGGAATTCCTTTATGAGTTGGATAGGATTCGTAACGAACCCGTCACCGATAAAGAACTAGCCGATGCAAAATCTTACTTAACCGGGGTCTTCCCAATTCGCCTCGAAACGCAGGAAGGCCTGATCGATCAGTTGGTGCAGATCAGAATGTTCAACCTTCCAGCAGATTACCTCGAGACCTATCGTGACAAGATTCAAGCCGTGACAACCTCGCAGATTCAGGAGGTAGCCAAAAAGCACGTGACCCCTGAACAGGCTGCAATCATAGTCGTAGGTGATGGCGGCGAAGCTCTCCAGCAAGTCGGCCAATTCACTTCTGAGATCGAGTTCTACAACACTGCCGGGAAGAGGAAGGGGAAACCGGGCGCAGAAACGGAAGGCAAGATGTCCGCTTCGGACGTCGCCGGAAAGTGGGTCCTGGACATTCAGACACCTTTCGGTCAGGCAATCGCCGCCGTGTTGACACTTGAAGCCACGGATTCAGGTCTGTCTGGGAAAGTGGAATCGGAGATGGGAAATGCGGTCCTGACTTCTGCGAGTCTGTTTGGGAATACCTTGAAGGCGACTTTGTCGTTCTCGGTTGATGGCCACGACTTTAACGCGGAGGTCTCGGCTACAGTTGATGCCGACAACATCGAGGGCACGATCAATCTTCAGGATTCTCAGCCGCTGCCCTTCACGGGTTCAAAGGGCGAGAGCTGAATAGGTTTCTCAAAAAACACGCCCGGCATGGCCGACATGCCGAGCGTAAATCACAGGAGGAACCGAGTGTTATTTGCCACCGCTATGATTGCGGCGATCTTGAATAACCTCGTTCAGTCAGATGTATTTCTGTGGACATCAGTTGCTTGAGAAGGCCAGTTAGCATCTGAGACGCAAGTCTTGTTCGAACACCAATCTCTTTTTACGACGAAGAGCAACTCACCTCTCATAGCGCAGAATCACACCGTCGCTTCCAACTGCCCATCCAGTGTTCTTATTGAAGTACAGCGAATAGAAATTGTCTTTCACTGTTGACTCCTGTTGAATCCACGAAAGACCACCATCGCTGGTGCGGAAGATTGTGCCGCCGCGGCCGACAACCCAGCCGTTCTTATCATTCACGAAATGAACGCTCAAAAGCGTGGAGCGAGTGTCGATTGGTACTGGCATCCAGTAATCGCCGCCATTGGTCGTGCGTAGAATTGTTCCGCGCTCGCCAACTACCCATCCCTTCTTATCATTACGAAAGTTGACGTTGTAAAGGGTGGCGTTCGTTCCTGAAGTCTGAGAGATCCAGGTTTGGCCGCCGTCCTGGGTCTTGATGATCGTCCCCCCGGCGCCTACGATCCAACCCCGCTTCTCACTGTCAAAATCAATGTGAATGAGTTCCAGCCGGCTTGGCGCTGTTTGTCGTCGCCAGGTGGCGCCGCCGTCATCGGTATAAACCAGTATGCTGTCGACAACGCGGTCCTTTCGACTTACTGACCCGACTACCCACCCTTTCTTACTGCTGGCAAAACGAACACTGTAAAGCTCGATGGTCGCACCCTCGAACTCTGCGGGGCGAAACCGCCGCACCTCGCTCCATCGCGTTCCCCGATCTCTACTTCCAAAGATTGCATTACCCGCCAATAGAAAGCCCTCTTCCTTGTCGCGGAAGTAAACGTCATTCACTGCATCTCTCGTCCCCACGACCTGCTGCACCCACGTGCGCCCTCCATCATCCGTGCGGCTAAGAAATCCATTATCACCTCCCACCCATCCGCGCTTGTCATCTCGGAAATAGACGGTGTTCAAATCCTGGCCAGGTGGTGCGATTCGAGTAGCAATCCATCCCTGCTGCGCAAATGCCAGCGGGCCGACGAGAATCAAAACGAATAGTAGCGCGAGCATCTTACTTTTGGAGAACATAATTAGGCCTGCGTATTTCTGTAAGCATTGCATCAATGGCTGCAACATTATAGGAAAGTGACCAGTTTTTACCTAAATTTGGATGAGAAAACAAGACGAGCCACGCCACTGTTGAGTGGCGCGGCTCGATCCAGGTCGTTGCCAACTGATTTAGGGGGAGGCCACAGTTACTCGATAGATGCGACCGTCAAGCACCACAATGACTTGCTCGCCCAATGCAAAGAATTCAGCTAGCTGAGGTTTCTGTTTCAGTAGGGCAAAGTATTCATCGCTACTAAACCTAACCGTTGTTTCGGGCAGACGCGCTTCTACCTTGTACTCAGCATCAGTCCATATGCCGTCCCGCAGGTAGAAAGTTTTTCGTCCTGCATTTCGGACTGTGGATGATGCCGCGTCCGATTCGATTCGCGAGGCCTCCTGCTGCTCACGGGCTCGTTTGCTCTGCTGCACGGCAGCGGCCCCAGTCGTCGCACGAGCCTGACCAGCTAGTACAGGAGATGACGGGACAATCGGGCGACTCGACCTGCGGCCCGTCGGTGTGGCAATGACGTCCGACACCTGAGCGTTGTCTTCCAGCGCCAGATATGAAGTGTAAGGGGTGACAATTCCGTAACGGGTTCCGAGATCCACGATCTCATCTCGCAACTCGCGCTGCTCACCGTTCGTTCTGATCTGCTCCATTAGCCAACCAACCCGTCGAGTGGCCCAAAGTCGCGCGAGAAAATCATTCTTCTCTTCCCGCAGCGGGAACCGGAGGTTGTCAAAGAAAAACGATCTCTCTCCTCCGCCTGCCCTGCCGGTAAGCTTGAGTCTCACATAATCCATCTCGATCTGGTTCCGGTAACGGCCGATAAGCGTGACCTGTGACCCTCGAAAAACGTCGGGAAGATCTCGAGGATAAACCAGATCCGTTTCAATCCCGGCCATATCCAGCTTGAGATCCGTTAAAACAGGATGATTGACCTTTGAGAAAAAGTTAGAGACTTTGACCTCCAGGTCCTCTTTTGGTTCGACATAATCGGCAACCCCGCCATTCTCGGCGGCGAGTTTGTCGAGCAACGTAGTGTTGACGTCATAACCAACGCCGAAACTGAATAGGCGCACACCGGGAACGCGGGCATTGCGAACGTTGTCCACGATGCGGTCAACTTGTGTGACTCCCACCGTAGGACGGCCATCAGTAAGAAAGATAAGCAGCTTAGGCCGTTCGCCTGACTGGAATTGCTGCATGGCGGTTAGCAAGGCTTGATTAATATTCGTGCCGCCCATCGGCCGAAGAGATTGTACAAAGGCTTCGCCTCGCTTTCGGCCCTGATCGTCAGCAGTAAGCAGCCCTGACTCCATCAACCGCTCTTCGCCGGCAAACGAAATCACGTTAAACCGATCCTGAGGACGGAGAATGCGAATGCCATAGAGCAACGCGCCTCGCGCCTTTTCCATCTTGCCAGCGTCTGACATCGAGCCGGATGTATCGAGCACGAAGATTATGTCTTTAGCAGTGTATTCCTGTTCAGACCAGTCATCCCGCGGCGCGATCATCAGCAGAAAATAACCCTCCTTATTCGTCTCGCGATGCGTCAGAAGTGTGACGCCAAAGTCTTCCTTCGACACTGTATAAAAGAGCTGAAAATCCAACGGCTCTTTACCACTAGTTGATTCAAAGGAGATGACGGAGCTACGCTCACCATTGCGCTTGACATCTATCGCGTGGGAAGGCGAGTAGATGTTGCGCACAGGCTCCCTGCTCTCCAATTCGACACGACCGGCTACGGAACCAATCTGAGTTACCTGGCGACCGGTACCGAGCGGATAACGATAAGCAACGGTCCCCGCTTCAGCTTTTAATACCTGTGTATAAGTTAGCTCGAGCTTCTTGTCCGACCGGGGTGGGATAGGGAAAATACTTGCCTGAAACAGATCTTTGCCGGCGTATTCAAGGAGCCCCGGATCACGTTGCCGCCTGATGATCTCGTCATAGATTTTTCTCGCTTCTTCTCGCGAACGAACCTCGCCAACCAACCTGCGATCACCATCCCAAATAGCAAACTCCGAGATCGAGGCTGACTCGGGGATTGGGAAAAAGTAGGTTCCTTCCAGAGTTGCGTCGGTGTCGTTTCTGAAAACCTGTTCGAGGTGTGTAGTTGCTACCTGAGCCCGGATCTTTGTCTCTATCTTGATTGATTTGACCGGCAGGGAACGTGGCAGGGAAACCGGACGAGGGGGCGGCGGACATCGATGACAAGGGCCGGGTATGATGACCCCCTGAGCATTTACACCGACGGCTGTGGCCAAAAACAGGGGAACTAAAAAGAGCAGAAGGTTGCGATTCCTCATATGGGTCCTCGATTTCACAGATACTCGCGGCAGATCCGCTTTCTGTTCGCTAGAACGGACAGGCAGGCATTTCTTGCGCCTTTCTGGCGGATTGGACGGCCTTAAAATTAGTGCAAGTTTCGGATACGTGTGTTTTTCAAGGTCACGTAAGTAACGTAAACCACAATGGCAGCGCCGCATGCTGTTAACGCCGTGGGCGCGCCATAGCGTTCAGCCGCAATGCCGGCAAGCAGGTTTCCGATGGGCATTGTTCCGAGGAAGGACAGGATGAACATGCTCATGACGCGGCCCCGCATTTGGTCTGTTACCAATTGTTGGAGCAGCATGTTTGCAACCGCCACGGACGTCACAATCGCGAAGCCTACACAGAAAAGTAGAATCAGTGAAAGGACAAGTTCGGTGGCCTGTGCGAAAGCAATCAGACAAATTCCAAACGCGAAAGAGCCGCCCAACACAGCCCAGCCCTTCCTTCTAAACTCACCAAGGTAGGTCAAGGTCAATGCCCCAAAGAAGGCGCCGGCGCCCGCTGTACCCATCATCCACGCCAAACCACTTTCGCCAAGCTGAAAAATATCTCGCGCGAAGATCGGTATCAGAGTCAGATACGGGGCGCCAAAAAGGCTTGTTACACCCGAGATCGAGAGTAGACCAAAAACACGGGGTCGCTTTCTTACGTAGCTGAAGCCGGCAATTAAGTCCTGCCAGAACGCGTGCCGGTCGCTCACGGGATGTGCCGACATCCCTTTCCTGCTCTTGTCAAAGCGAACCATCTTCAGCGCTACAACCACGGCAATAAAAGAGATACCGTTTGCGTAGAAGCAGCCGGCCAGGCCAAAGAACTTGAATCCAAGAGCCGCAAAAACTGGCCCCACAACCCGTGAGAGTTGAAACTGTGTCGAATTCAGGGCCACGGCATTGGCGACATCTTCGCGTCCGACGAGATCGAAAGTCATTGCTTGATAGGATGGGCCGGCAAGCGCCATACAACAACCGGTGATGAATGAGAAACCGAGGATCATCCAAACAGTGATGACATTCGTATCCACAAGAATCGCGAGTGACAAGGCTGCCAGGCCAGCAACCACCTGAGTGAAAAGCAAAAGACGTCGGCGATCGAGAAGATCGGCAAACACGCCGCCAACCAGCGTGAAGAAAAAGCCCGGAATGGTAGCCATGAAACCATCGAGCCCTAGCCAGAACGGAGAGTTTGTCAAGTGAAGTACAAGCCATCCCTGAGCCACGGCCTGCATCCAGGTACCAATGTTAGAAAGGAAGGCGCCGGTCCAGAACAGGCGATAGTTTCGGTGTGAGAGCGACCGGAACATTGCTGTTCGACGTTTATCAACGCGCTTTGGCGGTTCGAGCGGCGCCTGGATAACTGGGGTAGGCATACAGAAAAGAGGTTATACGTCTTCCCTCCTCCAGGCTGAAAGAGGAAGACCTTTCCCGCCGCGGCGCTCGGCAACAATCTCGGCAAGAATCGAGAGTGCCACCTCCTCCGGCGTAACCGCGCGAATATCAAGTCCCACAGGGGCTCTTACTCTGCATAACTTCTCATCAGCCGCCCCCGCTTGACGCAAGCGATCAAGAACGATGTTGGTTCGCCTTTTGCTCCCGATCAACCCGATGTAATCCGCTTCAGATGTGATCACGGCACCCATGCACTCCTCGTCTTCATTGTGGCCTCGAGTTACCACCGCAACTGAGACACCGCGTCCGCTACCGATGGACTGACTCACGGCAGCGGCCCAATTTGCCGCTGTCACTAATTCGATCTGCTGATCGGGGAAACGCTCACGAGTCAAGAACTCAGCTCGATCATCGATCAGGGTTACTCGATAACGAAGAAAGCCGGCTAACCTGGCGAGGGCTGCCCCAACGTGACCGGCCCCACAAATTACCAGTCGCGGCTCAGGTTCGATTCGCTCGAACATCAGTCGCACCTCGCTATAAGAAACTAACGCGGGAGCAAAGTCTCTTACCCGAAATGTTCTTGCCTCTTCCCGTGATCCGAGAAACTTTGCCGCCTGCTTTACCACCGCCCGGTCGAGATTGCGGTCCCCCGTACTACCAGTTACGACGGCCGGCTCTTCTACCAACATCTTGGCGCCTGCTCGCGCCGGCCCGTCAATGATTGTAATAAGCGCCGCGACAGCATCACGGTCGAGCACTTGCTCCAGCGCTTCAAGGGTGGGCCGGAAAGATGATTGGTCCGATAACGACATGTAGTAGGGATCTATTCTGACGGACCTCTGGCAAGTCCTATTGCGGCGAAAGCGCGACGTATGAGCCACCAGGGACCAACGAGGAGGTAAATAGGATTTCTGAAGAAAGCCGGTTGGTTTCCTTCGATCGCGTGTCCAACAAACTGCAAAATCCAGCCACAAATAAATAAAGCTAATGCGTAACGCCAGTTGAAGAGGAACAAGGGCAGCGAAATGATAATCAGAGGGATGCCGATGGAGTGCGTCAGCTTATTCAGCGGGTGCTGATGTTTTGCTCTGTAGGTTTCAATAAAGGAAGGCGCCATTTCGTGCACCCGTCATAGTGGTTGATCAGTGAGCACATCAATAAAGATGTCCATGGTCCCACCACAGACCATTCCTTCTTCACTGGCCTCCTCGGCGGTCAAGGAAAAATGGTGGAGGGCCGGTTTGCCCGATCGAAGTGCCTCGCGCGCCTCGGCCCAAACTTCGGCTTCAATGCAACCACCTCCAACGGTGCCGGCGACCTCGCCATTCTGGAAAAAAAGCATTTTGGCGCCGCGACGCTGTGGAGTGGAACCGCGTGTGTCAGCTACTGTTGCTACTGCCACGCGCTCGCCTCGGCTCGTGGCTTCGCGAATTTGGCGATAAAGATCGAGTTGATTAATAGTACCCATTTATTGAAGTCATTCTTCTTCTGGAAAAGGATCCCGTTTTGGCGTTGGTTCTTCAGGATCATCCGGATCTTCAACCACCGGCGCTTTTGCGGGCTCGCTGGTGACGGGATCGAGCTTTTCAAGGCGCTCCCGAAGCAGGTCAACCCCCCGATCTGCGTTTGCGATTGCCGCTTCGAGCCTCACCCGGCTAGCAGCCATCCGCCCAAGTTGCGACGTCAGTCTGCCCTGTTCGCTGTTCAGTTGTTTCCGGCGATACTCCCGCGCGTCCTCCGGTCTTGTTGAACCAAACGAGGCCATCGCACGCTCGATGTTTTCCGGAAGCAGGGCAAACTCTACCTGTTCCAGACGTGACTGCAAGTCCGCCTCCTTTGCCTCAACATCGCGTAATTGTGCCCGCAAATTCTCGGCCCGCTGTTCTGCCCTCGAGAGCCGCTCCATCTCAAGCAGAGCCCGCTGCTGCTCCTGCATCTCGTTGAGTTTCTCGGTGAGCTGAGTCACCTGGTTGGAGAGGTTGTCTATCGTTTCCCGCATCTGCTCCTCTTCTGACTGAGGAGCGGACCTGGCCTTACCGCTCTTTTTGGACGCAACCGATCCAGTCGCCCTCTCGGTAGCTTCTGAGCTCTCATCGGCTGTGCTGATAATCTTAGGTTCGCCAACCTCCTGACCCGTCGGGGCCTTAATCGGTGGATTCGTAATACGAGGCTCGCTGCGTCTCGTTCGGCGCTGAGCGCCAGCTTCAACAACGCCAAGTCCCACAACGATCACTACAGCCACCAGGAAAGCAATTTGACCCATAAAACGTTTTCTCATCAGAAAATTCCTCTCAGCTAACCCTCAAGATACGCCCTGTCAGGAGATGTGTTCAAGCAGCAGCCGGGATGCTTCTGAATGTAAACGTTAGAAATCTGATCGGGTTCCTGTAAATGGCATCGCGCGTGCACTCCAGGTGTTACCCGCCAAAGCCCCGCCCAGACCTGTACCAGGCTCAAAATGGCTGAATCTGAAAGTGGACGTTTACGACAGTGCCTGATTTCGTAAGCTCACCGACCCTAATGAGATCAGGGCCTGCTTCCGCGTAAGCTCGCACATTCTCAAGCCTAATATTGCCCGCCGTCTCGGTTCCAATCCCGGGGATAAGCTCGCGCGCCAATGCGACCAACTTTGCCACTTCTTCTGGTAACAAGTTATCAAACAGAAGAACATCGGCGCCGGCGTTCACAGCCGTTTTGAGTTCATTATCAGTCGAGACTTGAACACAGATCTTATGCAAGTGACCCAGATTCTTCTTAGCGGCCATTACGGCAGGCTCGATCCCCCCGGCGACTACGATGTGGTTAGACTTAATCACGATGCCATCGTCGAGTCCAAAGCGGTGATTACGGCCGCCTCCGATCATGACGGCGTACTTCTCGAGCATTCTCAGGCCGGGAGTGGTCTTTCGTGTATCTGAGATTTGGGCTGTCGTTCCCTCAACAGCCCGAACAAACTTATTCGTCAGCGTCGCGACGGCCGAGAGACGTTCTATGAGGTTCAGCGCGACGCGCTCTCCGGCGAGCAAGACATCTGCAAATCCGCTCGTGCGCGCGATGACTTTTCCGGCTTCGACCGCTTCACCGTCAGAAGCAAAGGCCTCCAATTGCAACTGGGAATCCAACATTGAAAAGACCTCTTCTGCCGCTTCTAGTCCGGCGACGATCATAGGCTCGCCGGCAACAAAACGCCCGCGTGCCCTTGTGTTCCGGGTCAGGATCGATTGGGTGGTAAGATCGCCCCGACCAAGGTCCTCACGCAGAAAAACCGCTATCTGAGAATAAAGTGCGCCCTCATCAACCCAGTTCATCGTAAGGCCTCGAGTGTTTTTACCAGGCGAGCCGAGCGCTGGGCAAGATCGACGATCCGCTCGCGTAACTCATTCACCTTTTCGGCAGGAGCTCTTTCGACGAACTGCGGGTTTGCGAGTTGCGCTTCCAGCTTTGCCGTTTCTGCTTGAAGCTTATCCCGTTCACGGCTAAGTCTCTTACGTTCCAGTTCAAAGTCGATGAGACCTTCGAGAGGAATGGCTATTTCGGCGCCACCTACCAACACTGCCCGCGCCGACGCTCGTGGAGCCGTCAACTGCTCCTTTATTGACAGTTCCGAAGTGCGCACGAGCCGCGCTATCTGATCCGAGCTTGATAAGAAGACAGCCCGCAGTCTTTCATCCTTCGCCCCTACCAGCAACTTGACGCGCTCGCTCGGCTTTATATTCATCTCGGAGCGAATGTTGCGCGCCCTGGAAATCAGATCAATTATCGCCTGCATCTCCCACTCGGCCTCCTCATCGATCAGCGTCTCGTCGCTTTCGGGATAAGCGGCAAGCATGATCGCAGGGGAAGCACCTTCGTAAGCAGGATGCAGCAGCTTCTCAGGCGCTAACGGCAGCCTTTGCCAGAGTTCTTCGGTAATGTAAGGCATGAAAGGATGAAGCATTCGTAAGGCCTGCTCTAACACCGTCAACAAGCGGCTTCTGGCAGTTATTCTTTGGCTGGTCGCTTCTTCAGCCGTTACAGCCGTCTTTGAGAGTTCAATGTACCAGTCACAGAAATCATCCCAGAAGAAGTGGTAGAGAGTCTGCACTGCTTCATGAAAATCGTATCCAGCGAGCGATTGACGCACGTCACGAGCGGTTTTATTAAGACGCGAGATTATCCAGCGATCGTGAAGCGCCAGGTCCGGATCTTTGGTCACAAGGATATTCGGATCCACTGTCGCTCCCACAGAGTTGAGGAGACAGAAGCGCGCGGCGTTCCAAATCTTGTTCGCAAAATTGCGATAAGATTCGACCTGCTTCTCATTCCAGCGGGTATCCGTGGATCCAACCGACGCGAGAGTCAGCCGCGTGGCGTCGACGCCATACTTGTCGAACACTTCCAGGGGATCGACCCCATTGCCTTTGGTCTTGGACATTCGCTGGCCGTGACTGTCCAGCACTGTCCCAGTGACGAAGACGTCGGCGAACGGTTCCCGACCCATAAATTCCAGTCCCATCATCACCATTCGTGATACCCAGAGAAAGATGATGTCGCGGGCCGTCACGAGTACTGACGTCGGATAAAAGGTCTTGAGATCAGGAGTCTCTTCCGGCCACCCCAGAGTGGAAAACGGCCAGAGGGCAGATGAGAACCAGGTGTCCAACACGTCCGGATCCTGAGTTAGGTCCTCAGTCCCGGCCTGCTCCCGCGCCTGTTCGAATGAACGCGCCACGATGACTTCGCCGTCCTTCGTATACCAGGCGGGAATCTGGTGACCCCACCAGAGCTGACGTGAGATGGTCCAATCGCGCAGGCTCTCAAGCCAGTTGTAGTAGATCTTTTCGTAGGGAACGGCGGGAACGAACTGCGGCTTCTGCTCGCGCGCGAGCAGTTCGAGCGCTTTGTCACGGAGAAGCTCCATGCGACAAAACCACTGGGTTGAGATCAACGGCTCGATTACTGTTTTGCAGCGTTCACACTTCGAGATGGAGAATTCGTAATCGAGAACCTCCTCGAGCAGACCCAGCTCGGAAAACTTCTCAATAACTTTTTCACGTGCGGCGTAGCGATCGAGACCGGCAAACTCTGGCCCCGCAGCTTCCGTCATCCGGGCATGCTGATTGATAACAACGATCTGAGCGAGATTGTGACGCAGACCCATTTCATAATCGTTCGGATCGTGCGCCGGCGTAACCTTTACTGCCCCTGTGCCAAACTCCGGATCGACAAAAGTGTCAGCAACAACAGGTATCTCGCGGTTGGTAAGCGGTAATGAGAGGGTCGCCCCCACGAGCGTCCCGTAGCGTTCATCAGCGGGATTCACAGCTACTGCTGTATCACCAAGCATCGTTTCCGGACGGGTCGTAGCGACCGTGAGGCGAAGGTCGCTGTCTTTGACCGGATACTGAAGATAGTAGAGCTTGCCGGCCTGTGGGTCCTTCTGCACTTCGAGATCTGAGAGCACAGTCTGGTCATTCGGGCACCAGTTAACAATCCTGTTGCCCCGATAGATGAGCCCTTTCTCGTACAGGTGAACAAAAGCTTCCCTCACTGCGCGAGAAAGATCCTCATCCATGGTGAAGCGCTCTCGCGACCAATCGACCGAGGCGCCTTCTCGACGCATCTGCGTCGTGATCTGCCCTCCGGATTCGGCTCTCCATTTCCAAACGCGCTCGACAAATTTTTCGCGACCGAGGTCGTGGCGTGTTAACCGTTCCTTCTTCAGCTCGCGGGTCACCATCAACTGGGTGGAGATGCCCGCATGGTCCATCCCGGGAAGCCAGAGAGTCCGGTAACCACACATTCTCTTATAGCGTGTCAGGACATCCATCATGGTGTGCTGGAGAGCATGGCCCATGTGTAGAGATCCGGTTACGTTAGGCGGCGGGATGACAATTGAGAATACCGGGGCCTTGGGATCGCGATTAATTTCAGGCGCGAAATAGCCTTGATGCTCCCAGCGCTCGTAGTGGTGCTGTTCCGCTTGTTTAGGGTCGTAAGTTTTCGAAAGTTCCATTTTCAGCTAATTGGCCGGGCAAAAGTTAACGCCAGCATTCTATCTGGGGAAGTTTGGAAAAAATTCATTGTAAGGCAAAGCGGGAATATGTCCACGCGGTGGCACACCCGTCAGGCTGCGTTCTGCTCATTACCCTAAGACTCGCCGGGGAACTGTTCATTTGCCATAACAAAAAGGCAGCCGGAGTGATCCGGACTGCCTTCTATTTATCACCTCTGTCAGATGTTCAGGGGCTTTGCGATTCCTTCTCTTGCAACTGCCGCTTAATTAAAAGCTCGGCAAGCGGAGGGACGACCTCCCAGGCTATCTCCTGGATTACTTTCTCTGACAGTTGCTCGACGGCTCGTTTTGCTATGGCATCGATCGCTTCCGGTGAGAGTTGATCAAGCGTAATCTGGCCTGCGGTTGCTGTCGCACCAACGACTTCACTGGCCTTTGCGTTGCTGGCCGTTGATTCCTCAATCGGCTCAAGAACCTCAGTGCTAGACTCGGCAGCTTCGGCAGCAACTGGAGCACTGAAAACTTCCTGCGTTCGATCTTCCTCTACTAAGGGGGACATTTGCGTTGCATCCCCCTCAATTGCTTTTTGATAGGAATGAGACTCGATCGTATCCGCGAAAGTACTTGCAGCCTCGTAAACAGGAGTCTCGTCAACATCCAGATCGAGAACAAAGTCATCGTCGCTCGCGCGCCTTACAGGCGCTAGATCGTCCAGTTCGAGTAAAACATCCCCTCCGTCAGCCAAAACATCCGGATTTGCCTGACGGAAAGCAGTGCCTTGCTCGGGCGCGGCCTGTTGTTCCTGTTGCGAAAACACCTCGGCGGGCATCGCGTCGTGAAGCGGTTGGGTGTCAGCGGCTTTCATCTTCAATTCACCGGAATCCAAGGGTTGTGAATCCTCCACTATTTCAGCAACATGGGAAAGCTCAGCGGTTTCAGCCCGACTCTCATCGAGCTTGCCAGTAACGAGGCCACCCACCCGGTCGATCAGACGTCGTATCGATTGAAATGGTTTGGTCAAAATATCGTCCGCGCCAACTCTGCGCGCCTCCGCTTCGTCGAAGGGTTCAAAAGAACCCACGAGAAGCATTACCGGTATCCGGTGCAACTTCTCGTTTCCTTTTATGTACTCACAGACCTCATAGCCCGTTTTTCCAGGCATGAAGACGTCCGCAAGCACCACGTCGGGCGCAATCTCCTCCAGTCGTTCAATTGCTTCTGTGCCGTTGCCCACAGCTATGACTTCGACACCTTCATCGGCAAAGGTGAGGTCGACAACTTTCTGAATTGTGACGGAATCGTCAGCAAGTAGAAGTTTGCGTCCTGCTAACAAAGCTTGATCCTTAGCTGAGGTAAGCACCACTGGCGGGAAGTAGAATTTGCACAGATGGCGCGCGGGCCTAATCAAAAGTTCGCAGCCGCAAAACAACGCTGCAATCGAAAACTAACACCCGCGCTAACTCCCCGTCAAGAGTTAGTTTACAGGGCTTAGTTTACAAAGTTACTTTATGAGTTAGCCAAAAGAGCAGAACGCCGAAAGGGATTTAGGGGGAGTTAAGGACCTCTATTGGTCACTACAATATCGTCCGGTGTGTTCTCCTGGCCGTCAGCCCCAACGGACCGGAGCGTGAAATGCTGGGGGCTTCCCTGATACAGGTACGGCTGATGCCAAGGGTCCAACCGCATCACCGTATCGAGATAGACGGGACTGAGGTGATCTATCAAGGCTGCCTGATCGACCGCGGGAACGTAGAAGCCGCGCTCCTTTCGATAGACCTCGAGAGATGCGGCCAACGCCTGCAATTCTTCAAGTGCTTTTTGTCTCTTAAGCTCATTGACCGTCGCAACCAACTTTGAAAGATTGGCCCAGTCTCGATTGCCGGTTCTGATGGCCGCTACCTGCCAGCGGTTTCTCTCCCGAACAAAACGGAAGTCCGCATCGACAACCGCAACAACTAATGCTGAAGGCTGTGAGACAAGGGGAAGATTTAACGACGAAACATCTCGAACCCTCACCGCGTCAGAGGGGGTTTGAATTCCCAGAAGCCCGCCCAACAAACAACGAGCGCGCCTTGCACTCGGATCACCGACATTGGCGGAGGCCCGAAACTCCGGGGCATCGCACAGCGGCGGTTGAAAGTTCCGGTTCAACGCGCGCGAGATTAGGGCGATCTCTTCCCAGCGATCTGGCCCGGTTCTGAATTCCCTGACCTGCCAGTCACCTGCCTCGTTCTTCTCAAGACGAAAAGCAGTCTCGAAGGCCGCTGTCACTTCGGAGTTCTTACGATCACCCAGGACTCGCTTTACCCTTACGGCGCTGTTAGGCAACTGGAATCCTGGCAGGCGAGTAATCTGGCGACGGGCCTCTCGCGAGCTGATCTGAGCCCGAGCCTCAAGAACGAAGGTAAGAACTAAAGAACAGAAGAGAGCGGTGCGAAGAAGAATGACAAGTCGCATTTCAGGCGTGTAGCCGCAGTTAATCAGGTTCCGCTCTTGCCGATCAGCATCTGCAACATGATCTGGAGTTGAGCGGTTGTGAACGGCTTTGGCAGGAAGACGACGGCGCCTGCGGCAAAGCTGTCAGATGAAAGCTTTGGATCCTGTTCGGCAGTCATCATCATCACCGGAATCCGCATCAGCCGTTTCTCGGTCTTCATGAAACGGACCAGCTCGGGCCCGGAGATGTGAGGCATCACCACATCAAATATCGCCGCAGTGAAATTCTGGTCGCTCTGCAAAATCTTGTAGGCCTCTCTGCCATCGCGTGCCGTCACGACGCTGTAGAGTTCCTTCTCCAGGATCGTCGCTACCAGTCGCAGGATTGCCGGATCGTCGTCGGCAACTAAAACGCGCCGCTCGGGTTTCTCACTTGTGGTCGATTTCACGTCCATCTTCCTTTATGCTTCAACGGCGCGGCTGCTTTCACCCGCGCGGGTTGACAGATCCGCCGCCAGCTTAATCGCGGCCACCATGCTTGAGTGTTCAGCCAGTCCTTTACCGGCTATATCGAAAGCCGTCCCATGATCAACCGAGGTGCGGATAAACGGCAACCCCAGCGTAACATTTACGGCTTCTCCAAACGAGAGGCACTTTACCGGGATCATCGCCTGGTCATGGTAACACGCTATTACAGCATCAAACTCACCTCGTGAAGCCCGCAGGAAAACTGTATCAGCCGAAAAGGGTCCGCGCACATTAATCTCGTCGATTCCGTGGCAGGCTTCGATGGCCGGAGCTATCTCGGAAGCCTCTTCAACTCCAAACAGCCCGCCTTCGGCGCCGTGGGGGTTTAACGCCGCAACCGCCAGACGCGGACGCTCGATTCCCCAGCGCCTCAGTTCCCGATGCGTCAGATTGATAATTCGGACAACCCGATCACGCTCAACCAGACGTATAGCCTCTGACAGCGGAACATGTGTCGAAATGAGAACAACCCGCAGATTTTCCGCGACGAAGGCCATCGCGTACTCCTCAGTGCCCGTTAACTGGGCCAGAAACTCCGTATGACCCGGAAAGCTATAACCGCCAAGGAAAAGGGCACGCTTATTAATGGGCGCGGTGGCGATGGCATCAATGCTTCCTGCGGCGCAAAGTTCGACGGCTGCTTCAATATACCCGGCGGCCGCACGCCCCGCAGCTCCCGACTCGATGCCCGGCTCGATGAACCCAGTGATGTTATCGAGATGAAAGATCGCCGGCTCTGCAACAAACTCGGGGATGGGTTCTCCCTTGCGAATAATATCGTAGCCGCATTGGAGATCAAGAGTGCGGGCCGTGTGGGCAAGGAGTTGCGCATCGCCGATTATTAGTGGCACGCAAATCCGCCTAATCTCCTCTTCGGCAACGGCCTTTAGGACCACCTCGGGACCAATGCCCGCGGGATCACCCATTGTGATGCCGATGCGGGGCAAGAACCGCCTCTCTCGGTATCCCAGGTGAGATGAGCTGTTCCCTAACTGTCTCATTTGCTGAGGCGCGGCGCGTAGGTAGCTGGGACGTGAAAAAACAGGGACGAAGCAGAGGGGGAAACTGCTCTATTCCGCCGCCTGCTGGACGCGTTCATCGGCCTTATACATATATTTAATATAGCGTTTAAGAATCAGCAGATTCGGGGCTGACTTACGGTTAACCTTAAGGGCCCCCCGATCATACCATTCAATCGTGCCCTCGATCTCCTCGCCATCCAGCAAAACAATCACCATCGGAGTATGAGCGTCGATCTGTTTCTTATAATAAAAGATCTCAGCGTTTGTTTCTGTGGGTGGCGGAACTCGTTTGCGCACTTGCACAGGCGCTTGTTGAGCGGCGCGCTGTTGGGGTTCTCTTCCCCCTTCGCCACCACTACCGCGGTGACTACCATTGGTTCTTTCCCTGGGTTGAGGTGCTTCTCGCGCTTTGCCCTTTACCTCGGCCAGGGTGGTTCTAATAAGTTTACGGTTCACGGATCTTACCTCCAAATCAAAGACGGGTTTAAACAGACCACGCCAAGCTCGTTGTGGCAGGGATGAGTTGACGCGAATCCACAAAACTCTCGCAGGCTGCGGCCATTCGAGGAGAGGGACTTATACTTTACCCGTATGGAAATCCTGCAAGGGAATGCCCGACATGCTACACAACCGGCCTGGAAAAAGCAAAGCCCAGAACTCAAAAATAACAAAGAAAAAACGAACCAAATCAAAAGGAAGGCTGAACCCTCGTCAGCCTTCCTTTCTTGCAGCCAGAACCCGCTCCGATTTAGTCTGCTTTCTTACGAATGAATGTCGGAACATCGAGATCGTCGGGCCGCGCACTCATCATCGGGCGCGGGATATCGTCAGCGGGCCGCGGAACAAAGCGCGGTGAATTTGTCGTAACAGCAGCAGAAGATCCCGCGGCAACTGCCACCGATTCCCTTTCAAACCCAGTCGCGATGACGGTAATCTTCATTTCATCCTGCATGGTCTCGTCAATCACCGCGCCAAAAATTATGTTGGCATCTTCATCGGCCGATTCACGAATGATTGAAGAAGCTGCGTTTACTTCGTAAAGGGTCAGATCTGAACCGCCGGTAATATTGATCAGTACACCTCGCGCCCCATGGATTGTCGCTTCTTCAAGTAACGGTGACGAGATCGCCTGTTGGGTGGCGTCGATCGCCCGGTTCTCTCCCCGGGCATGACCAACACCCATCAGGGCCATGCCCATGCCGGCCATGATTGACTTAACATCAGCAAAGTCCAGATTGATCAGCCCCGGAACAGTGATCAAGTCGCTGATTCCCTGCACTGCCTGGCGCAGAACATCGTCGGCCACCTTGAATGAGTCCGGAAGCGTAACGCCCCGTTCGACCGTGTGTAGCAAACGCTCGTTGGGAATTGTGATAACGGTATCGACGCACTCGCGCAACTCTCTCAACCCGTGTTCGGCTTGCTGCATCCGGCGACGACCCTCAAAATGAAAGGGCTTTGTGACCACTGCTACAGTCAGGGAGTTCAACTCGGTAGCCAGCGAAGCAATGATCGGCGCCCCGCCTGTGCCCGTGCCGCCACCAAGGCCGGTAGTGACAAAAACCATATCAGCACCCTCAAGCACCTCGATGATCTTGTCAGTGTCTTCCAGGGCCGCCTCGCGCCCTACGATCGGATCTGCCCCTGCGCCGAGGCCTTTGGTAAGACGGCTCCCGAGCTGGATCTTAATCGGCGCCTTCGATCGTTTAAGGGCTTGCAGATCGGTATTGGCAACGAGGAATTCGATCCCATCGATGCCGGCCTCAATCATGCGGTTGACGGCATTACCGCCACCACCGCCTATTCCTATTACTTTTATGCGCGCGCCAGTGATTGGCGGGTCATCATCAATGAAGATATTTATGCCAGTTCCGGGTTGACGAGCGTCCGGTGCCATAGTTAGTTCCTCTCTTCCAAATCGGGAAGGTGTCCAAGGTCTCTTCCGTCTATATTGGGTAGCTCGCGCCATCGGCATCGATATGTTGCGGACAATATATTGTGCAACCGGGTCGAGAGCATACAACAACTTGTCAGAAAATACTACCGAAACGATTTCTAAAACGTGAAACAAAGTGCGTCAGCTTTCCCGAAGTACCTCTGCGAGGCGCACCGCGCTGTTCGCTGACCTGCGCACGTTGAGCCACAAGCGCGAGTCCGGCCGCCGCAGCCCACGCCGGGCTTTGCACATCTTCCACAAGCCCACCGAAACGATCTCGTTCCGGAAAGCCAATGCGAACGGGAGCATCAAAAACCTGCTCGGCAATCTCTGTCATGCCATTCAGCAAAGCTCCGCCGCCCGTGAGAACGACACCACTCGAGAGTTGGCGCTCCCAACCGGCATCTTTAATTTCATCAGCGACGTGCATCAGCACCTCTTCAGCACGGGGCTGAAGGATGTCGCAAAGAATCTGTCTCGACAGTTGACGCGGCGCGCGGCCTCCAACAGAAGGAACCTCGACAAGTTCGCTACGTTCCATCTCGGAAAGCGAACTGCTGCTGGCACAGCCAAAAGTACGCTTTATTATTTCGGCCTCCGGAATGGGGGTGCGAAGACCAAAGGCGATATCATTTGTGAAGTGCGACCCGCCCAGCGGGAAGACTGCAGTGTGCTGCACTGCGCCGCGCTGATAGATGATCAGGCCAGTGGTTTCCGCCCCAATATCCACCAGCGCTGCTCCAAATTCCTTATCATCATCCGTAAGGGAAGCTTCGGCCGAGGCGAGTTGCTCGAGCACCATGTCGGCTACTACCAATCCGGCGCGATTGACTGCATTGATTGCATTCTGGCGCGCTGTTGCGGGACTGGTGACAATATGGACCTTGACTGCGAGTCGCGCGCCAATCATGCCGACGGGATCGTTGATGCCATCCTGATCGTCGACGATAAACTCCTGAGGAAGACGGTCCACAATCTCGCGTCCGGCTGGAAGCTGAATGGCACAAGCTGAGTCGATTGCTCGCCGCACGTCTTCGGGACTGATTTCACGGTCGCGACCGGCAACAGCAACTATCGCCTGACCGTTGAAGCCGAGGATGTGAGATCCAGCCAGGTTAATAGTGACTTCTTCGGCCTCAATACCGCTCATTCGCTCTGTTTCTTCCACGGCCTTCTTTATTGCGTCGACTGCCGCCTCGGGATTGACGATTACCCCTTTGCGCAGCCCGCGGGCTTCGGCCTCACCGATTCCGACAATGTCGAGCAGACCGCCCTCACCGGGTTCACCAGCAATACACGTCACTCTGCTCGTCCCAATGTCCAGGCCGATTGTGTGTGGTGTGCGCTTGGCCATTCAGATGTACTCCTCACATGAACAAGGATCTTTACCGTTCTTGACCACTTCTTGCGCTTGCTCCAGTTGCCGGACGAGGTTTCTCTTCCTGTACCCGGCGGGGTCTGGCTCCAGTTCGGCCCGTGTTGTTGTCCGAGCCGTTTGCGGCGGCGTCTGTACGTCTCGCTCGCTCGTTCGATGTTTGACCGCTACTCACCCCGTCGCTGATGATGTGAGCTCCGGAGCCAAAGCCTATGATGGCACGTTTCCCTTGTGACAGATCGATATAGGTGATGAAATGACCGCGCGGGGTTTGACGCCTCTCATCAAGAACTTCAAGAGCGTGCTTAAGACGCTTGCTCAGGTCTTCTCCACCGAGCCTAACCTCAATCTTAGAGTCGTCTCCCGCCAACTGTGCGCGCACATCACGGAGATCGATTAGATTTACCTCACTGACGCGCTCGGCAAGTCCGCCCGCCTGCCAGTCTTCCTGCAAATCCAGAAATTTTCGCACGCGGACTTTGTTCTCATTCCGCGCGCTTTCAGTCGACTCTTCATTCCATCCACGCAGGAAGAAAGGGGGCATCTGATCGACGGGCCGCATTTCACCCAGCAACACAGCATCGTCATCGACCCACACGAAACGACCGGACGACATCCTGGCCACTGCCTCTGGCACTCGCTCCGTAATACGCACGCGGATTTCATCCGGCAATACCCGACTTACTACAGCACTACGCACCCAAGGCACCGTTTGCAGTTCATCGCTTATGGCTTGTAGATCGGCATTCCAGACACCGGTCGTCTGGACCGCACGACGAACCAAAAACTGAATCTTTTCTTGCGAAGCGCGAGACGTACCCTGAACATCAACATTCTTAACTTGAAAGAAACTCGCCGAAGCAGCGGCCCGATAGCCCACAAATACCAGAGCAAGAGCAGCAGCGGCGAGAAACACTTTCAAAACTGTAGGAAGGTATGCAAAAACTCCAGGCAACTGAAGTGCTCTTCGCCCTTCGTTGCGGGTACGTGGGGTTGGGCGCTGGCCCGCGCCGGATCGACGACCGGAGGCCAGGCCGCTGCGATTTCCTACCTTGTGCCCAATCACCTGCTCTCGCATTTCTTACTGCTCCTTAGTCGCGTCTTCCAGATCAGTCTCCGGTTCAGGTTGGTTTGCTCTCCAGAGTTCCACCTCGTATTCGAGATCGATCCCGTGTTCACGCTTAACACGCTCACGGATCTCTTCGGCCAGTTGAAGCGCATCAGAGGCCCGCGCGTCCTCGCCGTCCGTGACGATGAAATTAGCATGCACCGGGGAGACGATTGCGGTGCCCCGCCGCTCGCCCTTCATCCCTATCTCGTCAATCAGCTTACCCGTCCCGACCGCGCTCTCCGGAGGATTTTTAAAGAAGCAGCCTGCCGAGCGGCCGCCATGGGGCTGAGTCGACAATCTCTTGCTTTTCGCCTCTTCCATTCGTTCGCGAATCCTTTCCGGGTCATCCGGTTCCAAGACCAACGTCGCGCCCAGTAACAACTCGCCCTCCTTGAAAGAGGTGCGGCGGTAGTTCCAACTAATACTGTGTCCTGGAATCGTGGCAACGAGACCATCGCGTGCTACCCTGACACTCTCAGTTACGGTTCCAATCTCGTGTCCGTAAGCCCCGGCGTTCATCCATAACGCTCCGCCAACAGTGCCTGGGATGCCGCCGAGTCCTTCGATTCCCGCAAGCCCCTGGCGCGCAGCGTCTACACACAAGCGGGGCAATGAATAACCGGCGCTCACTGATACGCGAACACCCTCAAACTTCACATCGCCCTTCAGTTCCTTCAGACTCAAAACGACATAATGGTGTTCTCCATCATCGGCTAGAACGTTGCTGCCCGATCCAAGCGCGCGCCAGGCGATTGGTACCGCATCGAGAGCTGCAACTACCGCGGCCGCCTGCTCCTCGGTTTCCGGTGAAATAACCCAATCGATTGCGCCACCTACTCGCAGACTCGTTAATTCAGCAAAGCGCCGGCCTCTCTCCGCTCGCACGTTGAGCTTCCGGCCAATCTCTTCGATTGCGGCATCGCGCTGTTGAATTGATGTCTTGTCGATAGGCTCTGTCATTGATTCAGACCGCTTGTGCCTCGCCTCGCTCGCGCAACATTGTAAGCAACTGTTCGCTGACGCGATTCACAGTACCCGCTCCAAGAGTCAGCACCAGGTCGCCCGAGCGAACATGATCACGCAAAATAACAGCCGCATCTTCAAGCTTGCCAACGTAGTGAGCGTCCTTATGGCCAAAGCTCTTAATTTCTTCCGTTAGAGCCTCAGCGGTGACGCCCGGGATTGGATCTTCGCTCGCAGCGTAAATATCCGTCACAAACAGACTATCGGCGTTGTTGAATGACCGCGCGAACTCTTCCATCAAGTCATTAGTTCGGCTGTAACGGTGAGGTTGAAACAGAACTACAATCCGTCTCCCTCCTGAGCCAATCTTCGCAGCAGCCAGAGTTGCTTTGATTTCGGTCGGGTGATGGCCGTAGTCGTCCACTACAAGCACGCCTCCCTCTTCGCCTCTTGTCTGGAACCGCCGGCTGGCGCCAGTAAAGCTACCGAGTGCTTCGGCAATTTGAGCAAAAGGCACTTCCAGTTCCAAGCCAACTGCGATGGCCGCCAATGCGTTATAAACGTTATGGAGACCCGGAACCTGGAGGCTGATCTCGCCAATCACATCCGCGCCCCGCCAGACCGTGAACTCTGAACCAAAACTATGGTTGTAACGAATATTGTGACCGGAGATATCGGCCTGAGCACTTAGACCGTAGGTCATACGGCGTCGCTCGATGTGCGGAATGACCGCTTGCACATTAGGATCATCGAGACATAAGACCGAGACGCCATAGAAAGGAACCTTGTTAACGAAATTCGTAAAGCAGGCGCGCACGTCCT
Organism: Pyrinomonadaceae bacterium; assembly: GCA_035512935.1. Lineage (GTDB taxonomy): Bacteria > Acidobacteriota > Blastocatellia > Pyrinomonadales > Pyrinomonadaceae > PSRF01. The sequence goes on along the minus strand of DATKDA010000062.1, from coordinate 24,250 downwards.
CCATGTCGTGGTAGTAGTCCATGTGCTCGCGGTCGATGTTTGTAACGACCGCGATTGTCGGCGTCAGCATTAGAAAAGAGCGATCGCTTTCATCGGCTTCGACGACCATTAGATCGCTCGTGCCGAGGTACGCATTCGACCCGAAGGCTCCGACGACACCTCCGACAACTATTGTGGGATCGAGACCGGCATGCCCAAGGACTGTCGCAACCATCGAAGTTGTCGTCGTTTTTCCATGAGAACCGGCAACTGCAACGGTGTGCGGCTTGAGTCGCATTAACTCAGCAAGCATCTCCGCGCGGGGGATCACGGGGATCGAACGCCGGTAAGCTTCAACAACTTCCGGATTGTCATCGCGCACCGCGGTTGAGCGTACAACCACATGGGCCGCGCCGACATTTTCAACCATATGCCCTTCCTTAAACTCAACGCCCATCTCTTGAAGGCGGTCAGTGACATTCGAGCGTTTAAGATCGGACCCCGAGACGCGGAATCCAAGATTGACCAGCACTTCGGCGATTCCGGACATACCAATCCCACCGATGCCAACAAAGTGAACTTGTTGAATTCGCCGAAACATAATATTCAGTAACCAGTAAGCAGTGAGCAGTCAGCCGTCAGGCTGAACTCAAAGCTTAATCCTATGTTTTACCGGCCAGTTTCTCGATCAAGTTGACTGCCGCCGCTGCCGCATCGCCGCGGGCAAGCTTGCGACTCGACGCTTCCATCCTGCTGATCTCAGCCGGGGCTTTAATGAGGCTGACAATCTCCTGAGCCAGTACTTCTCCTGACAAATCCTGCTGCAAAATCACTCGCGCCCCTCCCGAGGCTTGCAACGCCTCGGCATTTTTACGTTGATGATCGTCGGCTGCAAAGGGGAAAGGGATCATAATAGCGGCCTTTCCTGCGGCGATCAGCTCCGCGGTCGTCGTTGCCCCCGCCCGGCAAACAACGAGATCGGCATGCGTGAAGGCTTCGACCATGTCCTTAATATATGGCTGCACCTGAGCACGCTCGTTCCAACCAGCCGCGACATACGCGCCTTGGACCTTCTCAAAGTCAGCTTCACCAGTTTGGTGCACGATTTTTAAAAGCTCGCCCACGTCGTCAAGAAAAGGAAGCGCTGCAACCATTGCTTCGTTAATTGCCCGCGCGCCCTGTGAACCACCCGACACCAGTACCGAGAAGCTCGACCCATCTCGTTGCTTCCCCGGAATTTCAAAGAACTCCCGCCGCACAGGATTCCCGGTCAATACCCCCTTACCACGAAAGTGCACTAGCGCTGCCTCGAAAGAGACCGCCGCCTTATCAACAAAACGAGCCAGTACGCGGTTGGTCCAACCCGGTAACGCGTTCGAGTCCATCACCAGCGTCGGCAGATCCATCAGGGCGGCGGTCAGAACCACCGGACCCGAAACATATCCGCCCGCTCCAACTACGACGTCAGGCTGGAACTCTTTGATGACCCGACGCGCGCTCCGAAAGCTTCCCGGCAATTGTGCCAGTCCGCGCGCTCGCGCCCATGCCCCGACGTTCTTCAATCCCGAACTGTCAATGATCGAAAGCTCATAGCCCGCTTCCGGAACTAACCGGCTTTCGAGCCCTTTTGCGGTGCCAACAAATCTAATGGCTGCCTTCGCATTTCTCCTCAGAATCTCGTTCGCAACCGCTATCCCCGGATAAATGTGCCCGCCAGTTCCACCGGCGGCGATCAGCACGCGCATCGACTTATTTAAACCCGCCGCGGTAAGCTGCTTCGCGGGGCGATCCAGGATCGGTCTACCCCATCCTCGGCGGGACGTAGCAGTCCCACATCGATCGATCCCGCCGTTTGCTGCGAGATATTCAACAGAATGCCTACTGCCGCAAGTGTCGGGACAAGGGACGATCCTCCGTATGAGATGAACGGCAATGGAATCCCCTTGGTCGGCACGAGTGACAATACTACGCTGATGTTAAAAAGCGCCTGTACAACAATACCCGAAACCAGCCCCAGAGCGAGCAGCATGCCGAACCGATCGGGCGCAAGCAACGCCGTGCGAACCCCGCGCCACAGAAAGAGACCAAAGACAAGGACAACGGCAACGGCCCCCACCAGGCCTAGCTCCTCTCCAACAACCGCAAATATAAAATCAGAATGAGCGAAAGGGAGAAACAGCATCTTCTGCTTGCCCTGAGCAAATCCGAGCCCATTTAGACCGCCAGAGCCGACCGCGATCAAAGACTGGACCACCTGATAACCGCTACCCAACGGATCGGCCCAGGGATCGAGAAAAGCCACTAGTCGTCTCATTCGCCACGGAACAAAGATCAGCAATGAAGCTAAGCCAACCAACGCTGGAGCTGCTGCCAAGCCAATGTGCAAACGCCGGACGCCTGCCGTATATCCGATGATCAGGAACAGGACACCTAACATAAGGGCTGTTCCGAAATCAGGCTCCAAAATTATGAGAAGAGCAAGAATTCCAGTAACCCCTGCTGCGGGCACAAACGTTCGCCAGAAATCGCGTTCTTCTCCGGCTCGCTTCTCGAAAAAGAAGGCGAGGAAGATGGCCAGCGCCAATTTCGAGAGCTCGGACGGCTGCACTGAAAAAAACTCAAGACGAATCCAGCGATGGGCGCCATTGACCGGGGGAAAACCAAATACAGCAACCAACAGTAACGTTGTCAAGATCAAGAAACCGTACACCACGTAGCGATTCTTAAGATGCCGGTAGTCAACCTGCATAACAGCCAGCATCACCAGTAAACCAATGAATGTCCAGAGCCCCTGCTTGAAGACATAGTGAAACTGGTTCCCATTGTCGCGCTGGGCCATAACCGCCGAAGCGCTGTAAACCATCACCACGCCAAACATTGCAAGGCCAACTGTCGCCGCAAAAAGCCATTTGTCCGGATAAAGCTTGCGCGCCATCGTTAAATTCAACCTGTGACACTCGATTGAGCGTCTAGGATTGCAGTTTCCTCACCTCGTCTTTGAAAACTTTGCCTCGCTCTTCGAAATCCTTGAACATGTCAAAGCTGGCACAAGCCGGCGCCAGCAAAACTATGTCACCCGGGCAGGCAGCTTTAAACGCGTTCTGAACCGCTTCGCCCATACTGTTAGCGTTTTGAACCGGCGCCACAGTTCCAAGTTCCTCCGCAATCGTGCCGGCGTCCTCCCCTATCAACACCAACTGTCTTACTCGCTTCTCTACCAGGTGGGCCAGCGGTGAATACGGCGCCTTCTTTCCACGACCCCCCAGGATCAGGATGATCTGGCCTTGCTCGTCATCAAAAGCTTCAACTGCTTTCACCGTGGCATCAACGCTAGTCGCCTTCGAGTCGTTATAGAACTTTACGCCGCCTGTTTCGGAAACGAACTCGAGGCGGTGTTCTACCGGTCGAAAGTTCCGAATTGTCTCGCGCATGGATTCCGGGCTGACGCCACAGGCGAGGCCCACACAGATCGCCGCTAAGACATTCTCAACATTGTGCAATCCGCGCAGCTTCATATCGGCGCGCGTCAAGAGCGTTCTTTCAGCATCGCGGGTGCGCGAAACGATCTCCGTGCCACGCAAGAAGACGCCCTCCTGGAGTTCTCCCATCACGTTGAAGCTCACGACCGACGCGCGCAGTCCATTAGCCCAGGACGATACCAATGGATCCGCAGCGTTAAGCACGGCCAGATCACCAGGCCCCTGATTCATGAATATCCGGTGCTTTGCGGCGGCGTATTCGGTAAACGATTCGTAGCGGTCCATGTGATTCGGCGTCACGTTAAGAACTACGGCAACTTGCGGGTGAAAATCCTTGATTGTCTCCAACTGAAAACTGGACAACTCAACTACGGACCAGCCGTCAGGTCGTGAGGTTTCAACCAGAGAGATGAGTGGCTGTCCGATGTTTCCACCAACCTGGACCGTAATGCCAGCGTTTCTCAATAGTTCACCCGTAAGACTTGTCGTTGTTGTCTTTCCGTTGCTACCGGTGATACCGATAATGCGTCCCTGTAAGAATCTTGCTGCGAACTCTATCTCGCCAATAACCTCGACCCCGGCGCGTTCAGCGTATCTGAGCGGAATGCTCTTGCTCGGAACCCCCGGACTGACAACCACTAAATCCATCTGGTCAAGCAACCAACCCGGCACCTCACCGGGCACCAATCCCACGCTTTCACTCTTAAGGGCAACGGCGTCAGGTTCCCATTCGGCAAGTGGTTTGCGATCATGGAGAGCAACCCGAGCTCCCCTTGCAGCCAGAAAACCGGCACAAGCGATACCGCTGCGAGCCGCGCCAATGATTAAAACTTTCTTGCCTGCTACTTCCAAAGAGCCTCGTTCAAATCAACCAGCCATGCCTACCGTAATTTCAGCGTTGAAAGACTAAGCAATGCAAAAAGAATTGCCAGGATCAGAAAACGAAATACTATTTTCGACTCCTTCCAGTCCTGCATCTCGAAATGATGGTGCAAAGGCGTCATCTTGAACAGACGCCGGCCCGTCCCCGTCGTCCGTTTAGTCATCTTGAAGACGCCGACTTGCAGCATCACCGACAACGCCTCAATCACAAACACCCCGCCGACCATAACAAGAATGAACTCCTGCTTCGTTAGCACGGAGATCGTCCCGATTGCGCCGCCGATGGCCAGACTCCCGACGTCGCCCATGAAAACTTCTGCCGGGGGCGCGTTGTACCAGAGGAACCCAAGACTTGCGCCGGCCATCGCCCCACAAAAGACTGTCAACTCGGCTGCCTCGGGACGATGAGTCAATTCCAGGTAAGTGGCCCAGCGGGCGTCACTGCTGAGATAGGTAAATCCAGTCATGGCCGCCATGGCAATAAAAGTAACGCTAATTGCTAAGCCATCGAGCCCGTCCGTTAGATTCACCGCATTCGACCAGCCCACCAATACGATGACTATCAGTAACAGGTAAAGGTATGGCCCAATGTAGCTGATCCCGGTGGGCTCGGCCGTCGCTTTGAGAAACGGGATACTGACGTTCCATGAGTACTCGGTGCCAAAGTACCGGCTTGATAAGAATAGGGCCGCCCAAACACATACTGCGATCAGAAACTGGGCGAGCAACTTTTGCTTTGCGGTAAGACCGAGACTCTGCTGCTTTGCCATTTTGGCGTAGTCATCAACGAAGCCAATGGCTGCAAAGGACAACGTCGAGATCATCACAATCCAAACGTAGACACTCGAGAGGCGCGCCCAGAGCAACGTCGATATCAACACCGAGCCGACAATCAAAACTCCTCCCATCGTCGGCGTTCCGCGCTTAGCCTGATGTCCCTGTGGTCCTTCCTCTCGGATCTGCTGGCCAATCTTCCATTTGCGCAAAGCGGCAATCAACTTACGCCCAAACAATAGCGAGATTAGCAGCGCTGTTATGGTCGAGTATGCAGTGCGGAAGGTAACGTACTGGAAAACGTTCAGCGCCTTGATGAGATACCACTCCTTTTCCCGAAAATGGTTAAAGAGCAGTTCATAAAGAAGATAATAGAGCATCTCAGCGGCGCTTCAAGGAGAGATAAAGCCAGGTCAATCCGTGATCCAAACTAATCGATATCGCCTTCTCGCTCGTCGGTTCCGACCATCGGGAATCGTTCATGCAAGGCCTTCACCACTTTGTCGGTGGCGACCCCTCGCGATCCTTTTACCAGTATCAAATCCCCCTCACGAACTTCGTCAACGATGGCTTTTGCGGCTTCGTCCGAACTTTCAAAGAACCGCGTTGCCGCGATGCCCCCTTCGACGGCGCCCGACAACATATCCTTAGCCAAACCACGCACGCCCCAGACTACATCCATCTCGGCGAGCGCGATTTCCCGACCCGCCTCACGATGCAGTTCCGAAGCGTCTTCACCCAGCTCGAGCATCTCGCCAGCTATTACGATGCGCCGCCGGCGGGTTCTTCCCGCTTCGGTAATGATCCTGACCATGCTGATCAAGGAGCGTGGATTCGAGTTATACGAATCGTCAACAACGGTGAAGCCTGCGGCAAAATCCAGCACCTCGCCGCGCATCTTAGGAGGCGTCGCGGTTCTCAAGCAGTCCGCAATGTCTTCCGGGGAGATCTCAAAGCAGTTCGCAACTGCCGCCGCAGCCAGGGCATTCATCAGGTTGTGACGGCCACTCATTGGGAGAGCGGCAGACACATCTCCTCTGGGTGTCTTCAAACGAAATCGAATGAGTCCGAGTCTGCTGGTGTCGATGTCTGTGGCTGTCACATCGGCATCGCTGTCAATGCCAAATGTAACGACTGGGCCTCGGTGCTTATCACGCATGCGGATCACCCACTCATCGTCAGCATTCAAAACTGCGGTGCCGCTTGGCTTAAGCCCCTCAATAAGTTCGGCCTTAGCCGCCGCGATGTTTTCGATGGTTCCAAGGAACTCCAGATGAACCGGCGCCACCATTAACTCGACACCCACATCGGGAGGCGTGATTTGGCACAAGCGACGAATCTCATGCGTTGGTGAAGACATTCCCATTTCCAGAACGGCTACATCGAAATGATCGGGCGCGTGCCCGGAAGACACCATCTTCAACACAGACAGCGGAAGTCCCAGGCCGTTATTGTAGTTGCGCTCGCTCTTCAGGACGCGACGACCACTGCTAGTCAACTGATGCGCCGTGAGTTCTTTTGCGGTAGTCTTTCCGGCACTCCCGGTTATACCAACGACTGGCTGGTTCCACGATTCGTACACGCGGCGAGCTAACAATTGCAAGGCTGCAATTCCGTCGTTAACAAGCAGTAACTTATCGAAGAAGGGCCGTAGTTTTTCGTCCTGAATTCGATCCGAAACTGCAACAGCCGCGACAGCCCCCTTTGCAAAGGCTTCCGGAACAAACTGATGTGAATCAACAAACACTCCATTAAAACCGGCGCGGGCGTAATCCTCAGGCGCTATCGCAAAGAAGAGTTCGCCCGCGCCCACGGAGCGCGAATCGACTGAAAAATCGGTAATTTCATTGTCAAACAACTCAGCGCTGACGTGCTCGACGCCGGCGCCCATTAAACCTGCTGCCTCACTAATGTTCACGTTCTTCCCGCCCTTCTTGTTCTTCACATCTTACTCCAAAACGTGAATTCTCTCCGCTCGGAGGTCGAGATGTGATCAAGAAAGGCACTTTACCCTCCCTATTTAGCGCGGCCAAAGTTCAGATAAACCGTCTGTCCGGGTTCTACTTCCGAGCCGGGCGCGGGGTTCTGCTGCATGACAAGCCCTTCGCCATAGGCTTCAACTTGCAGACCGAGTTGAGCACACGCACGAGCGACATCGCGAACACTTTGACCACGCAGGTCGGGCATGACGATCGTCCGATCCGTCGCCACGGCATAAACAACCTCGCCGCCATTGCGGCGCTGCGCGACTCTTGGCAGCGTAGCGTTGCGCTCCTTCTGGACTTGAGCCTGCTCTTCGCTAACTTTCCGGATCGCAGCCGGAGTAGCCTGAGCAATCAACTCGGGAGCGGATTTCAGCTCGATGTCCGGCGCAATTCCGAGATCGGGAAGGATCTGTTCGCCAATCTCACGAAAAACGGGCGCGGCTACCTGGCCACCATGATAGGCGCCGCCCGGCTCGTCGATCACAACGATGATCACTACTGCGGGATTTTCGACAGGCGCGAAACCAACGAACGAGGCCACGTGTTTTGTACGAGAGTATGCTTTTGTTTTGGGATCGATCTTCTGGGCTGTTCCTGTCTTGCCCGCTGCCGAGTAACCATCTAGCTGGGCTCTCGTTGCGGTGCCCCGCAGAGTCACCCCTTCCAGCATCGATCGCAATTCGATTGCAGTCTCAGGACCAATTACCTGTCGCCGTTCCGGCTTGGCCCGATAGATAACCCCGTCCGTGTCCGAGCGAATCTCCCTCACCAGATGGGGCGCCACTCTGACACCGTCGTTTGCCACTGCTGCAAACGCCGAAGCCATCTGCAATGGCGTGACCCCGATTTCCTGACCGATGGCAATCGACCCGATCGACGAAGCTTGCCAGCGTTTCACTGGTCTGAGCAGACCCGCAGTCTCCCCCGGCAATTCGACACCCGTGCGAGCCCCAAAGCCAAAACGCGTGATGAAGTCGTACATCGTTTCATTCCCGACGCGAAGACCGAGCTTTATTGCCCCAACATTGCTTGACTTCGCCAAGGCTTCCGAAATCGTCAGCGAACCAAACCGAGAATGATCGCGAATGACCCTCCCGGCGACGGTGATTGCGCCCATCTGACAATCGATTCGATCCTCCGGCTTGACCAAACCCTTTTCGAGGGCGGCGGCAAAGGCGACGATCTTGAATGTCGAGCCGGGTTCATAGATGTTCTGCAAGGCCCAGTTTGATCGCTCGCCCGGCGAAGCCGAGCCAGGATTGTTGGGATCGAAAACCGGGGCGTTAGCGAGGGCTAGTATTTCACCGGTGCGCGCTTCGAGAACGATCGCCGTTCCTGATTTTGCTCCCGAGTTTCTTACCGCCTCCTCAAGCGCTCGCTCGGCTCGATACTGGACCGCCTGATCGAGCGTTAAGACAACTGTATCGCCAGGTTGAGACGGGAGCTCGAAACTCTCATAAACCCGCCCGCGCGAGTCGCGCTCCAGGAACAACCTTCCCGGCTCCCCCGTTATCTTTTCATCGAAGATCTGTTCCACACCGCCCAGGCCAATGCCGTCCAGCCCGACAAAACCGAGGACGTGAGCAGCCATCGAACCATTCGGGTAGTAACGCTTGGGTTCTTTTCGCCAGTGAACACCCGGAAGATTCAGCAACTTGAGTTGCTCGACTTGCTCCGGCGCAACTCTGCGCTTGATCCACACAAATCTGTTTCCGCTTTCTCTTGCTTCAAAGAGTTGAGCGGTCAGGAGATCTTGATCAAGATTAAGCGTGGATGCTAAACCTTGCGCGGTGCATTTAACATCCGCGGGCTCCTCAAGTTCTTCGGGCGCGACAAAGACCGATTCGAGATCGATGCTGCGAGCAAGTTCACGCCCCTGACGATCCAGTAACTTGCCGCGCTTCGGAAGCAACTCGACTGCATACTGTTGTTGCCGGCGTCCGCGATCTACCAGTTCCTCATGACTTGAGACCTGCAAGTAGACGAGGCGGGCACTAATCGCCAGCATCCAGAAGACGAGCAGTGCTGAAATAAAGATGACCCGGCGCGGTGAGGCGTCGGGACGCGATTTACTTTGATCCGGGCGGAGACTCGGCATTGCCGACGTTTTCCCTTCTGTCTGATACTGCGAGGGGGAATTTGTCTAACGTTCTTGAAATAAGAACTGTGAAGGCTTTATTGACCTCCGATGTCATCTGTTGTGTCAACAGAAGCCGTTTCCCTCCTGTGGTTGGGCTTAGGCGCCGCAGGGCGGGTTTCAATCTGCCCGGGCGACAATGGCTTCAAGCCGAATTGGCGCGCGGCTGATTCCAACCGGTCGGGCGCTGAAGCTCGCTCCTTCTCCAATAACAAACGCTGGCGCTCGTCTGCCAACCGCTGTCGTTCCTGGCGTAAGATTTCGCTCTCGTAACCATACTGAACAGCCGCAAAGTGGTGGCGGGCGGCAAGGATAAACCCGCACGCCAGGACCAGCCCGCTAAAAAGCAGAAGCGCAAGCCGCGATAGTGCGGCCTTGTCGCGCTCCCGTCGAACCTGAGAGTTACGATGATTCTGAGGAAGTCTTCTCATTTCAAAGGCTCCGTCCTAACCTTGGGTAATCAATTTTCCGACAAGCCTTGAGAGCTATGCCTTGTCGGTCTGGGGGTGGAGTTTTCGAGCGGCGCGCAACTTGGCACTTCGCGCCCGCGGGTTCTCCTCAATCTCGGCTGCGGTGGCCGTCACTGGACGCTTCGTCAGGACTTCGACGACTCGCCTGGCGCCGCAAGAACAAGTCGGCGTGCGTGGTGGACACTGGCAAGCGCCCGAAAGCCTGCGCAATTCCCGCTTGATAATTCGATCCTCAAGCGAATGAAAACTAATCGCTACGAATCGTCCGTTCAGTTGCAAAAGATCTATGGCTGTTTCAATGAACCTGTTCAGGTCTTCAAGTTCTCGATTGACTGCAATCCGCAATGCCTGAAATGTTCGCGTCGCCGGGTGGATAGGTCCGCGCTTTCTCAGCCCTGCGGCCCTGGCGACAAGTTCCGCCAGCTCTCCGGTCGTTGTTATCGGCTTTCCTCGTTCGCGGCTCTCAACAATCCAGCGGGCAATACGACGCGAGTTTCGTTCTTCGCCGTATTCAAAAAGAATTCTTGCTATCTCTGTTTCAGACAGTTCAAGCAAGAGATCCGCGCCGGTTGCGGCATCGCCGGCGGGATCCATCCGCATATCGAGTGGAGCATCAAAACGAAAACTGAAGCCCCTTGTCGGTGAATCAAACTGTAGGGACGAAACACCCAGGTCGACGAGAACACCGCTGAGCTCGGTCTCGCCGGCTTCATTCACGACGCGTTCGAGATCGCGGAAGTTTGCATGCACGACCCGAAAGCGTGGTCCGAATCGAGCGAGACGCTCGCTGGCGTAAGCAAGTGCGTCGGTGTCAAGATCTATTCCGAGGACGCGAGTCTCGTTTGAGGATTCGAGGATCGCTTCACTGTGCCCCCCGAGGCCGACTGTGCAATCGACAAACAAACCTCCGCGCGACGGCTCAAGGAAGTGAATCGTCTCTTTTGGCAGCACGGGGCGATGGGGCGCGCCAATGCCCCCCAAAGGCGCAACCATCACCACCGCCCCGTGATCTTGTTCAAAGAGCAACTATCAATCTGTGATGAGTTCAACCGAGCGCCCGACCACATCACTGATCACTTTCTATATTCCCAGCCTCGCAATCGCTGTTTCGTCCTCTTCGGTGTACGGGTCCGAGAGGAGTCGCGCGCGAAACTTATCGAGCTCCCAAACCTCGAGATACGTCAGGTAACCCAAAACCGCGACATCGCCGACGACCTGGGCGCTGCCCCTTAGCAGCGGATGAATCAACAGGCGACCTTGACCATCAATTGTTGCCTGCTGTCCGTAGTAGTTACTCCTGTCAAGGAACCTGCGTCTCGCGGGATCCATCGTTGGCAAGAGAGCGAGGCGCTGTTCGATCGACTCCCATTCCGGCAATGGATAGATGCGAACGTTGTCGCCGGTGAGACTCGTTATGTAAAACTCGCTCCCATGCTTCTCCTCGATGAGACGACGAAACGGGGTCGGCACTTTCAACCGACCCTTAGCGTCAATTCGTGCCGTATAATTGCCCCGCAGCATCGTGTCGGCTTAGGAGATCAGATTTTTGGGTGGTCCCTTGGAAAAGTTCTCAATGATCGGTCGCCGCTACGAGGTTAGACCCACTTCCGACCACTTTTGACCACCCGCAACGGATACTACGCTCGGATAATTTAGCTGTCAATAGTAAATGTGTGAGGGCATTCACTTTTTGGGTTCAGAAGATTTGCGTAAGGACAACTTCGTGTTCGCTACTTGTTCGCCAATTGAAAGTTCGCCTTCGGTCTTTGGCCTTTGGTCTTGGCCTTTGGTCTTTGGTCTTAGGCCTTGGGTCTTTGGTCTTACTGATTTTGGTTTCGACTCAGACTAGGCCTTTGCAAAGATCAATAACGTCGCAATGGATATTTATCCCACGAGACCCAAGGCCCAAGGCCAAAACCCCAAGGCCAAAGACCGAAGACCTAAGGCCAAAGGCCCAAGACCAAAGGCCAAAGACCATAGGAGGAATAGGTAATCACGCCACTATGAGTTATATTGCGCGCCTGCTCGTTCAAGCTAAAGTTTGAGTGCCACCTAAATGGAGTCGATCTTCGGGGGCCTTGCCGGCCTTTTCCTCTTCGGCTTAATCGCTGCGGCAGGAAACCTTATCGGCGGCGTGCTCTTAATCACGTCCGGCGTTCATCGATTCGGTGAGCGCTTTCTGAAATACCTTCTCGCCCTTGGGGCCGGGTTCATGTTAGCCGCGATCTTCCTCGAGATACTCCCGGAAAGTATCGGCCTCTGGACTGAAGGTAAGGTTGGTGAGAGTGCTTCGAGTGCCGTGCTCGGAGCGATGACGCTCTTACTCGCCGGGTATCTTCTGCTCCAACTCTTTGAGCACACGATTGCACCTCACTTTCACTTCGGCGCGGAAACCCATCCGGAATCTTTCATGCGTCCCTCGGCGGCGTACACAGCCGTCGGCGGGCTGTGGATACATACGTTCTTTGATGGCGTAACCATCGCCGCTGCATTCCTGGTCAGTTTTAGAGTTGGTCTACTTGTCTTTATTGCGATCCTTTTGCATAAGGTGCCGGAGGGCTTTACGGTAGCTTCGATAATGTTGGCTTCGAAACGTTCGGCGCGAAAGGCGCTGCTTGCAACGGTTGCTATTGGGGGCGCAACAATACTTGGCGTGATTGCGGTGGCCTTGTTGAGAACGCGGGTAGACGACCTGGTAACCTACGCTCTGCCGTTTTCAGCGGGTGTTACACTGTATGTTGCAGCAAGTGATCTCATACCCGAAGTTAATCACAAAGAGGACAAGAATCCCACAGTGTCGATTGTGGTCTTTGTAGGAGTTGCTCTCTTTTACCTATTGCACAAAATAATCGAAGGGTAAGTAGTTGTTCCGTTCATCTTTTCACTGGAGCTTTCGATTCTTTTTACTGCAGGGCCTGCTTTTAATGGCCTCTATGCTGCTGATAGCGGCTGCGACCGCCCGAGCCCAGACTGCCAGATCACCGCTTCCCCCGCCAACTGGTTTTGTAAACGACTACGCGAATGTGATCGACGCCGATACAAAAAGCCGGTTAGAGACAATCCTTACCAATTTGGACCAACGGCAAAAGATTCAAGTTGCCGTGGTCACGGTGGATACGACCGGCGAACAGGATATCTTTGACTACTCGCTGGCTGTGGCTCGTGGTTGGGGAATCGGTTATAAGGGGGAGAACGACAATGGTCTCCTGCTGCTGGCGGCGATTAATGATCGAAAATACTTTACTCAGATAAGCGAACATCTCGAGGGTGATCTGCCTGACGGTGTTGTGGGCCAGATACAGCGCGAACGACTCGTGCCGAATTTTCGCAGGGGAGACTTTGGGCGTGGTCTGTCTGAAACGGTGCAAGCCTACATTGCTACGCTGGCCCAGCAGCGCGGCTTCAGCATCGAGGGTATTGATCAGACGTACGCATATCGCGGAACACGTCAACAACCCGGAAGCCAAGCGCCGGTACTACCCGGACGGTCATGCTGTACGATTCTGATTATCCTTGCGGTAATTATGCTTCTGCTGTCGTCCAACAAGCGGGGCGGCTGTTTGAATCTGCTGTTGCTGGGTTCGGCTTTGAATGCTGCCAGCCGCCGCAGTAGTTGGGGAGGTTCAAGCAGCGGCTGGGGCGGTGGTGGCTTTGGCGGCGGCGGCGGTGGATTTGGTGGCTTTGGCGGGGGTGGTGGCTTTGGTGGTGGCGGCGCCGGCGGCAGTTGGTGAAGCCTGTAACGTATTTTCTGCGACCGGCAGAATGAGGTTCGGCCCGCGTTCTGCTAGTATTCGCGCAACTGGCACAAAATGATTAAGACTGTCGTTCAAGAAGCACTGAATAGCCTGATTGGCGATTTGCGCGCGACACATGGCGATAACCTCGCCTCGGTTGTGCTTTACGGCTCGGCTGCCGCGGGCGATCACGAAGAACTGCGCTCCGATTACAACCTCCTGATTGCTCTTAATCGAATCACGCCGCAGGACTTGCGTGACGCTCAAGCGCCAATGCGCGAATGGCAGCGGCTGGGCCATCCGCTGCCTGTCTACTTCACCGTCTCGGAACTATCGGATGCTGCAGACGTATTTCCGATCGAGTTTCATCAGATGGCAAACGCTCGCATCGTGCTCTATGGCCACGACCCGTTCGAGTTTGTAACTCTCTCGGAGGCCCACCTCCGGCATCAGGCTGAGTATGAGCTACGCAGCAAGCTGCTTCAGTTGCGCCGTCTCTACATCCCCGCATCTGTGTCAGCGCAGAAGTTAGCTGACTTGATGGCCGATAGCCTCGCTAGCTTCGCCGCCATCTTTCGTGCTGTTCTTTTACTGCATGGCAAGGACGCCCCCGTTGCCAAGCCTGATTGCGTGCGCGCGACTATGGCATTGCTGAAACTCGACGGCCGCCCCTTTGAAAGGATTTTTCAACTGCGACACACGGAGGACCTGCCCGAGGAGCAGGAGTTGAACGAACTATTTGGCGAGTATCTGGAAGACATCGGCCACGTCATCGAAGCAGTTGATGATCTCAAGAAACACTAAGCTCGAATACGCTTTAGGAGAGTAAAAAATGAGACAGCGACCGGCATTATTACTTGTGATCTTGTTTATCGCCTTTACCAGCAGTGGCTGCGGCTACAACGTACTGACGACCAAACAGCAGAATGTAAAAGGCAAGTGGGCCAACGTGGAAAGCCAGATTCAACGACGGGCAGATCTGATACCCAACCTGTTTGAAGCCGCGAAAGCCGCCGGCGTCCAGGAGCAGGAAGTTTTTGGCGAGATCGCCAACGCGCGCTCGCGTCTGTTGAATACAACTTCAGCGCAGCCGGCGGGCGAGGCGGGCGATCGGACTCCAGAGCAGCGCCAGGCGATTATGGAAGCTAATAATAGTTTTGGCGGGACGATTGGCAGGCTACTAGCGCTAGTAGAGAACTATCCGCAACTCCGCTCCGCTGAAAGTTTCCAAAAGTTTCAGGACTCGTTGGAAGGCACGGAGAACCGGATTGCGGTATCGCGAAAGGACTATAACGAAGCGGTGCAGGACTACAACACTACGCGCGCAAAATTTCCCACGGTGATCTCCGCAAACTTATTTGGCTTTAAAGAAGAACCGTTCTTTCAGGCTGAGGAAACGGCGAGGCCGGTGCCGCGAATCGATGCCGAGAGCCTGAGACAGAAGGAGACAGCCCAGCCCGGGAAATAGGAGAGTGTTCGTCAGAAATTAGCCCAATGCTTCAGCGTAATCGCAATTAAAAACCTCGGGAGCTGCACATCGAACAATGATCGCAAGGCTTGCCACCGGGTTCGATCGAGCAAGACTTCTCCTTCTCAAAGAAATCAACCAACTCTGACACTGCCGCCTCCTCCACCCCAAACCTTTCCTGGCTGGGGTGGGCAAAGCCGGCATTGACGCCCGCAAGCCAGGGCGAATAAGTCAATGGAATCGGTTTTTCAGACGCACTTGCCGCGTGAGGTGGTGAAGAAGTCTGACTCCCAGCATCCATCCGAACTCTAGCCTCGATCTGGACCAGTCGTTTTTGCAACTCGCTCAGACTTGCGCGCACTGCCGCCAACTCCCCACTGAGATCTTCGTCTGCTCCGGTGCGAACTTGACGCGACGGAGTCAAGACACGGCGCGCGATCCTGTCTGCTATAGAACGGGCTCGATCTGCATCAGTAGTCATTAATTTAACGCCCAGTAATTAATTCATTTTCGAGCAGATCGATTCGATCCACCACTCCAACTATTGCCGAATCGATGGCCGCGCCGGCCTTTCCAGTTGCAACAGTCGACGCGCTCCAGCCTTCCTGCACGATGAGCACCGTGTCTCCGACGCCCGCATCAACTGCATCCAGAGCGAGCAGTGTCTTATCCATCTCATCGCCTTCGGGGGTAATCTGCTGGCACAACATTACGCGCGCACCCTCGTAACGTTCATTCTTTTGCGTGGCGACAATGTTCCCTAGCACCTTGGCAAGAATCATGGGTTAGTCCCCACTGAACCCGTCCCGCCGGTGACATGCGCTTCCGAATCAATAATTCCGATAATCGTGCAATCCGTCGGTGTGTCTTCCCGCTTGAAAGGAAAACTCGCCTCCTTGCCGCGGCACCAGAAGACAAGCTCACCAATTCCGGCGCCGACCGAGTCGATGGCCACCATCGGCTTGCCGCTTGGCTCGAGGTCCTTGCCCACGGTTTGAATAACCAGAAGCGTTCGACCATCGAGCGAATCGTTCTTGATCGTCGCGATGACGGTACCGATGACTCGCGCCATTTGCATAATCTGATAGATGGTAAAACCGCTACAGGCTGGTGACATCCACAGTGTCGATGACCCCAACAATGGCAGCGTCAACCGGAGTATCTTTGAGCCCTTGTGCAAGGCGGGCGCTGGAACCTGCCACGACGAGCACCTTCTCATGAAAACCTGCGCCGACAGTGTCCACGGCCACCACGTAGCCCGTCGTGTCACTGCCGTCGACGTTTACGGGACGAACAATCAGCAACTTCTTTCCCCGCAGTCGTTCGTCCTTTTGGGTCGAAACGACAGTGCCCACAATGCGCGCTATAATCATGCTTAACCGCGGTTCAGGCCTATGGGGAGAGCTTCATCGACGCTTCCGTGCGGACGCGGGATGACATGGACGCTTACTAGTTCGCCGACGCGACGAGCGGCTGCAGCTCCGGCGTCGGTGGCCGCCTTCACGGCCGCCACATCACCGCGCACTATAGCGGTCACGAACCCGGCGCCAATCTTCTCGTAACCGACAAGTGTGACGTTCGCAGCTTTAACCATTGCGTCCGCCGCTTCAATCATTGCAACCAGACCTTTGGTTTCAACCATACCGAGTGCTTCTTGCATTCAGGTGCTCCTGTGAATTGGTAAATGGTAAATCGTAAATGGTGAATCGTGAATGGTAAATCGTGAATGGGAAATGGTGAATGGTGAGTGGTGAATGGTAAATGGGGGTATATGAGCAGACTCATGCTTACGATTCACATTCACCATCATCACCATTTACGATTTACGATTTACCATTTACCATTCACGATTTACTGTTCACCGCTTGTGTCAGCAACTCGACCAACTCTTCTCGCGTAAGAGCTATCTTTCCCGATCCATTCGCGTCGCCACGGGCCGAGTTTGCGGCCGCTGGGCGATCCCCTGTCGGGCAGGCCAATCGAGTTTCATGCAAATAGCCACACGCCTGGCAACGCGCCCCTTCCCCAAGATATCCGGCAGCTTCACGCACGTTTATTAACTTCTCGATCGCCTCTGCGGGCAGATTTCTCGAGCCCCCCAGAATGCGCGAAAGAATCGCAATCTTTGCCGTATGTTCCAACGTTTCCAGCCGATCAAAGGCCTGCCAGAGGTCGTCACCATAGGCGACAGCGCCATGGTTCGCCATTAACAGAGCGTTATGGTGCTTCACCAGTGGCCGCATCGCGTCCGTCAGCTCATCCGTCGAGGGTGTGCCGTAATCGGCAAGCGGCACGCAGCCAAGTGTCAGAATCACTTCCGAAAGAATTGGTTGATCGATGGCCAGCCCGGCAACGGCGAACGCGGTACCATTCGGCGGGTGCGCATGGCAGACGGCTTTCACATCCGGTCGCTCACGGTAGATCAACAGATGCATTGCCAATTCACTCGATGGACGGCTTTTGCTTAGTGGTTTTCCGTCGGGATCTGTAACTGCCAGCAGGTCTTCGGTCATGCGACCTTTGCACGTCATCGTCGGCGTCGCCACGATGCGGCCATCGTCGAGCCGCGCGCTGATGTTGCCGTCAGACGAGACAACATAGCTGCGTTCGTACATCAGGCGACCGATTTTGACTATCTCACGCCGGGCAGTTTGCTCGTCCATTAATGCTTCCTAAAGCTCGCGCTGCTTTGATCGCTAGCAGACTTTGCGCGCGTCCTGCGCCGGTGGTTTGTCACCGCGCTCATCTGTGGTCTGACCAGAAAGTAGGATAATGATTCCAGTGAAGTTGTTAAGTCAACTGTCTTCACTTTCACGCCCAGGCGCGCACTCAAAGTCGCTGGAGCAAAGTTAAGTACGGCTCGCACGCCCGCCGCCGTTATCTGGTTCAGAACACGTTGGGCCACCCTGGCGGGAACCGCGATCACGGCCACGTCGATGCCGGAATCGTTGACCACGCGAGCCAGCTTCTTAACGTCATGCACCTTTACTTCATCAGTGCCCAGACGCTTCCCGATCTTTTCCGGATCGTTATCAAAGAGAGCGACGACAGTGAAATTGGATTTCGCAAACCCATTGTAGTCTGCCAGGGCTGCTCCCAACCTGCCCGCGCCAATAATTCCCACTCGATGCGGCTTATCAAGACCCAGGATACGCGTGATGTCCTCGCGCAACTGTTCTACATAGTAGCCGACGCCACGTACGCCGAACTCTCCGAAGTACCCGAGATCCTTTCTGATCTGGGCGGAGTTGAGGTTGAACTGCTCGGCCAGCGCCTGCGAAGAAACTGTCTTAATCCCCGCTTCCGACAGAGTGTTAAGACAGCGAAGATAAACACTCAGACGGCTGGTAGTGAGTTCTGAGATCTTTTCTGACTTCATCTCTTGAACCTGTGCCGCCCAAGTATAGCCCTGATTATTGTTTAATGGTAAACGCGCCCCTCGGTTTGTGACTCTTTTTTATTAACACCTAACTTCAGTTAGGTGACTCGAAAACAACCAGAAGCCGAAAACGTTTCAACGGTTTGCTTCCATCGCGGCGGTTGGAACCGTCCCGCGCGCTTCGGAAACAGTTGAAACGGTTCTCTCGATCTGGTCGGTTCGTGTCACCTGAAGTTAGGTGTTAATGAGAGAAGTCGCTGAACGTGACGGTACGGCTTGAGTGTTATAGCAGGCAGGCTTTGACCCCCCCCACGCTGAGAATTTGTTTTTCACGAGTGAACACCCCACCTGAGGTTTTCTGCCATAAGCTTTCATGCCACCGGTCGCCGCGTAACACGTGAGTCAGGGCCACAAATACGGCAATCGAGAAGGCATATTTCTGATTCGTGAAAGGGTAAGAACGTCGTATAGCTGCGTCAGTTCACAACTCGTAGCGACCGGGCCGTTGGAACAGTACTCAACGGATGATCTGGGGGCTACCGGCAAACCCGAGAATGCGTCCTCTTCGGAAACTGAAACGGTGGAACCAATAAGGACCGTTACGAATAGCTGACTTGATCTCTTCTATGAACTTTAGATTCTTGTCTGTGATAGCGATTGCTCCATTCCTGTCCGAAGCGACTTGGTAGTAGCGAGCTCGAAGATCAAAAGCCACCCCAGGTCTTGTAAGTGGCTCGCCCACCCTGCCCACCGAGGTGTTCGCAAACACCTCTTTCTTCGGCTCGAAGCGTGCAAGTGCAAGCAGAAATCGCTGGTTGGTAGCTAGAGATGCGCCTCCTTCAAGACTGTCGGGGACGAAGATCTGAATTATCTGATTTTTGCGAACCCACTGGTCCCCTTTCAGTACTTCTTGCACGCGAACATGGTAGATATAACCCACCATAAAGTCCCGTGATATGGGAAGAAGCTCGACGATGTAGGTGCCGTCTGCTTGTGCAATTACCTTCGCGCCGCCCTTCGGTATCCTATCGGGTTGAATTACCCTCTGCCACGGCTCTTCCACAACTCCGATAATGACTGTCGAACTGTGGATCATAAGGCCGCGTGGGTCAACTCCAGGCGTTTGCGCATTAGCCAAGACCGGAGTAAAGATGAATACCGCGACGATTATTAGACGGAACATTGATGTTTGCTCTTCAAGTCGCCAGGAGCTTCCCACTCTTGAGACCAGGGCTAGGCGCGGCGCCGATAGCGCAACTGAATCTTCAACAACATCGGCTCGCTAGACTTTGTGTTGGGCCGATAATAGAGATCCTGAGGGGCCGGCGCCTCTGCCTCCAAAAGCCTGTTGCCGTCAGCGCCGGCTTCTTTCTCCTCTTTGGTCCACGCCTTACCGGCGCCACCTTCCATTTCGAGCCGACCTACTTGCGTGCTCCAGGATTTTTCCCACGCTGCAACCTGAGTTGCGGAGAGCTTTTGGGCCCGATCAGTGATCTCGATATCTTCAAGTGGAGTCGGCGTCACCAAAACACTTAGCACTTCGGCTACTTGATCGTGTCTGCTGCGTCTCAGCGAGAAATAGGGAGGGCTATCCTCCTGGGCCGGAATCTCAATTACCTTCCCCGCCTTCACTTCATTATTTCCACCAAGCGTGCGCGTGGTGGGAAAGATCAGATAAGGCTCGCTAAAGCTGCCGTCAGCATACTGCTCCCGATCGATGACATACAGGTAACCGCTGCGAGCGGCCTCGACCGTAATTCGCAAGCGATCACCTTCAACCAGTCGGGTGTTTGCGGAGATACGTTCAGGCAGCCATTCGCCGGTGTCGCTGCCGTGTTGAACGAGCAAACGCTCGCCCGAATCCGCGGAGGTTGAACGACGAAGGCGCCAGATCGTGACGCCGACAACGGTGTCTGCCGCAACGTTGGCAGTGGGGACCTTAGGCGTTGCAACGCGATAGTTGCGTCCGGCTGGCCTTCTCCTAGCCGGGCTTTTCCTCGAGACCGCCTTTTTCTTTGCCGGCGCGATGAAGGCAGTATCCCATAACTTACGAGTAGCTTCTTCCGGTGTTTGCGCCTCGGCCGACGCGGCGAAGCTCACAAGGCAGAAGGAGCATGCCACCGCCATCACGACCGCACGTGACTTGATGATCTTTTTTTTGAATACCATAAGAATCTCACTTCCCTAACCCACAACCGGACATTCACCATTTACGATTCACCATTTACGATTCACAATTCACGATTCACCATTTACCATTCACCATTCACTTCCACTCCCCCTGCAACACGAACGGCGCCCAGAAGTATGGCGACTGCCATTGCTTCTGCTGCCACATTTCAATCTGTGCGGCGCGTAAGGATGCTGCTGGCGTCTGTCCATCTTTCAGCATCCGGCGATAAAAACGCTGCATCAACTCGGCTGTAGCCTTATCGTTTACATTCCACAGGCTCACTACCACGCGGCGCGCCCCGGCATACATGAACCCGCGCGTCAATCCCACCAACCCTTCGCCTTTAATCTCCTTGCCGAGTCCTGTCTCGCAGGCGCTCAGCACCACCAACTCGGCCGGCAAATCAAGGTTGTAGATTTCGTGCGCCCGGAGAAATCCATCCTGCGCCTTGCCTCGCTCATCAACCAGTGACAATACGACTGCCGAGAGATCCGGGCGCTCACTATCAAGGTATCCGTGCGTGGCAAAGTGCACGTAGCGATACTTGCTCAACTCTTTGCTGGTTACCGTGTCACGGCTGGCTCGAAAATCTATTGCTTTCAAGTTCGAGGTTCCCGAAGCAACAGCCAATATCTGGCTTGCTTCCTGTCTGGTGAACCGCAGCCGACGGATTGCAAGCACCCCAGAGTTATCCGCCAGATGTTCCAAAAAGCGGGTATTGGCGTCGCCCTCTGTCGGTTCCCGTTTCTGGGCCACGCTCCTGACACTTGCTTTGAGGCGATCGTCAGTTGCGGAAAATACTGGATCGGCGATCACGGCGACGCCCCTGGGTGCGAGCTTCCGACCGGCCAACCCCCGGCGTTGCACCGCTATCGTGGAGGCAGATGGGAGGGAGATGATCTCGTGCTTCACCACGAGTGGAACATAAGCTTGCTCTGCTTCCGTATTCCTGGGAATCGGCAGCAGAGCGAACGGGACATACTGCAAGGCGCCATCAGCTACAACCACGAGACGCTTGTTTCCAAGTTCGCTGGCAACTGGTCCAATCAGCATCTGGCTTAATTCAGAGGCCACGTCCAGCAGTTTAGAATCAGCCTGGGCTATTCGCTCTCTCCTTTGCGTCGCTGTTTCGCCAACTTTAAAGAGGCTGCGAGTTGTCAGTAGCTCGTAAACCTCTCGTGCCGTTTTCTGAATTTGGTCGCGCCCGGGAAGCTCATAGGTTTTGAGCGTGTTCTGAGTTACTGCCCAAACATAGCTGCGTTCTGTTCCAAGTGAGTATTCCAGCAACAACGTGTCCTGGTCCAACTGGTCTTGAATCTCTTTAACCTGGAGCGGCTCAGGCTGTGTAAGTGCTGCATATTGCGGGCTATTCTTGCGAATTGCTGTCTTCACCTGCTGATACTCATCTTCGAGCGCGCTGATCTCCTTGTTCAGTTGAGCTAACTGATCCTGGCTGCTCTTCTGAGCAGCAAGCTGTAGCTGGCGTTGTGACTTTGCATTGAGCAGTTGTGCGAGATCGCGTTCGCGTTCGACGAGCTTCGGATCTACTCCCTGCCGAATATCAACACGTGCTTCGGTCAACAGATCAATCAAGCTGCGGGCACGGGCACGCTCGCTCACCTGCAAAGCTTCGGCATCGTGACCTGCCGAGGAATTTTTACGATGTAGTTGCATCAGCACTTCTATGTAGAAGTGGAAGGCATCCTGTTCTGAGGCAAGATAGGATGCACGCAACTGTCCGCTGCCGACGCGGGTGCGGACCTGCTCAATTAGAGCTAGCGCAGCTTGGGTCTGCGCGCGCGCTGCAACCAAATTTCCGCGATCGCGCTCGGCGCGAGCCATGCCCTGAAGTGTCTGAGCCTCGTTCTGCCCATCTCCAACGTTGCGGAAGATTGCGAGCGCCTGGTCAAAGTACTGGAGTGCGGCTTCTGTCTGGCCCAGTAAGCCGTACGCATTACCAAGGGCATTAAGGGTGGTGCCCTCCCCGCGCCGATCCCCGACTGCTCTCCTTAGTTGAAGCGACTGCTGTTGAAACTCGATTGCTTTCTGCTGATCTCCTAACATGGAATGAGCGATACCTATCTGGTTGAGCGTGCTGGCTTCGCCGAGGCGATCGCCGGCGGTGCGCTGGAGCGCCAACGCCTGGTTGGAATGATCGAGCGCCTTCTGTGTCTGGCCCAATTCGGCATGGACTCGGCCGATGTTGTTGAGCGTTTGCGCTTCTCCAGCCTTGTCGCCACCGGCGCGCCGGAGCAGAACCGCCTGTTGAAAATATTGGAGCGCTTTCTCCGGTTGGCCCAATGCAGAATAGGCCACGCCGATGTTATTCAGCGTAATTCCCTCCCGGCGTTGCTCTCCAGCCGCTCTGAGCAGCGGTAGTGCCAGGTCGTAGTATTCAATTGCCTTCTGCCAGTCTGCGAGGTCACCGTGGATTTTGCCAAGATTGGAAAGGATGATGGCTTCAAGAACAGGAGACTTTGTGCCGCGGACGAGCAACAGCGCCTGATCGTAATACTTCTCCGCTTTCCGTAAGTCACCCAGAACATCGTAGGCGCCACCGATGTTAGTGAGCATACTCGACTCCCTGACGGTATCTTTCAGGGCTCGAAAGAGCGTCAACGCCCGATCGTAATAATTCAAGGCCTCCTGAAAATCGCTTGATAGAGCATATGTAAGACCGATAATAGAAAGGGTTAGAGCCTGTCTGTAGTTGTCACCCGAAGACTGGAAAAACTGAAGCGCCTGTTTGTATTTCTCTATCGCGGCGTGACGCGACTCTGTAGTACCCTTCGGCGCCAGTTTCCGGCGAGCCTCTTCAAAAGCTCTCTCCGCGGCAACGTGCTCTCGATCCGCCGGCGTTGCGTCACGCAAACCAATGATTCTTATTTCATAACGGCCTGCAGCATTCTTGTTGGGTGATACTACCTCGATGCGGTAGCCACCCGAAGCCTCTGCAATTGCGACGACGGGTTCAGGCCCGTAGCTACCATTCGGACTATTCATGCTGGCGATCTGCTGGCGATCCGGCCCAAATAGCGCCACCTCGACATCGATACCCTTCTGAATAACTACAACGTAAAGAAACTGTCCTCTGGTCAGTTGTACACTAAATGGCTCTGTATCACCTCCTTTCAAATCGCGCTCGATAGGTACGCCCGGATGCAGTGGAGTTGGTTCATTCTTGGAAACCTGAGCCGTAACTGACTGGCCGCCAAGCGCAAGACAGAGAATGGCTAAGCGGAGGATGAAACTAACGTAATCATTTGTCCGCTTAACCATACTCTCACCTTTTTACGCGATTCGTCCCTATCCTTGATAGACTCGTAGCTTGCCCTTATTTGGCGTTCTCGCGCGCGATGGATAGGCTCTCCTTACACTATCCGTTTTTAGAACCAGCTTGAAATCAAGCAGTGGCTGATCGCTCTTCAGCTTCCTCAGGCTCTCCCGCTCCAGCCTGCCAGGTGTCCTCATCGCCCTCGGGACCGGGCCAAGAAACAGTGCCACTAAAGGGAGGGTTAGTCCCTCGAGTACCAGTGAATGTGTACGCGACTCCATCAATTTCCACGGTCCACTGAACGGACGTCCCATTCCATGAAGGATTAGACGTTGCTATTCTCTCCCCGTTGACAGTGTAATGCTGTGGACCTTCCGCGCCTGGATGTGGAAAAGATGTTCGCCCCGCATTGACTGAAAACTTACCATTGATCGACGGTGTGTGCGGTTGTGCTGTTGTAACTTCGAAACCTGTTCTGGCCATGTCTAGTCTCCTTTTAGTCTTAACGGCAAAAGC
>DATKDA010000061.1:0-30593 GCA_035512935.1 Pyrinomonadaceae bacterium | reverse complement strand
GCTCCTACCGTAACCTTGAATGTTTCGGATAGCGCAGTAAGCGAAATTAAGAAGTTTATGGCCGGTGAAGAGGGCCTGCCGGAAACCGCTGGACTGCGCGTACGGGTTGTGCCGGGCGGCTGCTCAGGCTTCCAGTACAGCCTGAACATCGAGGAAGAGTCACGTCAGGGCGATTTCGTCCTTGATGAGAAAGGTGTCCGGCTCTTTGTCGACATGTTCAGTGCGCAGTACCTGAATGGAGTCGAAATCGACTACGTCAGTGGCGTTATGGGTTCCGGTTTCGCCTTTAAGAACCCGAACGCGACGGGAAGCTGTGGCTGTGGTACGTCGTTTACGGCCTAGTCAGTCAATATTACGGAGAAAAAAGCGCGGTGCGCGAACAGTAAGGCTCGGTAGTCTCAGCTAAAGACTTCCGAGCCTGCTTTCGCATATCGCGCTTCTTTTGTGTACTGAGATGGAAATCTTTCAAGCTCAAAGCTCAAAAGACATCAGCGCTGCCCGAGAGCTCCTTGAAGAGTACGGGTCGTGGGTCGAGATAAGTCTTTGCTTCCAGAATTTCGATCACGAGCTCGCGAGTTTGCCCGGTGATTATGCACCGCCGGACGGTTGCTTGTTTCTCGCACGCGAAGCCGGCGAACTTGCAGGATGTGTCGCGCTTCGGAGTCTCGGCGCCGGCACAGCAGAAATGAAGAGACTCTTTGTGCGACCAGCTTTTCGCGGACGAGGCCTTGGCCGAGTGCTAACTGAAAAGTGCATCGAGGTGGCGCGTTCGCTGGGCTATGAGCGACTCGTTCTCGATACGCTTCCCGATAAGATGGATCGAGCGATTGCGATGTATCGGGCGCGGGGCTTTAAAGAGATCGAACCCTACTACCACAATCCGGTTGAAGGCGCGACATTTATGGAGTTGAGGCTTGCTTAATTTTCCCCTCTATTGGTCGCCGAAGCAAGGCACAGGAGAGTGACGGCTTGCTGAGAATCCGGAGTTGTGCCAAATTCTCCTCAAAGTTCATAGACCAAAGTCATTAATGGAGTAGGAAATGCCGAAGATTGAAGCTGAGACTGCGCAAGGCACGCAGGCTTTTGAATCTCCGAAGGATAAGAAGTTAGTCCTCGCGATCGAAGATGCTGGAATCGATATCCTGCACCGTTGTGGGGGCAATGCTCGGTGCACGACGTGTCGTGTTGAGGTTCTGGGAGGAGACCCGGGCGAGATGCGCGACCTCGAGAAAAATCGACTGGCATTGGAGGCGGAACTTGCCGCCAACGTGAGACTCTCCTGCCAGGTTCGTATTAATGATGACTTGAAGGTTCGAGTGATCAATCAAGCTAGTGTGAGGGGACTCGATCCCGGTCCAAGGCCGCTCGACGAGTAGCGTCCCGTTCAAGCTTCGTTGCGTCACATCGCGGTCTGGTGTAATCTTCGCCCGTAATTCAAACATTTCGCTGAATCGGCATCATTTCTGCCAGCTTAGCGCGCTTTAACACAGGCTTCCTCTGTGTTTTCGTTGCGACAACTGCTGGACTGTTCTTAAAAAACCGTAGGAGGGCCTATGTTGCTGGAGTCAACTGTTAATCTCCCCGTCAGTTTGGCTATGTTTCAAGAGGTTTTTCACCCACCCAATACTGAAGCCCTGATGCGAATCATCTTCCGATGGCTTCACTTTGTTGCCGGTATTACCTGGATCGGACTCCTGTATTTCTTTAACCTCGTCAATGTTCCTGTTCAGAAGAAACTTGACGCTGAAACCAAGAAGAAGGTCAATCCCGATCTTCTCTCGCTGGCGCTGTGGTATTTCCGTTGGGGGGCAGTAATTACAGTCCTTGCGGGTTTGGCCTATTTTGCAATGTACATCCTCGCTCCTGACGTGAGAAACGCCAACAACATTGGTGGCGGCAACATCAATGTTTGGTGGGTGCTAACGGCCTGGCTCACCTATCCCATAGTGCTTTTCGTGATTGAGTTTTTACTTATCAAGAAAGTGCCAGCAGTAACCAAAGATGGGCGCATCTTTGCGGTTGTGATGTTCGTGCTGGCGTTGATTGTAACCTGGGGCCTGGTCAGCTTTTTCACTTCAATGCTTACAGTCGGCAACGAGAGTTGGGCCAGCAACAAGTCCTACTCAATCGGCATTGGCGGCGCGTACGGCATTGTGATGATGCTGAATGTGTGGGGAATTATCTGGCCCAATAACAAGAGAATTATTGCTGCCACAGCCGGCACCGGTCCCGCTGCGCCGCCCGAATTGGCGCGGCAGGCCTTCATCGCGTCGCGAACAAATACCTGGCTGTCGTTGCCCATGCTTCTCTTTATGGCCACTTCTCACGGAGACTGGGTAATTTTTGGCAAGAATTAGTTTTATGAAGCCTGAGTAGTGCAAAAGGCGCCTCCGGGGGGGATCTCAGGGGCGCCTTTGTTCCAGCAGAAGGCAATAGGTCCTATAAGTCCTATACGTCCTATAACCCATCTAGCTATTGCCTCCCCCCTGATCCGTGACACTAAAACCCCACGCTTTCCATCCATTCGCAACACTTCAGTGTGATTTTTGATGGTAGATTGACCAGAAGACTTGTTATAGGACGTATAGGACTTATGAAGTTATCCAAATCAAAAACTAAAAATTCAAAAATCGTATCTTGAGGGGAGGTGAGGAACATGAGTGCAATAGCTTCATACAAGGCCCGGCAATTTAACCTGAGCGGGCTCCAGGGGATCTCCGATGAAACGTTGGAGATGCACTTCAAGCTGTACGAAGGTTATGTCAAAGAAACAAATAAGCTTACTGAGAAGATTGCCGAGTTCATCAAGGATGGCAACGTCGACCAGGAAGAAATGCCGGCTTACTCAGAACTGACCCGCAGACTCGGATTTGAATACAACGGCATGGTATTGCATGAATACTATTTTGATAATCTCCAGCGGGACGGTGGGGGCGATCCCGCCGGCAACTCGAAGTTCGCTGAAGCGGCCAAAGCCAGTTTTGGCAGCTACGAAATCTGGAAAACCGATTTCGTTGGCATTGGCAAGATGCGCGGAGTCGGGTGGGCGATCTGCAATCAAGACCCTGGGAATGGTCGGTTGTCGAACCACTGGATCACGCTTCACGAAACTGGGAATGTTGCGGGTTACACGCCCATCCTTGTCATGGATGTTTGGGAACACGCCTACTTACTTGATTACAAGCCCGCTGAGCGGCCGAAATACATTGAAGCGTTCTTCTCGAATATAAACTGGTCCAACGTTGATAAGCGTTTAAAACAGAACGCGGCCGCAACCGCTTCCCGTTAATCTGGCGGTAGGGGTGGCTTGGTTAGATTGCAGTCTACGTCCAGCGCGCGAAGGAAATTCAAGAGATCGGCACGCTGCTCGGCAGTTAGGGTCTGCTTTACAAGGTTCTTTCGATCCAAATGAGGATTGTCCTTGCCACCGGCCAGCATCAGGTCCACAGCTTCCTCGAGAGTGGCGACACTGCCATCGTGAAAGTAAGGAGCTGATTCCCCAATGTCGCGCAGAGTTGGGGTTTTGAACGCGCCGGTGTCCTCGGGCTGGCTTGTAACCTTGTGCCTACCGATATCCGGAGCTTCCTGGTCCATGCCGATCCCCACGTTATGATATTGCTGATCGGTAAAAAGGACTCCGTCATGACAGTTCGTGCATTTGGCCTGTTGAAAAACTTCCCACCCTCGTTGCTCGCTTTCATTAAGGGCCGACTGATCACCCGCCCGAAAACGATCCCACCTCGTGTCGCCGCTGATTATTGTTCGTTCGTAAGCGGCAATTGCCTTCACAATGTTGTCCGGTGTGGCTTCGCTGCTGAAGACTTGTTGGAATTGTAATCGGTAACCGGATATGGCATTCAGCTTCTGCGCAATTTCCTCTGCTTTAGCGCCCATATTTGCTCCGGTCCAGGCTGCGTGGGCCTGCTTTTCGAGCGAATCGCTGCGACCATCCCAGTAGAATTCAGTGTGATATCCGATGTTCCAAAGCGTTGGACTACTGCGAGGCAACATTTTGCCAAACGCGCCAACCGACTTCGGCAGACCGTCGGTAAGCCCCTTTTCACAGACATGGCACGAGTAACACGATCGTGACCCGTCGCCGCTAAGGCGTTCATCGAAGAATAACTGCCGGCCAAGGGCCACTTTCTCAGTGGTCATCGGATTGTCATCTGGAATAGGCATAGCCTCGTAAGTGGTCAGTTGCGCCGGCAAGGGCAAGACCTCAGGCTTAAACTGGGCTGTTTCTGGTTGGCGGCTGCAACCGTAGAGAATTGTCAGGAACAAGAAAGCGAAACCAAAGGTCAAGCAGTTTTTCCAGGAAGGCGATCGTCTCTTCACCATCGGATCTCCAGGTTTCGTAAAATTTATTTGAAGGCTATTTCGAGTAGGTCCTTGTACGGGCCAAGTCTTACACGCGAAATGGAAAAATGTCTAGGTTAACAAGCCACTGGTCAGGGTAATATTAGCAACAATGAAGATCAGACCAGCACGGAGCATTCATGGCAGCATCACTCTGCCAGGCGATAAGTCGATCTCGCATCGCGCCGCAATAGTTGCCGCGTTGGCGCAGGGCAACTCCAGCATTAACAACTTTTCCACGAGCAGCGACTGTGCGGCCACCCTTGAGTGCCTTGCGAAGTTGGGGGTATCGATCAAAAGACAGGGAACGAACGTGCAGATCGAAGGTGCAGGCGATACTGGCCTGGGCCAGCCGAACGAAATCCTGGATTGCGGCAATAGCGGCTCGACCATGCGGCTTCTGGCAGGCGTTCTCGCAAGCCATGAACTCGTTTCGACTCTCACCGGAGATGAGTCGTTGCGATCCCGACCCATGAAGCGAGTGATTGAGCCCCTTACTATGATGGGGGCCCGAATCACGTCGCAGAATGGTAAACCCCCAATCACTATCGAGGGAAAGAGATCGCTTCAGCCAATAAATTATGAGAGTCCGGTAGCAAGCGCACAGGTCAAATCCGCTGTGCTTCTCGCTGCCCTCGCAACCGCGGGCCGCACCTTGGTAAGGGAGACTCCGACGCGTGATCATACCGAGCGAATGCTGCGCTGGTTTGGGATCCCAATCGAAGTCAGCCCGGAGCGAAACCTTATCAGCCTCACCGGACCTGTTACTTTTTCCGGTCGCGATCTGAACATCCCCGGTGATATCTCTTCCGCAGCATACTTTCTGGCACTCGGAGCTCTTTTACCTAACTCCGAACTGGAAATTGCTGGAGTGGGCCTTAATCCCACCAGGACTGAATTTCTGACGATAATTCAAGACCTCGGCGCCGAAATGCAGGTTGTGAATCCAAGCGACCAATGCAACGAACCGGTGGGGACACTCAGGCTTACAGGAAATCTAGATCGCAGTTCACCGGACGGCCCACGCTCTGTGCGCGGCTCGCTGATTCCCGGACTGATTGATGAACTGCCCCTTTTGGCAGTTGTGGGAACGCAGCTTCGCGGTGGGCTCCAAATTAGAGACGCCGCCGAACTGAGGGTCAAGGAGAGCGATCGAATCAGAACAACCATCGCAAATCTCAAAGCAATGGGAGCTCAAGTCGACGAGTTCGACGATGGCTTGCGCGTCGCAGGACCGGCCCAACTGCGCGGCGCCCATATAAACTCATATGGAGACCACCGAATCGCCATGGCATTCGCCGTAGCCGCGCTGATCGCGTCCGAAGAGTCAGAGATTTCTGGCGCAGAATGTGCGGCCGTGTCGTTTCCAGAATTTTTCGAGGTGCTCGAGTCTGTAGTGCAGAGGTGATTAACGACGATGCACCCGGCCGGCCGGCAAAGCAATTTGATTCTGATAACGGGGTTCATGGCTTCCGGTAAAACTGCCGTTGCAAAAGCGCTCGGAAACCTTCTAAATTGTCCCGCGATTGATCTTGATGAATTGATCACAACACGCGAGGGTCGCACGCCACAGGAGCTCATTGAGGAAGATGGCGAGGCAAAATTTCGGGAGCTCGAAAGTCAGGCACTAGCCGAAGCGCTCGCGCGCCCGGCCGGAGTGATTGCCCTTGGTGGTGGCGCCTGGATGGTCTCTGAGAATCGTACTTCAATAGCCAGAAGCAACGGCATCACGGTCTGGCTCGACACGCCGTTTGAACTTTGCTGGCAAAGAATTTTGGCTTCCGGTTCAACGCGGCCTCTTGCTCGTGAGCGAGAAAGGGCTGAGGATCTTTTCCTTAAACGACGACCTACGTATCAACTGGCCCAACTGCATATTGTACCCGTCATCGAGCAGAGTGCTGCCGAAGTTGCACGGACGATTGCGAAAGCGCTGGAGAGATCCTGTTAGAGTGCATAGAGAGCAGACTTCCTTAATGAGATCGTACATTCCGGATTATTCGCTCGTGACTCCAGTAACCTTGCAGGAGGCGCTGGAGCTGCTCGCCCGGGAACCCGGGGTCTGGAAGCCGTTTGCCGGTGGGACGGATCTCATGGTCATGTTGGAAGCCGGGAAACTGCCCCATAAAAACTACCTCAATATTTGGAGCCTGAATGAGCTTCGCGGCATACAGGTCGATCCGAATTACGTTAACCTGGGAGCGCTGACGACCTACACAGACGTTTTGAATCATTCTATATTGAAGCGAGAGTTTCCAATGCTTTGCCAGGCTGCCGGCGAAACGGGTGGGCCTGCAATTCAAAACCGCGGCACGCTTGGGGGCAACATTGTCAATGCATCACCAGCCGCCGATTCACCGCCGGCACTTTTAGCTTATGATGCCGAGGTTGAACTGATTTCTGCGAATGGTGGGCGCTGGGTCTCATACCTGGGGTTTCACACGAACTACAAAGAGATTGTGATGCGCCCTGATGAGCTTCTTTCCCGCATTCGCGTGCCGCGCGTGAGAGGCGGATTGGCTCAGTATTACCGCAAGGTCGGCACTCGCAAAGCGCAGGCGATCTCGAAGATTTGCCTCGCAGCCACCGGCCGACTGGCGGAAGGCCGAATCACGGACATACGGATCGCTTTCGGCAGTGTCGCTCCGATTCCGATCCGCTGTCTGAAAACAGAAGGCACACTCCGCGGCCGGCTTGTCGATGCCGGTTCAATAACGGACGCCAAGGCCTCGTTGGTTCGGGAGATCTCGCCGATTACCGACATCCGCTCGACGAGAGATTATCGTCTGCGGGTTTCAGAAAACCTGCTCGAGGAGTTCCTGCGAGGATTAGCTACCGGAATGCTGCCATCAGAGACGAACAATCATGACAAATTCAACTCCAATCGAATTTAAAAGAGGCGCAGTCGAACCTGTGGAATGCCTTAAACAGGGCTGGAATCTGATTAAGGATCAGTACTGGTTGTTCGTCGGGATGAGCTTTGTCGGCTTAATGATTGCCAACTTCGTTCCTTTCGGCATACTGCTTGGTCCAATGATGTGCGGCGTCTACCTGGCGCTCTTTCGCATGCAGCGCAAACAGCCGGTCCAGTTTGGCGATCTCTTCAAAGGCTTCGACTATTTTGGCGAAAGCATCATCGCCACTCTGTTTCACATGGTTCCGATCATCTTGATCCTGGTGACATTCTATATCGCCATTGCGTTGGGCATGTTTCTGGTCCTTCCCCGTTCAGGGGACCGTTCGGATCCCACCGGCGTTATTATCTTCTTTTCAATACTGACTCTCGGCGGCATCGGAATGATGCTGTCAATCGTGTTGCTGTCAATCCTGTTTGCTTTCGCTTATCCGCTAATTGTGGACCGCAGACTATCGGGGATCGCGGCCGTTAAGTTGAGCGCGAAGGCGGGGCTGGCAAACTTTGGCAGGCTCTTTGGGCTCCTGCTACTGAACGGAGTGCTCAGTTTTGTGGGGCTATTACTATGCTATGTAGGAATCTTTCTCGTACTTCCGCTTAGTTTTGCTGCCATGGCAGTCGCTTATCAACAGGTGTTCGGATTAGGAGAAGTTCAGCAGCCTGGTCCACCCCCGCCGCCCATATTTACTTAACAGACGTGGCGAGTGAAAATCGCCTCAGAACTAAGATCTGATTCTCTTAAGGGGATCCGATGTCAGACATAAAACAACCGTTGAGTTTCTCTTTCAAGGAGCTTGCAACAGTGGCGGCAGTGCGATCGGTAGCCGGCATTGGGCTGGGACTAATGATTGCGGATTATATCAACCCAAAGAAGCGCCGGCGCGTAGGCATGGCTCTATTCCTGGGCAGTATCGCGGTAGGTCTACCGGTCGGTTTGGACATCCTGAGGAAGCTCAGAGGCTAGGGCATTGCAAGATCAAGCATGTCTTTACCGGATCTGATCATTCGCGGCGATCGAGTCTTACTGCCCGCCGAAGCCTTGGCGGGGTTTGCAGCCGCGACCGATGCGCAGTCCAGCTCTCATACTGTGCCGGCCGCGATTCACATCATCTCGGGAAGAATTGCCGCCATCACTGCCTATGACGAGATTCCACACGGTTGCGAAGTTGTGACGGCCGGCAAAGATGCGGTGGTGGGCCCCGGACTCGTCGATACACACGTTCACGTGAATGAGCCGGGTCGTACAAACTGGGAGGGATTTGTAACCGCCACGAGGGCTGCCGCCGCCGGTGGTGTGACGACGATTGTCGACATGCCCCTAAATTCAATTCCTGCGACTACCTCGCTCGAAGGCCTGCGGGTAAAGTTAAAAACTGCACAGGGCAGGTGCGTGGTCGATGTTGGATTCTGGGGTGGCGTCGTGCCGGGCAACACTCATGAATTGCCCGGCCTATTGGCCGCCGGAGTCAGAGGTTTCAAATGTTTCTTAATCGATTCGGGCGTTGAGGAATTTCCAAACGTTACCGAAGAGGATCTAAGACTCGCTCTTCCTGAGATTGCCCGCCTCGGGACGGTTCTGATCGTGCACGCTGAATTGCCTGGTCCATGCGAGCAAGCATCACTCAAGACTCGGGGCAGCGAGCCGAGCGATTATCAAAGCTTTCTCGAGTCACGACCACGCGCTGCTGAGAATGAGGCAGTCGAGTTAGTGATTCGTTTGAGTCGCGAATTCGGCTCGCGCGTGCACATCGTTCACCACTCCTCTGCTGATGCGTTACCCGCACTGCGGCAAGCCAGGGAGACGGGGGTGCAGATTACCGCCGAAACCTGCCCGCACTATCTCTTCTTTGCCGCCGAAGATATCCCAAACGGGGCTACCGAATTTAAGTGCTGTCCTCCGATCCGCGAACTCGAGAACCAGGCAAAGCTTTGGGACGCTCTCGCTGACGGAACAATAGACATGATTGTGTCTGACCACTCGCCGTGCTCGCCTGAGTTAAAGGGAAAAGAGACCGGAGACTTTATGCAGGCCTGGGGAGGCATATCTTCGTTGCAACTTCGTCTCCCGGTGATCTGGAGCGAGTTGAGCCGCCGCGGGTTCTCGCTGGACCATCTGGCTTCATGGCTCTGCCGCGCCCCGGCTAAACTCGTCAGTCTTCAAGAACGTAAGGGCGCACTAGCAGTTGGACTGGACGCTGACGTCGTAATTTGGAAGGACGATGAAGAGTTTCGCGTTGACGCGACGATGTTAGAGCACCGGCATAAACTGACGCCTTATAACGGGCACGTCCTGCTGGGGACTGTTCAACAGACTTTTCTTCGCGGCCGTAAAGTATATGATAAAGGCGAGATTCCGATTGAGAACCGGGGAATGCTGCTCACTTAAAACTGAGCGGAAGGCTGGTTTCCGCAATGAACTTCACTGAAATGATTGACCTCGCGTGCGAGAAGCTGGGTGGGGCGGTGCTGGCGGCGAACGACGAGTTCTTCGCACCGAAAGAGAATCTGCTCAACGCCGACGAACCGGTCTTCATCGAAGGCACATACACGCATCTGGGAAAGTGGATGGACGGCTGGGAAACCCGCAGACGCCGGACGCCTGGATTTGACTGGTGCGTTATTCGCTTGGGACTGCCGGGAATTGTTCGCGGCGTAATTGTGGACACCAGTCATTTCAAGGGCAACTATCCAGAACATTGTTCACTTGAGGCGTGCTACGTTGCCGGTCAACCAACCGTTGAACAGTTGCTCGCCGAGACCACTGCATGGACTCCGCTACTCCCGCAGTTGCCATTGCAGGGGGACGCTCAAAACCCATTTCCAATCGACAGTGACCAACGGGTGTCTCACCTGCGCTTCAATATATTTCCCGACGGCGGGGTGGCGCGACTACGAGTCTTTGGCGAGGTCTGGCCCGATTGGACCAACACTACAGGAGATATAGATCTGGCCGCTGTGGAGAATGGCGGGCTCGTGATCTCGTGTAGCGACATGTTTTTCGGCCATCGTCACAATCTCATCATGCCGGGTAGGGCCAAAAACATGAGTGATGGCTGGGAAACAAAGAGGCGGCGCGGGCCGGGTCACGATTGGGTGATCGTCAAACTTGGTGGACCAGGACGGATTCGGCGCGTTGAGGTGGATACCAGTCATTTCAAAGGGAATTATCCGGAAAGTTGCGCCCTCGAAGCTTGTTACTCGGTCGGAGCGACACCCGAGAGTCTTAGCGATCTGTCCGTGCCCTGGAAAACATTGCTGCCGCGTACAACGCTTCAGGCTCATACTCGCCATCTGTTTGCCGAAGAGCTTACCGACGTCGGAATAGCTTCTCATGTGCGTTTCAACATCTTTCCCGATGGCGGTGTCAGCAGACTAAGAATATACGGCAGCATCCGATGATCGAGCCTTCTAAAGATTCACTATCAGGATTGGCGCGGCTTAATTCTCTGCCACCCGCAGTCGCCGAGGCGGAATTGCGGAAGTGCTGCGGTTCTTCTGAGTGGGCAAGGCGCATGACAATGGCCCGACCTTTTATAAACGATTACGAACTGGCCTCGAAGGCTGAGGAGATCTGGTGGTCTCTGTCTCCATCTGACTGGCTGCAAGCCTTCCGCTGTCACTTAAAGATTGGTGAAAGGCGAGCGGCACAACCTGTCGAAGTTGACGAACAACGTTGGTCCGAACAGGAACAATCAGGGATGCGTACCGCCTCTCAGGGTAAATTTAAAGAGCTCGAGGAACTAAATCGCGTTTACGAGGAGCGGTTTGGGTATATATTCATCATCTGTGCCACGGGGAAAACACCAGATGAAATGCTCGCAGCGCTGCGGTCAAGGCTGGATCATGGTCCAGAAGAGGAGTTGCGGTGCGCTGCTGCTGAACAAGCGAAGATCACCAAACTTCGACTTGATAAGTTGATGAAAGACGTGGCAGGGTGAACCACCAACTCGCGAGAGACAACCATGAGCACCATCTCAACACACATTCTCGACATGGCCCGCGGGACGCCTGCCAGTGGGGTGGCAGTTTATCTACAGCTACAGAACACCGACGAATCCTGGACTGAACTGAGCCATGCCTGGACCGATGACGATGGACGTGTCAAACCATTCTTTTTGCTTAGTGAGCCGCTTCAGGCCGGCACCTATCGTTTGATCTTCGACACGGAAGAGTATTTCTCCCGGCTTGAAGTCGATCATTTTCATCCCCAGGTAAGCGTCGTCTTCCGTATTGGTCACGACCCCCAGCATTACCACGTGCCACTCCTGCTTAGCCCTTTTGGCTATTCAACCTATCGCGGGAGCTAACGGGTGACAATCGATCCCACTATCAGCGAGTGGCTCAATCTCGTTGCGCGCTGGATCCATGTGTTCGCCGGAATAATGTGGGTGGGCACAACCTACTACTTCACCTGGCTCGATGCGCGTCTAACTGAGGAAGAAAAGGCCGCAGCCGCGCAGGGAGGCGGCGCGCAGGTCTGGATGGTCCACAGCGGTGGCTTCTATGTAGTCGAGAGGCGCAAGGCCGTCGACCTGGTTTCACGAAAGCTACATTGGTTTCGTTGGGAAGCAGCAACTACCTGGCTAAGCGGCGCCATCCTGCTTGTCATAGTCTATTACATCGGCGGCGGAGCACTTGTGGATCCGGACCACAACATCAGTGTTGGCGTGGCAACGCTGATTTGTGTAGGGCTGCTGATCTTTGGCTGGATAGTTTATGACCTGATGATGATCTCGCCGCTTGGTAAAAACGAAAGGATTTTTGCGGCAATTGTTTTTGTTCTGGTCGTAATCGTCTCGTATGGCCTTACGCGCGTGTTAAGCGGTCGGGCAGCCTATATTCACGTAGGTGCTCTATTTGGCACCATTATGGCAGCGAACGTCTGGATGCGGATACTGCCTGCGCAGAAG
The DNA here is from genome assembly GCA_035512935.1 of Pyrinomonadaceae bacterium. Lineage (GTDB taxonomy): Bacteria > Acidobacteriota > Blastocatellia > Pyrinomonadales > Pyrinomonadaceae > PSRF01. The sequence continues at coordinate 18,413 of DATKDA010000061.1, read as the reverse complement.
CGCATGATCGCAGCTATCAATGCCGGGAAAGAGCCTGACCAGATGCTGTCGGCTCAGGCTAAACTCCGTTCCAAACAGAATACGTTTATGGCAGTGCCAGTGGTATTTCTAATGATCAGCCATCACTTCCCGACTACTTACGGAGACCGCTACAACTGGGTTGTTCTATCGGCTATGGTGTTGGCCGGTTGGGTAGCTGCGAAGTTCATCCGCCGCGCGTAGGGGGTAGATAGTCCTGTCTACTCACGAGGCGCGTTCAATTTCTTAATCCTACACGGAAGCCTGCTAAGCGAGGGAACAAACTCATGGATGAGAAAACGGAAGATCTCGTGAAGCTCATAGATGAAGCGATCGAGATAGCAGAACAAAGGCTGAATGGGAAGCGGATCGGCAAGAGCGACTTGTCCTCAGAAGATGATCTTGAGTCGATTCTTTTGGGGCTTCGATATAGAAGAGCCCAAGCAACTAAAGAGGGCTTTGATCAAAGCAATGGAGATGTAAGTCTTGGCCTAGCGCGAGCCGCATTGGAATATGATCAGCCGAATTCCACGTTGGTCAAAAAAATTGGCGAAATAGAGAGACGTTTTCAGCGACACTTTGTAGGTCAGAACTAGGCCCGTTTCAGCGTCTGGGCGTTAGGGAAGGGTTCCATAAACCGGAGAGCGCTTCGAAGCATCACTCAATCTGTGCCAAAAATCGAAATATAACCCTCAGCCATGATTCAATTCACAGGGAACACACCAACCCCGACAATTTATAGAACGCGGCTCATCAAAGAACTCACCCACCGGAAGGGTGAAAAGTTTCAGATCCTGCCTACTCACGAAGCGCGACCCAAAACGAGGATCCCGATGCTTCTCAATTGAGCTAACTCCGCGGGGCGGTCTGCCGGTTTTCCAATATCTTTACAAAAGAACCGGAACGCAGCTCCGCCAACGTGAGTCCTGAGTATTCGACCGCCTCATCTTCGGTTAAAGCGCCGCTGTTTGTTGCACGCAGAAAATAGTTCAACAGCCCTTGACCGGTTGCCGCGTCGTCAAAAACATCTCCAACAAGCGTTGCCTTGGCGGCCTTATCAACAAAGTTCTTCAGTCGATCCGAGGCTTGTTCCAGCCCTTCCAGAAAGAATGCATAGACCGCTGCATACCGTGTTGGTAACTGGGCCGGATGCAGATCCCAGCCTTGATAGAAACCGTTCTCCAAAGAATGCCTGATGTGCTCGTAATGCAGCTTCCACGCGCGATAAACCACCGTTCGATTCTCTTCAATCTGCGCAAGCGTCAGCGGCGCTCCACCTTCGCTAAAACGATGTGGAGCAATCGGCATTATGTTAGTAGCGCCATCCGACAGCCAAACACCTGTACCGGCAAAAGCCACCTGCATCATGTGTTTTGCAAAGTCGCAGGCAGGATGCATCATGTGCTGGTAAGCGGCAGTAATACTGCAACTGGCTGTGTAGTCGTAAGTCCCGAAATGAGCTGCAACACAACGCCCGTTCGCTGCCGCAAGCAGCCGGGGAAGATTAATCTCGCCCCGCTCGCCAATGATTGACTGCGTGGTTTCGATCATCATTTCACACTTAAGCGTCCCTACCGCCAGTTTGTTTGCCTGCTCGAGCAATTCCAGAAGTTCGGCAAATGCAGCAACCTGTTCTGGAATCGTTATCTTGGGCAGCGTCACTACGAAATTCTCCGGCAAGCGTCCACCGGTTCTCTCCGATAGTGTCGAAACAAAGATATCGAGCGTGCGAATGCTGCGAGCATGAAGTTCTTCCGTGAAGGGTTTGATACGAATGCCTATGAAAGGGGGCAGCGTTCTTTGGTCCACCCCTGCCGCAACCTCTTCTGCGGCGGAGGCAGCGTGGCCGTCCTCCTCTTCATCAGGGCGGTTACCGTAGCCATCCTCGAAGTCAATACGAAAGTCCTCGACCGGCTCGCGCCCAAGCTTCTCATTCACTCGCTTGTAGATCGTGTAGGCCAGCCACGCCGCTTTGTCTTCTGACTTCACAATTGACGAACCGGCTTCCAATCGAGCCGGCAGGTTTCCCGCCTGTTCGATCGAAGCGGGAAGTCTGCTTGCGCCTGTTAGACCGATGGCTTTGGCAAACAACAGAAAATCCGGTGCAAACTGATCGAGCGAACGCCGCGCGATCTGACCGAGGCGCTCGATTGAGTCTGCTTTGAAAAGGTGAGCTCCACCGTAAACCGTATGTACCGGCTGGCGACGACCGGTTTCGCCAGGATAGGACTGCGTGAAGCTCATGTTGGCCGCACGAAGACGCATCGTGAGTTCTTGTAGCGAACTGCCGGCGAGAGAGATCTTCATGAAAATCCTCCGCTGAAGTGATTGGAATAGCCTGGCAAGGGTGTCTTCTATTTGCGGAACAGTATTGTAAACCGTCTACCATTCACTGAGTGCGACCCGGTTCGGCGAGGTTGGCAAGCGCGGTAATTAACTCATCGGGCTGCACGGGCTTTGGCACAAACATATTAAACCCTGCGGACAGTGCCCGCGTCCGATCCTCTACGCGCACATAAGAAGTTAAAGCAATCGCGGGCAGGTCCTTTCCGTTCATAAGTTCTCTGATTCTGTTCATAAGCGAGTAAGCATCGTCGCCAGGCAATGCCAGATCAGAAACAATCACGTCAGGTTTGTACCATTCGAGTATCTCGATTGCCTCTGTCGCAGAGGCCGCCCCTTGGACCCTCGCCCGGTAGGCGGTCAGCATGACATTGATCACCTGTAATGTATCGTGGTCTTCGTCGACTACCAGCACGCGCAACCCCTCGAGTGAGGGAAGCGGATCGGACCGAACATCCGAAGTTGCCTGTTGTTTGGGTTTGTTCGAGCGTTCCTTTGACCCTCCAACCGGCAACGCGATCGTGAAAACTGCGCCAGTTCCGGGGCTTTCCGCATGCACCGATCCACCGTGCAACTCGACCAGATGCCGGACGATCGCAAGGCCCAGACCCAGACCACCGTAACTGCGCGTGCTGCTTGAATCGGCCTGACGGAAGCGGTCGAAAATGAAGGGTAAGAAATCTGCGCCGATGCCCGGTCCGGTGTCGCTTACTCGAATCTGAACACTGCTCCCGGCGCGCTCGAGCCTTACTTCGACGTGGCCTGCGGACGGCGTGAACTTGATCGCATTCGAGAGCAGATTCCAAACGACCTGTTGCAGGCGGCCCGCATCTCCTTGAGTATGCCGTGCGGAAGGATCAAGGCGCACCTCGAGATGGATGCCTTTCGAGTCAGCAGCCAATTGCACGGAATCGATCGCCGCATTGATTACGGACGCAAGATCTACGGGGCCGATATTGAGTCGCAGTTTACCGGTGATGACTCGCGAGACGTCAAGAAGGTCTTCGATGAGTTGCGCTTGCGACTTGGCATTACGCTCGATAGTCTCGAGCGCACGGGAGGTCGTGGCGTCGTCGAGTGTTCCTCTGCGAAGCATATGGGACCAACCAATAATCGCATTCAACGGTGTCCGCAACTCGTGGGAAACGGTAGCCAGAAACTCATCTTTCATGCGATTGGCGCTCTCGGCTTCAGCACGGGCCAACTGTTCCCGTAGCAGCGATTGCTCGCGAGCTTCCAACTCCTGCTGGACCTTATGATGCAGTTGCGCATTCTCGATGAAGTCAGCGGCCATGCGGGCATAGAGATCCATAAGCCGCAACTCGCGCTGTGATGGCCGGCGCGATTCCCGAAAATAAACCGCCAGCACACCGAGGATGTTACTGCCATGGGTAATAAGAGGTGTGCTGTGGCAAGAGCGAATGCCAGCCTGGTGCGCGACCTCGCGATACTGAGCAGGGAGAGGATCGACTTCGATATCTTCTACGATCACCTGGCGGCGTTGCTCATAACTGCCGCAAAAATCTGCGCCGGGGGCGACGCCTTCAAGCTGCTTCATAAACTCGTCGTCAAAACCGCATTGGGCGTTCACGCTTAAGCCATCACCTTCGCGGTTGCGCAATGACAACAACCCCAGGTCCGTTCCCTGTACCGCTAGCGCGGCTCGTAATACTTCTCGTAGCACCAGATCGATTTCAAGCGTGCCGGTAAGTCTAATGCTTAACTCATGCAACCGGCGCAAGTCCTCGACCTGGATCTCTAATTCACGCTTTACTGTGCGAAGCGCTTGTTCGGACTGTTCTCGTTCCGCAATTTCGGCCTGTAACATTCTGGCCTGCTGTTGCAGCCGAATGATTTCGCGAGCGCGGTCATCGAGAGTGAGCAGTGTTGTGTAGCTTTCGGCGGGGATCACGTGAGCATGCTGGTCGCATACATCAACCATAGATCGTGGGAGTTTCCCATTGGTAAAGCTACCGATTGGATAAGCGCAGAAGAGGAGGAACGGGTGGATCTGGCGTAGATCATTCCAGAGTTCTTCGAGGCGGATGGCGCTCTCACAGTTACCCTCCTTCCACAGCAACATGACCATCTCACCAAAGATCCGAACGCGGCGGCCGCCCTCCCCAGCTTTGGCCAGGATCCCACTTAGAAGCGTCTGAAAGCGCATCGCATCCGGCGCTCCATCAATCATGAAACCAGACAGGGTGTCGCCTGCATCCAGCGATACATACTGACCCGTGGTCCGCACAGCATCCAGGTCAACTCCTGATTCCGTCAACCGTCGCTCGAGGTTGTCGCGATGGTCCCGTGTAGCAACGATGATAAGCGCATCGCCTGACTTGAGCCCGGAGGCAGTAAACCCTACCAACGATTCAACAAGAAATGCCTCCGTCTCATAGAACTGTGCAAAGTGATCTCCTTGTCCGGCGCGTGTCCAGTCAGTCTGCGGCCCGAGGATCCAGGCGTTATTAAACTCTGCTTGTGCCATGAGTTCGGCGTTTATTCCGTTAATCTTCGCGTCGCTCAAAATGCCTCCGTTGCAGTAAAGACTCTCTGTTCGCGTTGGCCGCGTATGACTACTCGAAAATGAACGTCAATTGTACAACTCCTTGCCACAAAGTTTGTGGTAAGGCGCCGTCTAGTCACACAAAGACCTGAACGAGGGGTAGCATCAAGGGGGAAGTGACATTCTATACTCGCAGCAACTCGATATCCAACCCGCAGCGTTTGTCGGGCGACAGCAAGGGTTTGAGCGAATAGAGTATCGGACAGTTTTGGGGATCTTTGAAGAAAGCAAGAGTTTGGTAGCGCATACGGGACTCGAACCCGTGATCTCTGCCTTGAGAGGGCAGCGTGTTAACCAACTACACCAATGCGCCCTAGTTGGAAGCCGAAATTATAGGTTTGCGGCGTCGATTATGGCAAGGCTTCGTGCTATCTGATGCCCACGCTATCTGAAACTCCTTCTCTACCTGTCGTTTTTGCTTGCTAGAAACGCCTTTAACAGGCAAGAATTCAGATCCAAAGCTCGCTCAACTCTGTAACTGGAGCTCACATGCTGATTTTTGTGCCGAAAGAGACGGCTCGCGGAGAAACACGTGTGCCCGTCGTTCCCTCCACTATCTCCAAGCTGACTTCTATGGGCGCAAAAGTCGAAACCGAACCATCCCTCGGCATCTCAATCGGCTTCAGCGACGATGACTACGTTAAAGCCGGCGCCGAGATCAGCTCCGATCTGAACCAGTCTCTGAACCACGCAGACATGGTCCTCCGGCTGCGTCGCCCGCCAACCGAGACCGTGACCAAACTTAAAGCGGGCGCGATTCACATCAGCTACCTCGATCCCTTCAACGAACACGATCTAATCAGGGCGCTTAGCTCTCAAGGAGTCAGCGCAATCAGTATGGAGATGATTCCGCGAACAACGCTGGCCCAAAAAATGGATGCGCTGAGTTCGCAGGCAAACCTGGCCGGTTATGCGGCTGTCATCCTGGCCGCCGAGCGTCTGGATCGCATCTTTCCCATGATGATGACACCAGCAGGGACCATCTCTCCCGTGCGTGTGTTCGTAATCGGCGTCGGTGTTGCCGGTCTACAGGCGATCGCAACGGCAAAACGTCTCGGCGCCCGCGTTGAAGCCTTCGATACTCGCCCCGTGGTCGAAGAACAGGTGAAATCACTGGGCGCGAAATTTGTCAAAATAGATCTCGGTGAGACAGGCCAGACAGAACAAGGGTACGCCAAGGCTCTCACTGAAGAGCAACTAACGAAGCAGCGCCAGGGAATCGCCGAGCATTGCGCCACAGCCGACGTAGTCATTACGGCCGCCCAGGTCTTTGGCAGACGCGCCCCGGTTATCGTCACGAACGAAATGTTGGCCGGAATGAGACCGGGCAGTGTGGTTGTCGATCTGGCAGCCGACACCGGAGGTAACGTAGAAGGGTTGGCGTTTGACGAAGATATTATGGTTGGTGGCGTGCGTGTGATTGGCTATGGCAACTTGGCGGGTCGTGTGCCGGCGCACGCCAGTCAGATGTATTCAGCAAACCTGAGTAACCTCATCGAGCACTTCTGGGACAAAGAGGCTAAGACATTTCGCATGGACCTCAATGATGACATACTTGCGGGCTCTCTTATTACGCATCAGAACGAGATCGTGAATGAAACGATCCGCAAACTTATCGAGGAAAAGAAACCATGATCCTCCTGTTGTTTGTTTTCGTGCTCGCGATATTTTTGGGTTTCGAACTGATCTCGAAAGTCCCTTCGCAACTGCACACCCCGCTCATGTCAGGCTCGAATGCCATCTCGGGCATAACAATCGTTGCGGCAATCATCGCCGCCGGGACCTTTGAAGGAACTGTTGCGATTGTTTTCGGCGTGATTGCCGTCGTCGCGGCCACGGTCAATGTGGTTGGCGGTTATCTGGTCACTGATCGAATGCTCGCGATGTTTAAAGCAAAAGAGAAGGAGCGGAAGTGAGCGGCGATGAACCTTGATACCATAATCAATCTCGGCTACATCGTCGCTTCAATCCTCTTCATTTTCGGACTGAAAATGCTCTCGCGACAGCAGACCGCACGTCGCGGCAACGCGATCTCGGCAAGCGGGATGCTCCTGGCAATCGTCTGCACGTTAGCTACACGAGGTCTCTCTTTTGAATGGATAATCGCCGGCATGATCATTGGCACGGTTGTGGGCGCTTCAGCAGCCATCGCTGTGAAGATGACGTCCATGCCGGAAATGGTGGCGCTCTTTAACGGTTCAGGCGGTTTGGCGAGCCTGATTGTTGGTTGGCTCGAGTATCACGTTCAGCCGGATCGTCCGATGTCCACAATCATTGCCGTCTACTTCACCGTTCTGATTGGTTCCATCACTGTGACGGGCAGCCTCATTGCTTATGCAAAGCTTGCTGAGCGAATCTCAGGCAAGCCGTTTCTCTTCCGTGGCCAACGCGTTGTCAATGGTCTCATCCTCGCCACACTTCTTGGCCTGGGCATCTTCTTTATTGCTCAACCTCAGGGCCCTTACGCTTACGAAGTGCTCCTCTTGATCGCAGGGCTCTCGCTTCTGTTGGGCATCATGGCTGTGATCCCAATCGGCGGCGCCGACATGCCGGTAGTAATCTCACTCTTAAACAGCTACTCGGGCCTCGCCGGCGCAGCGGCCGGGTTTGTGGTGCTCAACAACGTCCTCATCGTCGCCGGCAGTCTCGTGGGCGCCAGCGGGATCATCCTTACCGCAATTATGTGCAAGGCCATGAATCGTTCGCTGACAAATGTTTTGTTTAGCGGTTTTGGCGCCGCCAGGAGCGGGGCAACCCGGGAGGTCGAGGGTGAAGTCAAACCAATCTCTCCCGAGGATGCTTACATTGCGCTTGAGGCGGCGCGCTCGGTTGTCTTCGTTCCAGGTTACGGAATGGCTGTATCACAGGCCCAACACGTGGTCCGCGAGTTGGGCGACCTGCTGGAACAGAATGGCGCCGAGGTCCATTACGCCATTCACCCCGTCGCGGGACGCATGCCTGGCCACATGAACGTATTGCTTGCCGAAGCGGACGTTGCTTACGAGCAATTGGTCGAAATGGACTCTATGAATCCCCTGATGCCGACGGTCGATGTAGCAATCGTTATCGGCGCAAACGATGTCGTGAATCCGGCAGCGCGCGAAGATGACAGCAGCCCCATCTACGGCATGCCGATCATCAATGTAGACCAGGCACGCACCGTGTTTGTGTTGAAGCGATCCATGGCTTCCGGATTTGCCGGCATCGAGAATCCGCTATTCTATAAGGAGAATGTGCGGATGCTCTTTGGCGACGCTAAGGCCAGCATTCAGGCCATCGTTGCCGAGTTTAAGAGCGGGTTATCCTAACGTAATATCTTTAAATTCCAACCGCTGGAGAATTCATGCCCAAGTCACTAGTTATTTTTGTCCTTACGCTGGTCCTGTTACTGCCTTTTCCGACCACGTTTGGCCAGCGACGAACTGAGCGAGCCCAGACTCCAACTACTGTTTCCCTCGCTTCGAAACGCGGCGCTGACCTGATTACCGCAGCTCAGCTCTCTGACTATCTGTATTTCATTGCCTCGGACGAGATGGAAGGACGTGATACTCCTTCGCGAGGTCTCGACATAACCGCCAGATTTCTGGCGGTGAAACTCTCGCGCCTGGGCCTCAAACCGGCAGGCGATGATGGGACCTATTTTCAGAAGATTGTTTTGCGTAGAGACAGCATTGACGCTACCAAGACCAAGGTCCAGTTGAACAATCAGGACCTGATTCTGGGTGAAGATTACATCCCGTTGGCTCGTCCGGCTGATGTGGCCGCACCCCTCGTGTTTGCAGGCAACGGTTGGCTGATCGAATCGAAGGAGATCGACTCTTATAAAGGGATCGATGCCAATGGAAAGATTGCCGTGGTCTTTAGCCCTCTTAGCGGACTTCCGCGTGGCATTCGTCGCGCAGATCTCACTGGCGAACCCGGCATTGACTGGATGGACCCCGGCGACTATGCACAAAAGCAGGGAGTGGTGGGACTCGTGATGGTCCCTGACTTTTGGTTTCTTGCCAACTGGAACTCAAACCGGCAACGAATTACCGAACGCGGGGCTCTGGTTGTCGATAAGTTTCAACCTGCGAGCGCTTCCCGCTTACCGGGCATTGTTGCCTCCCCAAGGCTAACAACGCTTCTTTTTCAAGGCGAACCGCAAAACGGCGCCACGCTTTTCGAAGCCGCAGTCAGAGGCGAGTTGTTGTCTTCCTTTGAAATGAACCCAGCCAAGAAACTCAGCTTTTCGGTTGCGGCAAAGACAGAGCCACGGACCACTCAGAATGTGGTCGCCATTTTCGAAGGCTGCGATCCTGTGCTGAAGAATGAGTATGTCGCCCTCGGCGCCCATTACGATCACGTCGGAATTGGGGCGCCGGTTAATGGTGACTCGATTTATAACGGCGCCGATGACAATGGGTCGGGTACCACTGCGCTGCTCGCCATTGCCGAAGCGTTGGCAGGCTCAAGTGTTCGTCCGAAACGGTCCATCATCTTTATCTGGCATACCGGTGAAGAGAAGGGGCTGTGGGGTTCACGCTACTTCACCGAAAATCCCACCGTCCCCCTGGAGCACGTCGTAGCGAATATTAATCTCGACATGATCGGTCGTAGCAAGCAGGAAGGAGATACCAACCCACGCAACAGACAGCTTTCGGGTCCCAACGAGATTTATGTCATTGGCTCGAGAATGATGAGCACTGAGTTGGGAGAACTAACGGCGTCCGTAAATAAGTCTTACCTGAATCTTTCCTATAACTATCGATATGACGATCCGAACGATCCGGAACGCTTTTTCTTCCGCAGCGACCATTACAACTACGCGCGGAAGGGTATTCCAATCGTCTTTTTCTTTGACGGCGTGCACGAAGATTATCATCGGCCTGGAGACACTGCCGACAAGATTGACTTTCAAAAGATGGAGAAGGTTACACGCACCGTCTACATGACAATGTGGGAGTTGGCCGAACGACCCAACCGGCCCAATGTTGATAAGCCGTTGGCCCCCGAGGTGGCACGATAGGACGGGGGGACGCGGAGAGACGGGGAGACGGGAGACGGGGGGACTCGGGGACGGGAGACGCGTGGGAGCTTCCCCGTGTCCCCCGTCCCCCTGTCTCCCCGTCCGCCCCGTCTCCTATAACTTCCCCTTTTCCACTGTGAGACGGCGGTAGGCTTCGGCGCGAGAAATCCCCAACTCTCGCGCCGCCTTCTTCAGGGCCTGCCGAAAGTCGACACCTTCAGCTTCAAACTTCGTCACCAACGAGCCCACACTCTCTTCCGTCGTTGGTTTGTCGATAACTCCTTTGTCAATTAGTAGGACCATCTCGCCTCGCGCCGCCTCTTTCGTCAAAAAGTGCTGGGCCAGTTCGCTAAGAGTTCCTGTAACAATCTCTTCGTGCAGCTTAGTTAACTCCCTCGCAACCACCGCCCGTCGCTCACCGAGAATCTCAAGCGTGTCCTTTAGCGCGGCCGCAATTCTATGTGGCGCCTCGTAGAAAATAAGCGTCGAGGGCATTCCTGCAACCTCGGCGAGCCGCGTACGCCGTGCCGTCGATCGCGCAGGCAAGAAACCACCAAAGAAGAATTCGTCAGGTGGCAAACCTGAAGCAACCAAGCCAGCTACCAAAGCGACGGGCCCGGGAACCGGGACAACACTGATCTCGGCATCCAGCGCGAGTCGCACCAACCGATAACCCGGATCACTCACACTGGGTGTACCGGCATCTGAAACCAGAGCGATCTCTGCTCCTGCCTTTAACTGCTTGAGAAGCTCAGATGCGCGTTCCTCTTCATTGTGCTCGTGGTAACTGATTGTGGGGGTTTTGATCCCGTAGTGATTCAGCAATTTACGAGTATGGCGGGTGTCTTCACAAGCAATGACGTCGACCTCGCCAAGCACGCGCACTGCGCGGTGCGTGATGTCCTCGAGATTGCCGATCGGAGTCGAGACTACATAAAGTCTTCCTGACATAGAGCGCCATTCTTGCACCAAAGATGAAGATGCAAAAGCCTCGCCCCCGGTTAAGGAGGCGAGGCTTGGGCAATCGATGCTTTTTTGGTTTAGAAGGGAAGCGGCACGCGACGATACCAGGGATCGTGACCCGGACGATTGCCATAGAATCCGGAAGAACCATAGATATCGCTAATCACTCGCAGCTCATGACGAATCTGTGCCCACTGCGAAGAAAGCCGGCTGTCAAACCAGCGTGGCCGGACGATCCTATCAACCTGCTGCGCCTGTTGAAGGACGCGGTGGGCCTCGTTGGAACTCCGACTAAGATCACGGCCATTGCCTACGCGCGACTTCAGGTTACCAACGGCCCGCCTGAATTCCTTGGCTTCGGCATTAATACGGTCCTCACGTCTGGTTCCATTGACGCGACTACGATCCAGAGCGCGATCGACGTTCTTCTCAAAATCTTTGCTCAAACGATCCAGTCGATTGATCGTGTCACGAAGTTGACGTTCGTTGTGACGACCGTAATCCCGACTGCGCCCCCTGTCGGGATAGCGATTCTGGGCTACGGCCACGACCGGCAAACACAATGCGAACAAAGCTGTTGCCAGTATCGAAAAGTTTAGTGTGCGTGGGTTCATCATATTCGTTAATCTCCTCACCAAATCTTAATGTCGAGCGGACCAGCTCGATTCTGATAAGTTCTGGTCTGCTCTGCTTAGACATTCGTTCCGGGGAGATTACGGGAGCGAGCGTCATGCCCATCCCGTGCTCGGCAACCTCTGTGCCGCTACTGCGGCCGAATAGCATTCGGGCTAAAGACATCAAAAACAGAGGGCTTTCGAGTTGATTAAGGAAGTTTGCATCATGGATCGTTGCGAAAAGGTGCAGCCTTGGCCGAAATCGTGAGGTCGGCTTTTAGCGGACGCGGTGGTCTAGAAGCGTGTCAAGATGAGATTTAAGTCTTCGCTCGTCGACATTGATATGCTTGCTGTCTTTCGTTAAAGCTACCCAGCGAGGAGTGCCGGTCGGCAATCGCACGAGTTGAAGCTGCTCGCTCGCCGACTTGATTCCGCGATGGTTCAGATTGCCACAAGCAAGACCAGCGCCTCGTATGAATCCATCTCGCGGAGTACGTGGCCAGCCAGCTTCTACCGTTAGAACCCGCAGACCAAAGGTTAGCGATAGTAGCCTGCCAACCATTGTGGTGTTGCCAACCTGAAACCGGTGTTGATTCTCATTTGCGACCTGAATGCTCGCACCCGCACGGTTTGCTTCACCGGCGAGCTGAAGCACCGTCTGAATCAGCCAATCAATTCCGGTCTTCCGCAACAGGTCATTCGAGTTTCGTAATGCCAGGTACTGCGCCACATCGGCACGGCCACTCTGGCGCGCGCGTCGCTCTGCTTCCGCCAAAGCCAATGCCCACGCTTCATCAAGTTCGCTCATATGAATCAACGACTAGCGGTTTGGATTACGATCGTCAAACACTCATTCCTGGAGAAGTTTTCGTTTGCTTCACAGACTCGGTGCATCCTACCACGGGGTGCTCGCCGCGTAGAGCAATGCGATGTTATTATGCCCGCGACCCCCCACTTGGAAGAGGCAGTAACACTATGAAACTCCCAGATAAAAGCAGATTTAGAGTACTCCTGCTCTGCACAGTTGTAGCCAGTTTTTTCTTAGCGTTCGGGGTGACTCAACTGGCACAGATCGGCACGCAGCTACCGGAGCCGGCCGGCCACATCAATGACTTTGCTGGTGTGGTCAACGAGAAAACCAAGCTGCGGCTCGAAAGGATGCTCGAAAGCGTCAACCAGCAGACTGGGATCAATTTCACAATTGCGACAGTCCCAACGACCGGCGAACAGGACATCTTTAGCTTCTCGCGGCAATTGGCTCGCGAATGGAATCTGGGATCGAGAGCAACAACGCGGAGAAGTTTGTTACTTGTCATCTCGGTAAAAGAGCAGGACCTGTTCACTCAGTTCAGCCGATCCGTCCAATCAAGCTTGCCGGATGGTGTTCTCGGAGAGATGAGCCGCCGCATACGTCCGCAAATCGGTTCGGAGGGGTTCAGTGAAGTCTTGACCAGCGGCATAGAGCTTTTTCTGAGCGCACTTGCCGATAAAGTTGGCTTGAGACTTGCAGACTTGGACCAGCCGCCGCCAGCCACCCCGGATACCGAACAAGCAGTGGCGATAAGCTCTCCCAGTCCATCTCCAGAAGAGACCGGAGAGGCCGAAGCCACAACACTCCCAGTTTCTGATGAAGAGAAATTAGCCTCAAGAAGATCAAGGCGCGTTACAGAGACGACGACGGAGGAAGCTGCGGCTCCAGCAGTTACTTCGCCCGACCAGGACGCGGATGAATCTGAAGAGGTCGAGCTAACACTGACGCTTCCGCTTGCCGAACGAGTTGTCGCCCTCAGAGAGTTTCTTAAAGTCAATCCAAACTCTAAGTCCGCCTCCCGGGCGCTCGAACTGCTGGTTAGCGCTCATGCCACACTTGGGGACCAAAAACTTAAAGAAGGTGATAGCGCTTCGGGCATCGAGCACCTGATGCTGGCCATCAGTGAGGGCCCGGCTGAGTTGTCCGAGCAATTGTTCTCAGGTGTGATTGCGCAGATTCCTTTGAATCTCTACCTGCGGGGAGAGCGCGAAGCGGCCTTTAAAGCCGCCGCCATGATTGAGACTAAACACGGCGGAGAGCCGAAGCGGTTGTTAGCCCTCGCAGGTTTCTTTCTCGGACTGGAACAGGGAAATGAAGCCCGGCGCCTGGCGGAGCAGGCAGTGCTGTTGGCCCCTCTAATGGGGGAGGCCCACAGGGTATTGGGCCTCAGTCTGCATATCTCACTGCGGCTAGAGGAGGCTGCCACCGAGTACCAAAAAGCTTTGGAGTTAGATCCCAACTTAAAGGGGATCAGGCGTAACCTTGCCGACCTCATGCGCGCGTCCGGTAAAGCCGAAGATGCGCTTGCGCTTTACCGCGGACAATTAGAGATCGACCCGACCGATAAAGCCGCGCGCGCAGGCGTGGTGCTTAGCCTTCTGGATCTAGATCGCAAAGACGAGGCCGAAAGTGAATTTCAAACCGCTTTGAAAGAGGACAGTCGCAACCTGGCCCTGCTTACCGGAGCGGCATATTGGTATATAGCTAGAAATGAAAGTAAGCGGGCACTCGAACTTGCGCTTCAGGCAGCCGAGATCGAGCCGCGTTATACTTGGACGCAGATTGCCCTCGCGCGCTCTCTGCTAGGTGAAAAGCGACCGCTCGATGCAGAGCGTGCGATCCGCTTCGCGCGGCAGTACGGGAAATTTGCCACGCTTGATTATGAGCTTGCCACTGTGCTGGCGGCAACGGGTCTCTACGAAGAAGCCGCTGAGGTTCTACTCGAGTCTTTCACGATTCACGAAGGGGAGCTTGGGACCAAACTCGCCGGTCAGGTACAAGTTCAGGAGCCTGATTTTATTGAGTTGTTGGCGCTCGAGCGTCGTGCCGGAATCTTTCAGCATTTCGGCGCCGACAGCGTTGAGAACGCCACCAAGCTGAAGGCCCTACTCGCATTCGCCGTCGCGGTCGATCAAAACAGTACAGGCGGGACAGTCGATGAGGCCGCTGCACTGGAAACCGGCCGGGCGTTTGCCTCCGGGAACGACAGCATGCGCGCCTTCCGCCAACTCTATGTCGCAAGCCGGCTCTTGAGAAGAGGGATCGGATTTGAAACCGCTCTTGAACTAGCTCTCGAAGCACGGAGCGGTGTAGAAGCAGCTCTCGAGGTCCCGGCTGTGACTGTTGCCGTGCAAGCGGACGAGTATCGCGCAATTCGGGCTCAGGCGTTGGCATCCGGCGGAACACCCGATATCGCCGAAGCTCCGCGAAATGCCCTGAGCAATCTTATGCGGGGCAGAATTGAAGAACTTGCCGGGTGGGCTCTCTTCAATCTTGATAGGCCAGAGGAGGCGGCAGAACATTTGAGGCGGGCCATCACGGTGTTGCCCGAAGGCACGCCGTTATGGCGGTCAACGTTATGGCGGTTGGGCGCAGCGCTCGAGCAATCCGGCAAGACGGAGGAAGCCCTGGGCTATTACGTTAAGAGTTACAACAGCGGTGATCCGGATCTCGTTCGGCGCAAAGTAATCGAACGCCTTTACAAAAGCTTAAATGGATCACTTGAAGGCCTCGATCAATATATCGCCTCCGGAGCAACTCTAGCGAGTGCAAACCTCGAAGTCTCGACTCCAGTTGAATCGCCGAACGATGACTCAGGCTCGACAGAATCTGCTAGTCCAGTGGCTTCGCCGGAGGAACCAAGTGCTCAACCTGGTGAAAAGACTGAGCCGGGAGCAACACCGAGTTCTTCCCCAAGCCCTGAGACGCCACCAGAGCCGGAACCTTCTCCTGACCCTACACCTGACGTAACTTCCGAGCCTGCTCGAACGGTTCGGTTGCCCCGAACAACAAGCCGTAGTAATGATCGTTCAGAAGAGATTGTCGGCAGTAAGATTCCGGCTACGGTCAAGCTCACTGGAAGAGTAAGGGATTCGAGCAAAGTGGGAATTCCTAACGTTGTAATAGTGCTGATCAGCCCGCGCGGCACGGTAATCGCGACGACCACCGATGAGAATGGCAATTACTCGTTTACTGTGCAGCCTTCCCAACGAGGTTACCGCATAATTCCGTCTCGGGAAGGGTATTTCTTTAACCCTGGTGACAAAATATTGACCGGATTGAGTGAAGACCAATCAGATGTGAACTTTGTCGGAGCAGTGATCGGCGGCGACAGGCAATAAGCGCCTGTCGCGCACCGCTCACTACTTCCCCTAATACCTCACTGCTTAACATCAGCCGCCGCCAGGGGTTTACCTTCAGTATCAAAGACTTCAACCTTGCCGAACTTTGCGAGCACGTCTCGAGCTTTCGAAGCGTCGCCCACGGCAACGATCTGAAGATGGTCGAGATCGATATACTTTTTCGCAACTGCCTGGATATCTTCTGCGGTGACCGCAGAGACTCGTTGCGGATAGGTGTCCCAGTAATCGTCAGGAAGGTCGTAGAGTTTCTGGGTGATGATGTTTTGCAAGAGAGTTTGGGGTTGTTCCAGGGACAACGCGAAGTTGCCAACAATTGAACGCTTGGCATCCTCCAACTCCGCGGCGGGCACCTTCTCATCTCGCAGCCGTTTGAGTTCGTACATGAACTCGTTCATCGCTCCTTCGGTTACTTCAGTCCTAACCTGCGAACTCGAAACCCAGGTGCCGCGAAACTTCGATCCACCAAACCCACTATAGGCGCCGTAAGTGTATCCCTTATCTTCGCGGAGATTCATAAACAGCCGCGCCGACGGACCACCGCCAAGTATTCTGTTGGCAAGTAACAGGTTGAAGTAATCAGGGCTTGTTCGCTGGATGCCAAGAGTACCCAACTGAAGCACGGTCTGCACCGACCCTGGTCTATCTATTAGGAGGATCCGTGAGGCCGATTGCGCCGGCGCCTCGGCAATCTTTGTGTTAGGCACATCGCCCTTTTTCCAATCGCCGAAAGCCTTCTGAATCTTTGGCAGCACGTCCTTCAAAGTCACATCACCCACAATCGCTAGAATGGCATTGTTCGGCCGGTAGTAGGTGGCGTGAAACTCTGCCAGATCCTTTGTCGAGAGCTTTTTGATGGATTCAACCGGAGCAATAGTCAAGCCGCCTGGATGGTTACCATAGATTGCCCGGCTGAACTGTTCCTGGGCCAGAAATCCTGGATTCGAACGGGCTAACTGCAACTGTGCCAGAATTCGCGCCTTGTACTTTTCGACTTCCTCCTTGGGAAACGCCGGATTGCGAATCACGTCAGCAAATAGACCAAGCGTCTGGTCAATATTTTCAACCAGTCCAGAAGTATTCACTACGCTGGTTATCGTTGCGAGGCCCGAGTTCGCGCCAAGCGTCGCTCCAATTGCGTCTACCTGTTCCGCAATGTCTTTGCTGGATCGGGTAGTCGTTCCTTCTCGCAGAAGCGAGGCGGTAAAACTAGCCAGCCCGCGATAGTCTTCCTTATCGGCCAGCCCGCCGCTAAGAATGACCATCTGCATGGCAAAGGTTGGGACTTTGTGGTTCTCGAGCAGAATGATCCTCAGACCATTCGGCAAAGTCGTCTCCTGAGCCCTGGGGAGCTTCACTTTCAGTATGTCTTTATTAACGGGCGCCTTGCCTTTTATGACGGCACCCTTCGTCGACTGGTCGCCTGGACCGGTCTGGGCATGGACCAGGGCGGGGAGCGCCAGTGATAAGACAAAAGCAAACAGAACAGCCAGCGTTACGGGTGTGGTTAATTTAAAAGTATATTTCTTCATCTCATCTCCTTTACTGTCCGCTAGCGGCCGTTGCAGTTTGGGCCTTTGCTTTAGGCATCGTAATTACGATTGTACGGTTGGTATCGCGGAGGTACTTGTTGGCTACGCGCTGGACGTCTTCCTTCGTAACAGCCGCGACCTTGTCGAGCCTGGTATTTATCAATCCAGGGTCGCCGTAGTAAGTAGCATATTGTCCAATGGTGACTGCGCGCGAGAGTGAACTTTGTAGGCCACTAACAAACGCACGTCGCGCACCGTTCTTGGCTTTTTGCAGTTCCCATTCCTCGATCGGCTCCTTCTTGAGACGCTCGATTTCGGCATAGATCGCAGCCTCGACGTCCTCCGGCTTTGCGCCGACCTTGACAGTAGCAAAGGTATAAAGCGCGCCGGGTCCGCGCTTTTCGTTCATGAACCCACCCACGTTTGTCACCAGCTCCTTCTCCTTTACGAGTGTTTGATAAAGCCTGGAGCTCTCTCCTGCTTGCAATGCATTCGACAGAACCTGAAGAGCGTAAAAGTCGGCCGTATTACCGGGCACAGCCTTAAATGCAATGTTCAATCGCACCGCACGCGCCAGAACGTCGTCAACCGGGGTCCGCCGCTCTTCTTTCTGCTCTGGTTCAGTCATATCAACGGCGGGCGGGTTAGGCTGGCGTGGAATGCCTTCGAAGTGCTTTCTGATCCGGGCCAGCGCATCGTTAGTTTTAAAGTCGCCAACCAGAACCAGAACGGCATTATTTGGCGCATAGTACGTTTTGAAGAATTCAGCGACATCATCGACGCTGGCGGCATTTAGATCCGCCATCGAGCCAATCACGGAATGCTTGTAGGCAAAGTTGTCGTAGAGCATCTCCTGTAAAATTTCCTGACTGCGGCCGTACGCCTGATTGTCGACGCCAATCCGGCGCTCCTCCTGCACGGCGTTCCGCTGGTTGTCGAGGTTGTCTTTGGTGATCTCGAGGCTGCGCATGCGATCGGCCTCAAGAAACAGCGCAAGGTCGAGTTGGTTGGCTGGGAGGGCTTCAAAATAGTTGGTCCGGTCTTCGTTTGTGGTCCCATTCATGGTTCCACCGTTATTGAAGATCAGTACAAAGTGTTCGCCTGAACCCACGTTCTCCGATCCCTTGAACATCATATGTTCGAAAAGATGGGCAAACCCCGTACGTCCTTTCCGCTCATCGCGTGACCCGACATTGTAG
>DATKDA010000060.1:0-18175 GCA_035512935.1 Pyrinomonadaceae bacterium | reverse complement strand
TTGTTGTATAACTGACATGGAAAAGGACAAAGAAGATGAGTGCTCAGCAACCACAACATTCAAAATACGGATTCAGTAAGACAGTTGAAGTTCCTTACGAAGAGGCTGTCGAAAAGGCACGGGCCGCGCTCAAGGCCGAGGGCTTCGGCGTACTCTGTGAAATCGACATCAAGGAGAAACTTAAAGAGAAGCTCGGTGTGGATTTCCGCAACTATGTGATTCTCGGCGCCTGCAATCCGCATCTGGCATACAAGACCCTGCAGCAAGAGATCAACATCGGGCTGCTCCTGCCCTGCAATGTCATCGTTTATGAGGCTGACGAAGCGGGAAAATCTGTGGTGGCGGCGATAGACGCCAAGCAGATGCTGTCGGTGGTAGGAGACAATGCGACACTCGATGCTGTAGCCACTGAGGTAAATGAAAAGCTCAAGCGAGTAGTTGCTCAGCTTTAGCCCAAATGGGGAAGAGGGTAGGTCTACCTCCAGTGTCACTTCACTCTCTTCACGCAACGACCGGTGCACCTTCTGTGTTGCTCCACTCGAAGAACGACCAGTCATACATCACCACGTCGTAGCCGAGATATTTGAGGCTGAATCTAGGGCTGCGACACCTTACGCTTTTCCTGCCGGCGACGTCCGTATGGCGTTATACCCCGCGGCTTATATACCCCAAGGACCGTGGCTACGAGCAACACCACCAGTGCACCGCCGGAGTGGAGGACGTGAGTTGGATCCCCCAATGCGCCGAGATCGGCTGTCGTGTCCGCTGCTACGCCTGCGTAGTAGCTGATCGACTGTATGTAGAGCAGCAAGATGATGTTGGCAAAGACGCTGAGCACGAGTTTGAAAACGATCCAGTAGTGTCGGAACAAGCCCCAGGTCGTCCCCAGTGACGAGATGAGGCCAGTTACCAGAGAGGCGAGGCTCAACGGGACGATGATGAACTTAATGATCAACTCCATTGCGAGGTACGTGGCACGCACGACTTGACCACTCTCGCTGCTCAGAGTGCTGGTGGCGAGACCAAGGTAAGCCGCCACCGCACTGAGCCAGCCGACTGATGAAGTGATATGGGCGGTCAGCGCGAACTTGCGGAGGGCTGGGCTTCATTATCATGGCTGTTGCGCGCCACGCTCTGAGGTTTGTGTTTGGCCACCTCCGTTACCAAGCCCCAGGTGGCGACCAGGGCCGTGAGGACCACGGGTGAACAACAAGATGACAAACAGCAGGACCACAAGGATGCTTTTGTCCATTTGATTTGGCCCCATTTGATCATTTCATTTGGCCCCACCTAAGTGGTTGATTCTTCGTACCAGAAGCGTTTTCTGGTTTCGTTCAACTGCGCTGTAACCCCGTGAGGTTTGCCGAAAGTGGTCGGGCCCTGAAGCGAGCGGAGTCGGCGGGCCGCCAGGCCCGCCGACGGAGCGAGCGAAGGGGGCCGACCATTTTCGAACGGCTATGCCACTCGCCATTCGCGACCCTAATGAAACCGTGGTCGCGCAAATCAGGGTATCCAATATCATTGGCACCCGGGGGAAAACTCGTTAGAAACGAAATATGGCCCAAGTTTTTTCCTGACCACCTTGCGGTAACGAGTTTTTCACACCAAGCTGCTCCACGGGTGGTTATTGTCTCTCAGCTGCATCACTTTTTTTGCGCCGCCCTTCGATGGTTCTGCGGAAGCGATAGGAATCGCTCCCGGTCTCGATAATATGTGCGCGGTCAGTGATCCGGTCCAGCAGCGCCTTACATAACCGGGCATTGGGAAAAACCTGAGTCCATTCGGAAAAGGGCAGATTGGTGGTAATCACCAGCGCGGCTCGTTCCGCCCGATCCGCGATCACCTGAAATAACAACCTGAATCGCGATCGGGTACCAACCTCTCGGTTCTTGAGATAAACTCTTAGTCACACGCAATGGATCTCGAGAAAACAGGACTATCTGCCAGGGCGAGGGCGACCCCCAGTTTCGCCCTGGGCCTCGGACTGACGAACGAATGCAATCTCGCCTGCTCTTTTTGCTATCGCGATCCTGAGCGAGTTGATCGACTGACACTCGATCAAGTACGCGCTGTAATAGAACGTCTTCCTGTACACGCCGTGAATCTTGGTACCGGCGAGAATGGGATGCATCCAGATTTCCTCTCGATCGTCAACTTTCTGCGCACTCAAGCAATTAAGCTCACTATTACTTCGAACGGTCACAGTATCGCCGTTCTCGATGACGCTCACGTGCGCGCCTTCCACGATGTCGAGTTCTCCCTCGACTATCCCACCGAAGAGGAGCAGGACGCGCAACGTGGAGTGGGAAACTGGGAACTGATTCACGAACAGGCTGAGCGTTGCCGCCTTCTTGGTGTACCTACCACAATCATCGCGGTCATGATGAAGCACAATTATCTGAAACTCGCCGACGTGGCTCGCATCGCTAAAAGATTTGAGGCCCCCTTGCGCGTGAATGTATACCAGGCTGTGCGAACTGATGCGTACGCTCTAAGTTACGACGAATATTGGGAAGGATTTCGTCGGTTGTTCGCCGAAACTTATGTCATTGCCATTGGTGAGCCGCTCGTGCGAGCGATGGTAGGACTGCCACCGCCTGAAATCAATTGCGGCTGCGGTATTACCACAGTGAGAGTAACTCCGCGTGGCACTACCCAGCCTTGCGTTTATTGGCCCGGCAAAGGTGAACCGTTAACACATCTGCTCGACGACGGTGAGAATATTCTTCGAACCCCTGCATTTGTCGCCGCCAGGCTGTTGCCTCAGCCTTGCGAGCCTTGCAAATTCCGAGAAACATGCCGCGGCGGCTGTGCTGGGCGCCGAGCTCTGCATGGGGCTCTGGACGAACCTGACCACTATTGTCCCGTGGTAAGAGGTGATCAACCTCGGTTAGAGATCGAAATGGCGCCGTCACGCGATCTGCCAAAGATTGGAAGTGCTTGTACTACCGTCGTGATTGCACGCGACTGAAATTAACCATTAAAAAAATCAACGGCGTTCTAAAGCCACGCGTGCGAAGGTTGCGAGAATGCGCGCTCCTGCTTTGAATGTTCCACTTAGAGTGCCGGAAACCTTCGACTCTCCTCCAGCACGACGACGACTGCTCACCGGCACTTCGAGGATGGACAGACCAGCGCGAGCCGCCCGCATCTGCATCTCCAGATTCCACCCATAGGTCTGCTCGCGCATCGCGAGACGGTCCAGACTCGCACTGCGGATTGCCCGAAAGGGACACATGTCCGTAAAACGAACTCCGTAAAGAGCATGAAGTAATAATCCTGCTGCGCGCCCGGCAAAAATCTGCTGGCCGTTCAGGCTGCCGGGCTCGCGATGACCGCGCGTACGCGACCCGATAACAAAGTCGTACTGCCTTTGCGCGATTGGTTCTATGAGCTGATCCATCATCTCCGGACAGTCGCTGCCATCTCCATCAAGAAAAACTACGATATCGCATTCCGGAGTGAGAGCCCGAACTCCTGCGGCACAAGCGCGACCATAGCCACGCCGAGGTTCGTGAACGACTCGCGCGCCCGCAAGCTGCGCTTGTTCAGCCGTAGCATCATCGCTGCCATTGTCAACGACGAGCACTTCGTCCACGCTCTGACAAAGAACCGCGCGGACGACATCACCAATCGTTTCCTCCTCATTCAGGGCGGGAATGATAACGGAGACTTTCATCAGTGCTTCACTGAATCTGACGCACGACCCCTTTCGCTCGCAGGATGGCGCCGGCCTCTGTAAAGTAATCCCGAACGTCGGTCTGCCCACGAATCCAATCCAGATAGCGCTCGATCCCGGTCTCCAGATCAATTTGAGGAGTGAAACCAACCGATCGAATCCGGGTAATGTCCGAAGTCAAATGACGTATCTCGCCGGGCCTAAACTCTCCCGGGGCCACCGGTTGAATATAGATCTTCAGCGCCGCAGAGATAATTGCGGCTACCTGTCGAATGGTTGCGGCTTTGCCGCTGCCAACATTTACGGCGAGTCCATCGAGAGCGTCACTGGTGGCGACCAGGAGGTTTGCCCGGGCAATGTCTTCAACAAAGCAGAGATCGCGAGTCTGGTATCCATCCTCATAGAGGACAGCAGGTTGCCCATTTAGAAGCTTGGTGCAGAAAATTGCAATCACCCCGGTATAAGGGTTGAAGATCGATTGGCGTGGTCCATAGGTGCAAGAGTAACGTAAGGCAACGGCCGGAATGCCGGTCTGCCTCGCCCACGTCAAAACAAGCCGCTCCTGATCCACCTTTGTAATCGCATAGACAGTTTCTCCGCCCAATGGAGCCTCCTCCGGTGTCGGTACCGAGGATGTTTCCAAGTCACATTGAGGACACCGAACCGAAAAGTCTCCGCCACTGAGTTGCTCAACCTCACGAACACGGGGAAATACCAACCCGTGTCGCGGACAAGTTGCGGCCCCTTCGCTATACACGGCCTGAGACGACGCGACTACAACTTTCTTCACCGGCAGAGATTCATCGCGAATGATCTCGAGCATCTGGGCAGTACCAAAGCTATTGACCTCAACAAACTTCGCAATTTCCGGCATGTACCCACCATAAGCGGCCTGGTGGAAAACAATATCAATGTTGCGTAACGCAGCGGCAACGGCAGCTCGATCGCGAATGTCGGCCTCGATAAACTCCGCCGTTTCGGGTATCCAGGCAGGCTTCCCTCGCTGGTGAGTCTGCGGCTCGAGATTATCTAAGATCCGAACCGACCAGCCCTCGCGAATTAGCAGGTCGGCGATATGCGAACCGATTAATCCGGCTCCTCCTGTTACAAGAGCTCTCATCGTCCCTCCCGATCAAAGGTCACTTTGTCACGTGGCGTAGGAAACTGCCTTCGTCGCAAGAATTGTTCAATCACCACAAGGAGCAAGAACGGCAGATATATTGCGCTGTTCATCAAAAACATTTGATCGGCATCATCGCCCAGCCATGTCGCGTAAAGGACAAAACTTGCGCAAGTAAGATAGAACAGCGATGAGACGGGAACAAAACACAGGAACGGGACGAGCCAGGCGAAGTACCAGGAATAGTGAGGCGCAAACAGGACAATAGCCACTGTTGCAAGTACCGTGGCACGCTTAATGTAGCAGACCGTGCCCTGTTCCCCTTTGAAGACTGACC
Source organism: Pyrinomonadaceae bacterium (assembly GCA_035512935.1). Taxonomy (GTDB): domain Bacteria; phylum Acidobacteriota; class Blastocatellia; order Pyrinomonadales; family Pyrinomonadaceae; genus PSRF01. The sequence goes on along the minus strand of DATKDA010000060.1, from coordinate 13,039 downwards.
ATGCAGCAAGACCAATCATGACGAGAACTGAGAAGATAAGGAACGCTGCATTCGGAATGCTTATCAGTTTGCGCGCCAGGCTGAGGAGATAGAATTGTTCGCCGCTCGCCAGGCCTTGTTCCGTTACATAACCGGGCAGAAACCCCAGCACTGCCATTGGACCAACATTCAGGTAAGGAAGATAGGCAATCAGAATAGTGGCGGCGAATGCAAGCGGCATCCTCCAGCCCCAACCCTTATAGAGAGGGGGAAACAGAACCAGCGGAAATAGTTTTACAAGGGTCGCGCCTGCCAGGGCGATTCCAACCACAGCCTCGTAGTTTCGTTGCCTTGCTAACAATGCCATCATGACAAACGCAACGGTCACCGCGTCGACGTGTCCACTGCCGGCAAACTCCCAGACAATCAATGGATGCCAGGCGTAGAGCAGGACCCGCTGCCGCGACAATCCGAATGCCGTGAGTAATTGAATAATGGCCCAGATACTGATGGCCTCGAAGCCCAGCATCGTTACCTTCATCCAGGTAATCGATTCGCTTATGCGCGTTGTCAGGAAAAAGATAGCCTGCGCCACCGGTGGGTAGATCGTATGGGCATAGTCGCGACGGTTGATCTCCGGATAGATAGCTTCATCCCTAAGCTGTGCCAACGCGGGGTCAGCGGGAACGTAACGGTAGGGATTGGCGCCTGCCGCCTGGACCCGCCCGTCCCAAACATATCGGTAAATATCATCGGAAAGGAAAGGCGGGGTAAACAGGATGCTCAACCGAAATAAAGCCGTGAAGACAATCACGGTCAGAAGGGCTGAGCGATTTGGTCGAGATCGCAGAATTACCCAGGCTGCGACCAGATAGAGTATCGCCTGACCGGCAACCAGCTGAAGAAACCAGGTTATATCGCTCGCATCCTCGGCTAGGAGACCAAAGCGATAGAGCACAACCGAGGACACACCCAAGACGACAAGCACGAGCGTCGTCCAATTGGAGTTCGTCCTAGCGGTACTGGATTCCATTAACTTGTGGTCCGTCCGGCGAACTTCGGAAAGATGCGGCCTGACTCGATGAGTTGCGCAAGGTATCGTCGCGTGTAGGGCGCTGCGTAATTACCATTCTGTGGCCCTGCCAAAAATAGTTCTTCGCAAAGTTGTTCGAGGGTCAGCGCGTCGTCCACATCGTACCAGGGGCGCAGCAGCTCAATTTCGAGTCCCAACGTATCGGCGCGCTCGAGGGTCTGGATCAGAACCTTGTCTGTGCTCCAGGCGATTCGCTCGAAGAGTTTGGGATGAACCTGCTTAAGACCAATCAGGTAGTAACCACCATCGGCTGCGCCTCCGATAACGATCCGATCTCCCTCCGGCAAGAGGGCAGCGACGGCTGAATCGATTACGGACTGAGGAAGCGTGGGGCTATCCGAGTTGATCAGGCACAACGAATCAAATCCCAGTGCCAATAGATCCCTGGTTGCATTGCAGAGTCGGTCGCCAAGCGACTCGCCCTGCTGGCCCAGCAGGTTGAATCCGGCTGGAAGCATTTCCCGAAACATCGCTTCAGCTCCCAGCGGCGTATAGACTACAAACCCTGTAACAGCCTGCCTGACAGTAATTTCTGAAATGCTTGTGGCCATGTCACGGAGAAAGCACCTGTTCAGTTCCGCCGCCTCTTCGTGAGTCAGGGGTGGCACAAGCCGCGTTTTGACCGCTCCTGCGAGCGGCGCCTTGGCCATCAAGCCCAGAGCGCAGTGCTTCAGTGTCCGCAAGCAGCTTTTTCTCCGTTAGCTCTCACGAGCGCATCCGCTCACATGAAATTAGGGGTGTGCAGTTCTGAGATCCGCTCGGCCTGGTCAAGGGTGAAGCCGGCGTGTCCGAGCCTTTTGATACGACTCAGGTGCATAGTTTCAAGTAACTCGCGATAACTTTCGTGTCCTCGGGCTATTGCCTGCGGTTCCAACCCGCCAGCAGCGAGTACGGTCAACGCATCCTGAAGCGGTGCTGGGACTCCGCCAACCCCGTGCAATTCCGTGGCTCGCCTTCGCACTGCACCTTCCAACCGGCCATAGAGGCCAGGGTCCTTTGCCAGTCCCGTTCGCAGATGGGCCAGACCAAAATGGACATGCCGCGATTCATCGTTTTTTGCCCGGCGCGTCAGTTCCGCCGTGGGTTCGTCTGGCGCATGACGTTCAATGAAGCTCAACAGATCCAGAAACGTTCCTTCACCGAGAACCGAAAGTAAGAACGTCGCTTCAGTGAAATCGTCTGTTTGCATTAGCGAGAGCAACGACCGTGAAGTTGTTACTGAACAAAGGCCTAATCCCCGCCCGCATAGCCGTGCCCTTTTGAGAAAGACATCAATGTGCCGCGCCTCATCGGCAAGCTGTGAGGCCAGAAACATTGCCGTTTCAGCGTAAGCCGGGTGTATCCGTGCAATGAAACGCGATGGCACATAAAGAGCAGATAACTCGTTCTCGGCAAGGAAAGTCATGACTTGCGCGAGTGCTGCTTCCAAAGAATCAGGTAGTGGCCTCACTTTGGACCAGGGAATGTCCCGTGTTGCATCCCACTGAGCACTCACCGCTTGGTCGTAAAGAGCTGCTACTTCTGGTGGGGCGACGTGATCACGGTCGTTTACTGTAAAGGGATATAACTCTCCCCCTGGCTCCACGAGCGCACCCCGCGGCGCAAATCCTGTCGCCGGATCCGCATGCGAGGGTAGCGGCGCTGTCGCCAACATATCCGCCGCTGTTAATTTTCCATCGCGCGGTTTGAGCTGGCCGTTCTCCTCACCCGTTCGACGCGGTTGCGAAAACTCTCCGCGAGCAATCAGGTGCCGCTCGACCCCGTCACCTATGCTTTCAACACCAAGATATTCGTGTCGCTGAGCGCGGCACCATGAAGGGAGATCCTGGCGCACGCTTTTCGCGCGCGAGAGCACCGCCAGCATTCCGCCCGGCTCCAGACTATTTAATGCCGGACGCACAAGGGCGAGCAGCCCACCCCCGAGCAGCAACTCACCGCCGTCTATCGCAATCACTGCCGCCTGGGTGCTCATTCGTCAACGTTGCTCCAAGGCCGCCTCGAGACTGCGATAGCCCTCTTCACGCGGTGGCAGCCACTCCCGCAATCCCTCTAGCTCGAGCAAGCGACGATGCTTTGGATTGTCCCAACGCATTGCAAAGAGCGCGCGGCGAAACGCTTCGACTTTTTCAGAATGCAGAGCCGGATGAGCATCGAACATACAATGGTCAAATCCAGGAGTGGTCCACAACACCTCTATCCTGGCGGGGTCGATGTGTCCGGCGGCTTGTTCGTTTACCCAAACGAGATCGCCCACAGATCCAGCATCTGCGAGTCCCTCTTGAAGCGCTTTGAGCACATCGAGTTCACTGGTACCCGTGTCGCCGTGTTTCCCCAAATCGGTATCAAACGGCAACAGATTGACGCGACTCAAATCCACCCCTTCATTCCTGAGAAAGTAAAGGGGCAGAATGCGGGCCTGTGTTGAATCAGAGCTACCAACTGCCAGCGTCTTCCCTTCAAGATCTTTCAGCGACTTGATTCCCGCATCAGTTCGCACAATTACCTTTGCGCGGAAATCGCGGTCGCTGTCGCGCATCGCGAGTGATAAGGACTCGCCCTTCGTCTGCTGCCTGACACGCACATGAGCAAGCGGCGTGTTCCAGGCGATATCGATGTGGCCCTTCAGCAACTCCTCGACCTGGCGCTCGTAATTCGAGAACAGAGCAAAATCCATGGGCACCCCGTGCTCGTGGAAATGTTCGCGGATGCCCTCCCAGATTGTAACCACCTTGGGATCATAGGCGATCGCTCCGAGCAGAATTGTATTGTCGTTATTCATCTTCAAAATAGCGGTAAACCGGTTAAGGCCTTGCCAATGAAGTCGTCCAGGTGGTCCACAGTCGGCGCCATGACCCAGCCAGCACGCGCGTCACGGAACAAGCGCTCAATTCCCAGATGGCGCGAGAATGCCGCGCCGCCACACGCCTTCATCGCCAGGTCCGTAACTTCGACGGCTGCCTCCATAGCTGCGCGGCGGCTCTGGAGAACTGAGAGCGGCGTCGCCGCATCAGGTTGTTCCAGATGGTTCAATGTGTACCCCAAGAGGCTGCGTGATTGTGCTGTGCGCACGCTCATCTGAGCGAGGCGGGCGCGTAGCATCGGGAGATCGCGCAGCTTCGAACCGTCGTGGGTGAACTCAGTTCCCACCAGATGCGCGGCAGTGCGTTGCACGGCGGCTTGACATAGGCCGTTTGCCATCGCGGCCGTTCCGATGGCGAACCAGGGCAGGACAACCTCGAGGATGACTTTCGGGCCTTCACCAGGAGCTGAAATGAGGTCGCTACGAGGCACGGTGATCCTTTCAAGCGACACTGGGGCCGAATCATTGCCGCGGAGGCCGAGTCCGTTGAACGCTGAAGTGATCTGCACACCCTTCGTTTTCGTGTGAACCAGATAGACCGTGGACTCGAGCGGCGATACGGCGCCTGGTTTTTGCGCTGTAGAAACGTAAGAGTCAGCATGTCCCGCCGCGGTCACCCAGGACTTGGAGGCAGACGTCACATAATCGCCATTGTTCTCTTCCAATTTTGAGACTGGAGCCCAGAACTGGGACCGCGATCCAGTCTCGGAAAAGGCGAGTGTTGTCAGATGCTTTCCCGAGGCAATCGCGCTCAACATCGCATCGCGTTCTGCAAGAGTTGAAGAGGTCCTGATTGCCTGCGCTGCGCTGACATGCATTACATAGACCATCGCGGTGGACCCGCACGCGCTGGCGAGCTCCTCAACAACGCCGGCGAAAGCGCGCATTCCTTCGCCTCTTCCCCCAAAATTCTGCGGCAGACAGAGACCATAAAAACCTGCTTCGGCGAGAGCATCCATGCTTTCGGTCGGAAACCGTCCGTTAACATCGACATCACCGGCATTGGGTAAGACGATATCCTTAGCGATACGAGCGGCTTTAGACACGTGCTGCTGCGCACTTTCGGACAGACCGTACATGTGAACCATCACATTTTCCTCTGGCTTAATCGGGAACGGGGCAAGTTAATCATCTGCAACGATTCGGGGTCAAGCAAGAAATAAGTTCGGCTAAGTGATGTTTTTACGGCGTGCATTTGATCAAGGCGGTGGGTCCTGGTCTTCAAACGCTCAAGCCTTAAGCCGGTTCAAACCGCCGTTCGCGATCTCGACATCGAATCGCGCGGGGTCCAGATCGTATCCAAGCCACTCCTTCATAGACTCGTGCTCGGGGTTTCTTGGATCAGCGAGGATCTCGAGCAGCCCGTAGTAGCCGCCGATGCCGCCACAATCTTCAGGAGGGCAGGCGTTCGCGCCGTCGAGACAGATGGAGTGTCGGAATTCCGGATCGGGCGGCAGGATCTTCTCGACAACGATCTTGTGTTCCCAGCCGTCGCCGAAGTCGTACTCATAAATGAAACTTCTCTTCGCCGCCGGAGCCAGGTCAGCAATGGTGTAGCGTTTCTCGCTGAGAATCTGCCTGCCGAAGCCCATCATTTTCGGATCGGGCGTCCCGTAGTACGTGTCGCCGGCAAGGAACTGGTGTAGATGGCTATCGGTCCAACCCATGACTCCTTGGATTACGACATGAAAGTGATTGAGCGGCATGTCTGAGCGAACCACAATGCGACGCCAGATTGGCGGGTCGGACCCTTTCAAGGTGATCTTGAGCTGATAGAGTGGCGTCCCGTCGAATTCAAGGTTTTCGCTGACTGGGCGTTTCCGCTTGCGTGCCGCTTTCTGATTCTCAACGCCGGGTAACATCCCTAATTGTTTTCTCAATTCAGTCACATCCGGAGCAAAGGCGGGTTTGTCCATTTCCGCGGCTCTTCTTTCAAAGTCAATCAGCAGAGCTTCGAGGCGTTCACGCCCGGCGACGGACTTCGCAGCTTGTCTTGGTGTTTTTCCCATCAGTACTGGAACCGGTTCATTCAACCACTTTTTCCAGTGTTTCCTCGCCATCTCCTTCAGGAGGGCCTGCACTTCGGGAAGCGCCGAGAAGGCTTCCTGCTCTTCGCGCTCCTGCTGTTGCTCAGGCGATTCAACGCCGTCTTCGATTTGGGCAAACTTTTCTTCAACGGATTCGCTGACTGAGTCCTGCAAGACGGCGTGGTTACCTAACCGTTTGGCGATCTCGGTGCGGATTGTTTCGGATCTCTTCTCCGAATTAACCTCGACGATGAGCTTCTCGCCCTCGATTGTTATGTGGCCCAGAATCGTGTTGTCCCAGGAGCCATGTTTCTTGTTGCCTCTTTTCGTCCAGGAGAACGTTACGGTTTGCAGCTCGCCTTTTTTATTCTTCGTGGCGTCCGCCAGCAGCGCTTTTTCAGTCTCTAGCAGATTCAGCGAACGTAGCTTGTCGAACGCTGTACGTGGCGAGCAAGTGAGCTGGTATGTAAGCTTGACGAAAGCCAGCGGGTCGCCATCGGTATTCTGTAGAATCGGAAGTTGGGGATTCATAAGACGGCGCCTGAGCGTAAAATAGAGCTGACGCAAAACCGGTTCGAATTCCTGTAAATCATGGTTGGAAATCTTCCGGCGAGGACCAAAGAGAGTTTCTCGGGCATCCAGAATATCGAAATGGAAAGCGGGCGGGAAGGGCAACGGAGCCAAGCCCACCATGATAGTAGTCTGACCCACTGATATCACCCGGGTGTAAACGATGTCGCCCTTACTCAAGATCTCGGAAGCCTGCTGTTCTCGAACTGTATGTTCAGTGTGAGTGAAGAGATCCCGAAGTTTGAGGCTTGTTCCCGGATCAACTTCCTGCACCGACCAGAAGCTCACTGGTTGCTCGATTACCGCTAAGACGAACTGTTTCTCATAAGGGTACAACTCGTCTGTCACCTTCAGAAATGAAAAAGCTAATGGCGCCTCGTTGGTTGGATCGGACTCTGATTCTTCCTGGGGAATGTAATTGAACAACGCCCATGGAACAAAAGAGGTTCCAGCTTCAGGTGCTTCCTCGATGGAAAGGGATTCGCTGGAGCTTTCCGTGTAATGCTCCCAGGCTTTCTCGATGAAATCAGGTCCGTGCCAATCGTGGGCGGCGTGAAGCAGAAGGTGAACGATCTCTCCTTCGGTGCGCCGGAGCTTCTGCCATTCGTAGTCGATTACATTTGCGGTCCGGTCCTTCGCCAGGCAACAACGTTTGTATTTTTTGCCACTGCCGCAGTGACAGGGGTCGTTTCTGCCAAGTTTCATATTCGGTAGTAGTGTCGGGGTCAACCTCGGTCAAGCCCGACTCTCTCGAGAGGAATAAGCTGGGGAGAATAACAGAGTTCTTGTTGTGACTAAAAGCACGGATGTTAATCAACTGACTCTGAAGCCTGATGTAGCGTACCTTCCGTTTTACTGGGCTGGGTTTGTAATGATTGGAAAGGAGAATCTGGAGATAGAGGATTGGGAAGATTCCGAGGGGTAAACCAGGACGCCTTTGCCTCAGCCGATTTCGTGGACCATTGAAGACTCAATCAAGTCGCGCCGATCTCATTGCCGCCTCGTTGCACTTCATTCCAACCGGCTCACTGACGTAGGTTATGTATTCGACTTTGTCGTTGTTGCCAATTAGGATAGCAATGCCACGTTTGCGATACTCAATAAACCGAAACTGGCCAGAAGGATTCTAATACAGGGGAGCGCTGTCATGTTCCTCAAATCCTTGGCAGAAGTCATAGCGAGTAATGACGTAATTCTCACCTAACCGCTTGATGGCGTCCTTCAGCGTAAGATTCTTGGGGTGTAGGATTATCCTGAGAATCACTCCCGTACTTTTGTCGACGTTGAAAACCAGTTCGCCCGGGAATTCTCCTCCGCTCTCGTAATGATGCCAACATTCTGAATTCGCCTTATCTTCATAAAATAATTCTGACCATTTCGGTTCACCGAATACCCCTATCATATCTAAACGCGTCGATTTGCCCATCGTCAAGCCGCGAAAGGTTGCGGGATTCCATGTCGGGCTTTGCGTAAGTCTCGCGGCAGATTTCGTATTAACTTGGAAAAGGGTCTTTACAGAATATAGGTCGCCCATATGCAAAGGTGTTGAAAACAGGAATAAGGCAAGGAACTTGATCATGTAGGGCTCCATCATTAGTCAGGCTTAGGGACAAGGAGAATTGAGGATTCTCTCAGGATCCCGGTTCTGGCCGTTCACAGCGATCCCAAAATGAACATGCGGTGGGGTACCTCTTGCATTTCCGGTGTCCCCAACGGTCCCCAAAAATTCGCCAGCCAATACAGATGCTCCAGGAGTTAACCATGGAGGAATACTACCCTCCTGCAAGTGTACATATCGACTTACCATGCCTCCGCCATGAGCTAGTCTTACACGTATACCAGCAAGACGATCTGCCCAACCTGCAGCTTGAACAGTTCCGCTTCGAAAAGCTACCACCGAGGTCTGATGGAGCTCTCCTGCTATGTCGAGTCCTTGATGTGTTCCTCTGGCCCCACGGGGTGCACCGAATTCTCCTCGCCCTGCCCTGGGAGGTCGCAAGTGCCCAGTTTCACCAACGGGGTCTCTGGTAAAACCCTGAATGTACCAGTTATTGGATTTAGATCACAATAGTTGAGTGCTAACGGCAGCGGCACGTTGGTTAGATCAACAGGACGGGCAGGCGGCAAAACAGGGTTCTGCGGGATCGTAGAGGAATTGCCATATGAATTCGATGCCTATGAGCCCTTCACCTCGACACATTAACAACCGGTTGAGAGCCTTTGAACGATACCATCGCCCGCTTGACTTCGACGCGCTGTTTTCCATCTTCGACGATAACTCGGCTTCCGCATGCGTTCGCTCGTAGTTCTTTCGCATCGAAACAGAGTTCATCAGTATAGATTGTCAGGTTGATCGTAGCTTAATATTGCTCCTTCATACTTGACGTTTCCCTCAACGATTCGCTTTCCTTGAAACTGTATGAGGAGGCTAAGTGCCGAGTCCGGAACGTGAAATTCATCGTATTTTGGTGGCGCCATCGGCTTATCAATTGATTCTGTGGTCGATATCGTCGTACCCCGCACGAGGTAACGAGGCGTGGTACAAGGTTAACTATCACGGTCGCATCAGGTGGCACACGAAACTCTGCGCGACGAAGAGGATAAAAGCCCGGAATCTCCGTGGTTATTCTGTAGACGCCAGTTGGCACGGTGGTCTCATAATCTCCATTGTCATTGGGGATGACCCTTTTGATGCTGTTCCTTCCTTCCAAGATAATGGTTGGTTTCGGAAGAACTATCACGGCCCCACTAGTATCCATCACAGTACCGGTGACTTTTCCCATTGATTGGAATCCAGCTGCTGGCGCCTGCCTGGTTTCTGACATGATCGCGCTCCTGACAGGTAGAACGAAAATTAGAATGGCCAAACATATGCGGAGTTCTACAGTTTTGCTTTCCATAACGTCCTGCCTGAACTTAAGGTAACGTCGTAATTGGGCTGGTCGTAGTGCTCACAGGTGTATTCGGAAAACAAAATCGCCGCACAAGCTCCGAGTTTGCCCGGCTTTGTCTCGGATTCCCGGAATCAGAAGGGATGCGGCTGACAACGTGCAGCAGTTCGTGAATTATTACTGCCCCGCGCAGCTGTCCCAGACTCAAGCCGTAAAAACCAGCACCTTGAATTGTACTAACAGCTACACCTGACGAATTACGACCAGAGAAGTAGAAACCATTTTGGTTTATCGTGATTGGATTGGCGGAGAAGGAAGTAGCACATATCATCTGCCTTGTTAGGCGGCACCCCGGCTTGGGGAGCCGGCCGCTATGGTCCGGACTTGCCACTCCGGCTGAGCTGACCAAACCGGCCCCTGCCACAGGCCGATCCGATCAGTGTGAACAGCGAAATCACGTGATGGATCGCGCTCTAGCTGGAGCCGTTTCATTAGCCTGGGACCGTAGATTGTCGGGAGCAGTGTATGCCAGGATCTCTTGTAGCTCCATTCGGCGGAAAACGTCGATCAACGCTGCGGGCGCGGCTTCCGTTGCGAATCCGAACCCCCAGGCGCGTCGAGCGAGGCGCCAACCGATCTCCTGATGTGTTCCTAAGGGGTGCTCATCTCCGACGGCCAGCACGCCGCAATACCCGAGAAACTCTCCGCTGGGAGTCTCAACGAGCCACCGACCGTAGCCGTTGCACTCCCGCAACACCATGACCATTGCCATCTGACCGCATACGTCGCCCTTGATCTATTGACCATCCCAACTCCGTTACCTTCATGGTCTGTTGTTAGTGGATGGTTTGCGCCAACTTATTCGTCGGCCTTATGGGACCACTGCGTGCTCTTAGTGAAAAATCCTGGCGCCCGGCCAGTCCAGTCCCCCCTGGCAGCTCAAAAAACCCAATCGTTTCCCGTCCTACTCAACTTCCCCGCTATTCACGCCAACCTCTCTCTTCCTCACGGCCCCTCTTATCATCGTCAGCCGCGCTATTCAAACTCCAAACACCGAAGTTGAGTCTTCCTCTCACACCCGGCTTAGTTCAACACAGAATTGTGTGGCGGCTCCTGGTGTGTAACGGGCGTTTCGTCGACTCCCCGCGCCACACTAATTCTTTATACGTTAGGCCGCGACTCGTCATGCCCCCGCTCCATGCTTCCTGAGAACTTCATCGACACGTTCGTCGCCTGATGGATAATCCGCCGCGCCGACTTGCGCCCCGGCATCGAGCAAAGTCTTGATGATCCGAATGTGGTCCGGCTTGGGCTCGTGGATGGCAGACCAGACGGCGCCGCCCAAAACCGTTCCCCCATATGCGTTTTGCGTTTCGAGGGCAGCCTTGTTCCGGATAAGAATCTCGACCGCCTTCAACTGACCCCGATTCGCCGCCCAGTGAAACGCATTCAACCCGGTATTGGCTCCACCATTAGGATTGACCCCTCTCGCCAGCAGATACTCGATGACGTGTGTGCAACCGTTGAAACAAGCGCACGTGAACGCCTCCTCCAGTGCTTTTGGTTCACTGGCGAACAGTCCGCTTTCATACCATTCGATGACGGGACAAGGTGAACGACCAGAAGGACTTTCAAATAGTGGCGCGAGACGGGAAAAGTCACCGGCGATGAATCCTCGCACAGCTTCTTGGAAAGTCATGTCAACCTCACTTTTCATCGTTTTCACCGTTGAGAGAACGCAGCATCGAGCGGCCTAACGCTTGAGATGACGTGGGGCGAAACCGCCGCCAAGCCCGCCAAATGTAAAAAAGCGACGTTGATAACAACGTAGCTGTTTCGCCCTCACGTCCATTGAATTGTTAGGCATCCATTGCCAGGCTATGCACTTGCTTCATCGCTGGATAAACACTTTCTTGGCACATCGCAAGCAGCAACCTGGGATCTGAAACGCCATAGCCTAAGCGTGCCGCTGGTATCACCGCCCGCCCAAATTGCCCCCTGAGGCGACAAAGCGATAGAAAGCAAAAGGACATCGTTACTTAACACCTCTTGCACTTGTCTCTTTTCAATATTCCACAACTGTGCTGATGTCCGGTCAGCAGCAGCTAGTATTCTGCCATCGGATGAAAAAGCTATTGCCCTAATAAAATCTCCCTTCACATCAATAGTGCTTTTCAGATTCCCTGTGCTGACATCCCAAAATCTAATCATCCGGCGGTTACCTCCGCTCGCCAGCACTTGACCATCCGGCGAAAAGGCTACAGAAATTATTAACTCAGGCTCCGTTCCTTGGAGATGTCGCAGCAACTTTCCCTCTCTTACATCCCAAAGCCTAATCCCTCCTCCTCCGGCATCTGCAAGAACCTTACCATCAGGAGAGAAGGTAACTGTCAGAACTCCTCGATTACTTGGAAGAAACCGGAGCAGCTTACCTGCTCCCACATCCCAAAGCCTCACTCCATCACCACCTGAACTTGCGAGGATCTTCCCGTCTGGTGAAAAGCTCATATCTTTGACTTGACCGGAAGTCTTGAGCATTAATATTAACTTTCTTGAAGACACATCCCAAAGTTTAATTGTTTGGTCGAAACTCCCGCTTGCGAGAATTAATCCGTCGGGAGAGAAATCCAATGATGATATTGCGCGGGTGTGTCCTTCAAACATTTGCTCCAATTGTCCCGTCTGCACATCCCACAGTTTAACTGTATTGTCATTCCCTCCACTCACGACTAGACGAGCATCCGGTGAGAATACGATAGTGCTTATTCCTTCCTTATGACCGCTCGCAATCTGCTTTGCCTCAACGCTTTGTGCGACCGGTGAAGTTGCATTAGAAGCCGCAGTAAGAACGGCGAACACGGTAGGCAAAACAATAGCCCACGAAGACATCTGATCCGGATTTCTCATTAGCAAATTGCTCCTGCAACAAAATGGTAGTGCGCTGAGGCGCAGCCGCACGCGGTCAAGCGCCGGTTCTCAAATATTTAGACGCAGAATGGAGCCGTATTCTTCCCTTAAAATTGCCGATAGTAAAAAACTCGAAGATACCTAACGTCTGAGTTCACCGGGCGGCGGTCAACTGAATAAGCATTCAAGTCCCGCGGACGGCAAGCCCGCTAATTCCGCTCCGGTGCAACGATTTGTTGAACTAAGCGCTGCGCGCAGATAAGACCGGTGGTCCACAGTCTGAGATAAACTCGATCATTCTCCTCACGAATCCAGTCCCGCTACACTTTCTAAAAAACAGCCCGACTTTCTGTCCAGGAAACGGGGCTGTTCAACTTTTCACTTCTTGGAGGTGTAATCATGACTGAACTGCGAAAGAGAATGATCGAGTGTCTGCAGCTCCGAGGTCTCTCGGAGCGAACTCAGGAGGCGTACACAAGAGCGGTGCGCCAACTCGCCGAACATTATCATAAATCACCCGACTTGCTCACTGAGGAAGAGCTGCGCCAATACTTCCTCTTCATCAAGAATGTCAAACATTACTCCCGCAACACGATGACCATCGCGCTGTGCGGCATCAAGTTCTTCTATGAACATACACTCAACCGCCCGTGGGCCATCTTCGGCATCGTGCGACCAGCACCGGAGAAGAAGCTGCCGGTCATCCTCAGCC
>DATKDA010000059.1:0-18209 GCA_035512935.1 Pyrinomonadaceae bacterium | reverse complement strand
AACGGTGCGCGTATCAGTGGACGGCGGCCAGTACAACCTCAGGACGTAGTTCAGATCGGATCCTTTCTCTTTCAGGCTGATCCGATGAGTGGCGTCTTCGTCTTTGACACCAGGTCAAAGATTCGAATCGATGCTATCGACATTACCCGCGTAGAACGCAATCGTTCAGGACCAGGGACGATCTTGCTGCTCGACGATGTCGATCTAACAATCCAACCGAACGAGTTCGTAGGCCTAATCGGGACATCGGGCGCTGGTAAATCGACCCTAATGAACGCGTTGAATGGTATGCGTCCAATGACGATCGGCCGGGTACTGATTAATAATCTTGACCTGTACCAGCACCTGGATTCTCTGAAGCAGTCAATCGGTTACGTACCTCAGGAAGATATTATTCACCGCGAATTGACGGTCCAACGAACCCTCTACTACGTCGCGCGACTCCGGCTTTCACGCGACGTTCCCAAACAAGAGATCGATCAGATTATCGGCCAGGTGCTCGACGTCACCGGGCTCACCGAAAGGCGGGACGTACCGGTCGCCCAACTTTCCGGAGGCCAACGCAAGCGAGTTTCGATTGCAGTCGAGCTGATTACAAAGCCTTCGGTGATCTTTCTTGACGAGCCGACTTCAGGTCTCGATCCCGCTACGGAAGACAAGATTATGAAGCTCTTCCGGCAGATAGCCGAATCCGGCCACACGGTGATCCTGACCACGCACGCGATGGAGAATGTCAGTCTGTTCGACAAGATCGTGGTCCTGATGCGGGGTAAGTTGATCTTCTACGGTACTCCAGCCGAGGGTCTCGAGTTTGTTGGCGCAAGCAGCTTCAAAGATCTATACGATAAGCTGGAGGCTCCCATCGAGAACCACATGAACAGGATGCTTCCACTGTCTCCCAAAGCCAGTCGAGAGCAGAAGCGCGCTTATGAAGAGAACCGCAATCAGATTGCTGAAGCTGTTGCCGAAGATTGGCGGCGTCGATTTCATGAAACTCCTATTTACAAGCGCAATATCGTCGAACCCCTGAGCGGCCTGGAACGTGGCGGCAAAACCACGCCAATATCCCATCGCCGCAGAGGGATCATCGACTCAGTCCGGCAGTGGGCCACTCTAACCACGCGTTATTCGGAGATCTTCGCCACTGATAAGACGAACTTGTTGATTCTCTTAGCGCAGGCTCCCCTAGTTGGATTGTTTACGTATCTGGTCGTCAGCTCGGACGCGCCAAGAGACTTTCCTTTCTTTGTCTTGGCGCTAGTTGCGATCTGGTTTGGCGCTTCAGTGACGGCACGAGAAATCGTAAAGGAGCGGCCCGTTTACAGGCGCGAACGGATGGTAAACCTGGGTCTGTTGCCTTATCTCGGATCCAAGCTGTTTGTGCTTTCCCTCATTGTCGGTGTCCAATGCATTCTCTTGTTTGGAATTCTCAAACTTCTACATTTTGCAAACCTGATGTCCCTACCAGGGATACTACTGGGGATACCACAGTTGGCGATTGTGGTTCTTACTGGAATCGTCGGCGTCGCACTTGGCCTTTTTATCTCGGCAATCGTGAGATCTTCGGAAATGGCTACCAGCCTCGTACCGTTGATTCTGATTCCTCAGATCCTCTTTTGTGGACTGGTGGGGGTCCCGCAGGGCATTGCAAAGGTTGTAGGAACGGTCATGCCGGCGACCTGGGCCTTCGACGAGCTTAAACGACTCTCAGCACTCGACACTTTGCACGCGGAAGGCGCCACCGACCGACTTGGTTTATACAAAAGAATCGAGGAAACTAACGAGGAGAACATTGCGCGAGCCCGTAGCGACGTCGAGGACTATCGCAGAAGTGTCAGCGACGATCTGGAAGAGTATCGAGAGCAGATGCAGAAGCATCTTGCTGCACGGGCGGCTGGAATAGAGAGTGCACCACCGGCTGCACCTGTAATTGGACCACCGCCGTCGATTCCTGAGGCCGAAGTTTTAAGTGAGGATCTCAGCGACTACGTAAGCTTTAAACATCCGTGGGGCCACGTACTGCTGAATGCTATCATTCTGCTGGTCATGTTGTTCGTCCTCGTTTTGATGACCCTCATCAGTTTGCGAATGAAGGACGTACGTTAGCTGGACTCAAGTCTGGCAAGAGAAGTGCCATGGTTGCCGCAAAGTCAGACGCCTACGACAACTTTTCCTACCTGAACTACGCCTATCCCCAGACGCATCCTGACCGGATGGGCAGTCTGGCGCACCTCTTTGGTATGGATCCTGCTCCGGTAGATAACTGCCGCGTCCTGGAGCTTGGTTGCGGCGATGGAGCCAATCTCCTTCCTCTGGCAGTTATTGCTCCGGAAAGCGAATTCGTTGGCATCGATCGAGCCAAAACGCCGATCGCTAACGGCCAGGCGATGATCCAAGTCCTGGAACTAACGAACATCAAGCTTCTAGAACTGGATCTTACCGCGCTACCCGATGCTCTGGGCCAATTCGATTACATAATTGCTCACGGGCTTTACTCCTGGATACCTGCGCAAATCCGTGACGCAATGCTCGCTCTTTGCCGTTCGCGGCTGAATCCGCATGGCGTCGCATATATCTCCTACAACGCTTACCCTGGTTGCCACCTGCGCGCCATTGTTCGCGACGCAATGCGCTTTCATACCAGCGCCATAAACGATCCTCGAGAGCGGGTGGCTCAGGGCCGGTCGCTGATCAAATGGCTCGCCGAAGCCCACTCAGATGACAGTCCTTATCAGGTTGTCTTGAAGGAATTTAGTGAACACCTTCAGAATAAGAACGAAGCTGCGGTTTTTCACGACGACCTTGCAGACATAAACAGTCCTGTTTACTTTCATGAGTTCATTACCCATGCCGGACAACATGGTCTCCAATTTCTTTCAGAAGCGGTGTATTTCGACTCCACGGAATACAATTTTCGTCCCGCCGTTGCCGAAGCGCTGCGCGAACTCGGTCGCCAGACCCCTATCTCAAAAGAGCAATATCTTGATCTAATCGAGGGCCGAACCTTCAGGCAGACTTTACTTTGCCATCATGAGCATAAATTGGATCGTTCATTACGACCCGAACTGGTCAAGGACTTCCTTCTCCGCTCCCAAGCCCGTCCGGTTTCCTCTGAGATAAACTTGGAAGCAAATGTCGTGGAGAAGTTTGAGTCCCCGCACCGCGCGGCGATTTCAACGGGATTCCCGCTGGTCAAGGCAGCGCTTCTGCACCTGGGCGAGATCTATCCAAGCTCCGCTTCCTTCGAGGGCCTGATGGAAGTCGGCCGGCAACGTCTCGGAAGATTATTCAACACAGAGGACGCAGCAGGTGGGCAAGACAAGCTAGCGGAAGTCCTTATGAAAGCTTACGCCGCAAATGTTGTTGAGCTGCACCTTCATGAACCCAAACTTATAAACGGGCCCAGTGAAAGCCCGCGCGCCAGCGCTTTAGCGCGCTTGCAAGCTCAAAAGGACGGACTATGCACCTCACTCCTTCACGATACAATAAAGTTTGAGGATTTTCTCGCCCGTCAACTCATCATTCTTCTGGATGGAACCCACGATCGAGAAGCATTGCGACAAGAATTGCTTAAATCAGTCGAAGCTAATACTGGTCCAAATAGTAAAGAGGCCGCGGAGCAAAAGGCTGAGTTGCTTCAGAGATCTCCCGACAAGTTGGAGCAGAAGTTAGTCGAACTGGCCAAGTTGGCGTTCTTAATCGAGTGATGGTGGGAGACGCAGAAAACCACGGTCGATCATTTTCACCAATAGTTCGGTGAAACTCTCCAACTCAAAACCATCCGGAAGGTGGCCATTGGCTTTTGCCTCTTCAAAGATGGATCGTCCCGTCAACTGGCCGTCGAAGCTTGTGACGAGAGGAACCATCCACTGATCCAGACGAGCCATCGCTGAAAATGGCTTTACTGTTTCAAACAGATAATCTGCCGGTAACAATTGCCCCTCATGTACGACGTGTGTGACCTTGACCTCTAGATCCGGCGCGAGAAGCAGTTTGACATCACTCAAATTCTCTCGATAACTACTGAGCTCGAAACGATCGTGCAAAACAAAAGCACTCTCGAAGTCGTCACCGTTAGTCTCTTCACTCAATTTTCGGCGATCCGTAGTGGCCGTCTTGTCCCATCCAATTGGGTGGCGTCGAATAAACAATGCGCCGTACGGCATATTTACAATCCGTACTCGGTCAAATTCTTCTCTAAGCACTTGCAGTTCGCTAAGACTCAATGAGTCTCTCTCAGCCAGATCTCTCAAGGTATCTCGCGGAGTCTTCTCACTCTTCCAGGCAAAGATAATATCGAATTCCGACTCCTTATTTCCTAACCACCCGCGCGCACGCTGCTCAAAGCTGCTGTGCGCCGTATCGAGACCGATTGAGATCATGCAGAAAAGACCTCCGGGACGCAGATGCGACGGTAAGCCTTCAACAATTCTCCGCACCAGGAGTTCGCCGGTAGCTCCCCCGTCTCGCCATACCTTAGAGATGCGCGTGGATGGTACATAGGGCGGGTGGGCGACAATGCGGTCAAAAGTTCGGCCGGTGACCGGCTCGTAAAGGTCACCACAAACTACTTCAACGCCAGCACAATCATTCAGGGCCCGGTTGAAGGCAGCGAAATGAAATGCCCTGGTAGTGATATCTGCTGACACAACGCTGTTGACCCTGCGACCAAGGACAAAAGCTCCTATTCCGGAGCCGGAACAGAGATCCAGACCATCTTCAGCGGGGCTCGTTGGCAAAACACGCAGAAAACGGAAGGTACCCTCGTAAATTGCCGGAAAAACGACATCCGCGGGCGGCTCAAACGTCGAGGCATCGGGGTTGCTCTGGCGATCAGATGCCATTATGAAACCAGCCACCGGGTACAGCAGTACCTGAGCGTAAACCTGATCCTGACCAAACTCACCTGTACCCAACAAACCGAGTGAAACAAATATTTGAAATATTCTTGGACCTAAAGCACCTTCCACTTGAGCTCTGGGCACCAAAGCCTGGTAAAGAAAGAGTCGTAATAGAAGTTGAAGTTCTTTTGAGCATTCGGTCAGGTCTACCGGTCTAGCCATCCCAACCTCAAAGAGATGTCCAATGTTAAGTACGCGACAAATGGTGTCCTCATCAAAATTGTGGCGTGCCAGGAAATCTGTTAAGTCGGCGAATTCTTCTTTGGTACCTATTTTGATTGGCAAGTCTTTCGCAAACGAGGGCATGCCCATATCTAAATGTGCCTCCATTTCGTAGCCTACTTTGAATGATTTATGCTCGAGGAAATACTATCAGAAGTGTTACGTAATGGAATGTCTTCTGTAGAGTTTTATTTACTCAGAATTGACATGCCGGCTAAGGAAGAAATCGATTATTCCGCCACTCGCAATTGAGATGACACGATAGCTTCCTCTAGTCCGTTGACAAGGTTTCTTCTGGCTAGTAGGCTTCTGGCCAATCAAACCGGCAGGTTACTTCGCCCGAGCTGGCCCACACTGGAGAGCAAATTTGCATGGAAAGCTACAGCACTCAACGCCTGTTAGCCCTGAGAAAGCTGACGCGCGCAGCAGCCGATCTGCTGCGAGGTCGGATTAAGGAATATCTCGCCACAATTACACCGCTCTTGCGACCTAAGGTTGTGTTGGGAAACTATGTCGAAGGTGGTGCTTTCGATCTGTCCCGACCTGGCGATAAGGCCTTCAAGGAGCTTCAGGAAATTTATAACAAGGTAGCCCAGAATCAGATTTACAGGCTGCCTCAGGAACTCAAAACCCCACTCGAAGTGATCAATCCCCAACTGGAGATCACCCCGGTTGAATATGTGCACACTGCCACTAGCGGCAATGACAAGAAATCCGTAGTCGTTACCTCGCCCTTGAAGTGGGTGTTGACCTACAGTGGATTTTCGCCGAACAAATTTAGAGACCTATTAGCAAACCAGGGGCGAACTGGTGACGACCTCCAACAATTCGTCCTACACTACCTGATGATGCATGTGGTGATTGGAAATCAACGAGGCGTAAAGCAAATGCTTGGGGCTCTGCACTTTCCAGTCAGCACAATTCATTTCCCTGAGTTCGGCGACTTGCCAGTAACAATCGTTTCTTCATCAATCTCCACAGTTCGACCATCAGACGATGTCATCGTTGAAAGCACCGAAGTAGCCGGCATGAACGTGTTCGAAGAGGTCGTCAACGTAGATGACGTAAGAAAACTGCGGGATCCTTTGCGAGAGGAACTCCTTGAATTGTTGCAAAGCCACGGTGAAGATCCGGAGGCGATGCGGTGATTGGACATGGCCAAAGAGTTTGCACTTGAAGACTTTGAAGGAGAGTTGGTGGCGACCATGGAAGAGCGGGTTGGTCGCCCGCAGCCGGAAACCCCTTTTTGTATCGCCTTGCTTGGTGATTGGAGCGGGCGAAAGAATCGGGGACTTTTTGCCAGCTCTGCCGAACTGGCGCAATGGCGCCCGCTACTGATCGATCGCGACAACATCGACCAGATCATTGCCAAACTGACACCCAAGCTGAATCTCCCGGTGGCCGCAGACGGAGCGATGTCGGTCTCTATCAGCTTTCGTGAGCTGGACGACTTTAGCCCTGATCGAATCTTCGAACGGCTCGACCTCTTTGACAAGCTTGGACAATGGCGAGCGCGTTTGCAGAACCCCAGTAGCTTCGCAGAAGCTGCGGCTGAAGTTCGCGCGTGGGCCGGTATTCAGGCGAAGCAGTCGGAACCAGACATACAGACGATTACTGAGGAAGGTAACGCTCATGAAGGAGGTTTATTGGATCAAATACTGGACCAATCAAACACTCCCGTTGGGAACCGGACTGCTCCTAAAGTTTCTGGCGAGATCGAGGCGTTGGCCCGCGAGGCCGTTGCTCCGTATCTGGTTCCCGGACCAGATGCCCAGGAAGAAGAGCTCGTGGCTGCTGTGGACCTGGCAATAGGTCGTCAGATGGCTGCCCTACTGCACCATCCTGATTTTCAGGCGCTTGAAGCTGCGTGGCGTGCTGCAAACCTGCTGGTTTCGCGTCTGAATACCGGCACGGAGCTAAAGCTTTACTTGCTGGATATCTCGCGTGAGGAATTCGCTGCGGATCTGATGGGGTTCGATGACTCTTCGCAAACAGCAATGTACAAGCTGCTCATAGAACGAAGCGGCATTCCCTGGGCGCTTGTGGCGGCAAACTATCGTTTTGATCTGACAACCGACGACATGGAATTACTGAGCAGGATGAGCAAGATTGGAAGCGACGGGAGGATACCCTTTGTAGCTGAAGCGAGCCCCGGCTTTCTCGGATGTGAATCGATTGCAGAGTCTCCTGATCCCGAAGATTGGCGGGTAGAGGAGTCCGAAGCTCGCTCAGCCTGGGTTGAATTGAAGCGGCAGCTCAACTCTCGTTATATCGGACTCTCTTTGCCGCGTTTCTTGTTGCGCCTGCCCTACGGCGAAAATACGGAGCCGATGGAAGAGTTTAATTTTGAAGAGCAACCGCCGAACGATAAACCTCAACACAACTGGTACCTGTGGGGAAGCCCTTCATTTGTCGTTGCCTATCTGCTTGCCGAGGCCTTCACCCGCAGCGGCTGGGATTTTCTTCCAGGCGAAGTACAAGAGCTTGAGGGGTTGCCACTACATATCTACAAAGTTGATGGTGAATCCGAGACCAAGCCTTGCGCAGAGACCTTGATGACACTGCGGACAGCAGAAAAGATCATTGGCGAAGGCCTGATGCCTTTGATTTCGTTGAAGGACACTGACGTCATTCGTCTCGGAATGCTTCAATCAATCTCCAAGTCCCTCTTTGGAGTGCGGTGACCTGTCACCGCTTTGGTATATCTCCCCTGGGTGTAAAACTTCAATGAAGCAAGTCAAACTCTCCATCGCCGCAGGTGACTGGCAGTTGGAGGGTCAGGTTGCTGTTTCAACAGAACCCACCACAATCGGCGCAATGCTGCCAATAGCTCGCGGCCTCTCTGACACTGTGGTTTCCGAAACTTGCCGTTCACTCGAGGAGAGCGGCAATAGTATCTCCTGCAAAAAGGGTTGTGGCGCCTGTTGTCGGCAGTTGGTTGCAATATCCGAGGTTGAGGCTCGCCGGTTACATAAGGTTCTTGAAGGGACACCCGAACCAAGACGCTCGGAATTGCGAAACCGTTTTGCCACAGCGCACGATCGGTTAGAACAAGCCGGTTTGATGCGGCGATTGCGAGAGAATGATCGACTCACCGATGACGAATATCTCACCTTAGCCACCGAGTATTTCAGAGAAAAAATCGCTTGCCCATTCCTCGAAGATGAGTCCTGCTCGATCTACGAGGAGCGTCCTATCACCTGCCGTGAGTACCTCGTCACGTCACCGGCGGAGAATTGCGCAGAGCCCACTGCCGACAACATCACACGGGTTAAGCTGCCGTTGCGGGTATTTAACGCCGTGGCGCGCTGGCAAACACCACCGTCGGAGCATTTCATGGAGCGCTGGGTGCCATTAATATTGGCAATCGAATGGGCCGCCTCGCATCAGGAAGATCCGCCGCCGCGCCCGGGTACCGAGTTGTTGAGTGAGTTGCTGGACCACCTGACGGGAAAGACAGCACCTTCTTAGACAACATGTCCGACGAACTTCAGTTTGTCGTCTACATTACCCTGGACGTTGGTTGGAATCGTAACCGTCGGCAAACTTCAGTCCAATGGTTAATATTCAGGGTAATGAAAACAACAAACTGAAGTTCGTCGAACAACTCTATTCCAACACTGAGAGCAGGTGACCTTTCTTGTCGACACCACTCGCAGTGTTTCGGAATTGTAGGAGAATCTCAGGCCGGTCGGACTCCATAAAATAGGAGCCTATTGGGCCAAAAAAGCGGGCCGCTTCCTGGGGAGTGCAGCTTTCGAGAAAGGGACGGAAGAACTTCGGTTCATAGAAACGCGAGAAGAGTTCCGCACCATCCGGAAGACTTACCATCAGCTCGCGCCGAAAATAACCTCTCAGATCGGCCATCGACACGCGCGCTGTCAGATAAACTCCCCAGCCATGTCCCCAACCATCATGAAGCATGGTCTTTAAGAGCGGCGCCTGTGGAGGTAACCGCACGAGGTAAGGCGCCACCGCCGCAGTCTTCTCATCTTTATAGAGTGACTGATACTCCTCCCCCGAATTACGAAGCAGCTCCAGCAATTTCGGTGCATGAACCGCATCAGCTAGAGCGAACAACGGCTCTGGTTGATTCCGCAGTATCTGTAACAGCCGTCCTTCAGGCGTCGCGGCTTCATACGAGGCCATACTCTTCTGAAAATCGGTCTCGTACTCGGGCGCCTGAGGCGGCAGTTTGGCAGAAGGGATCCGAGGCTGCTCAACCACCGGAGGCGGAGGCGGCGGCAAAGGACCCGATGAACTCTGTGTGCTCGAAGCGGTGGTCGAAGGGACGCGCGAACGAGGCTGTGGTTTTTGCCTGACTGGCTCAGATTTAGGACGCGCGGGTGCTGGCCGCGGCGGCTCAGGCAGACTCGAAGAAATGCCCCCGGTCTGGCCTTCCGGGACATCGGTGACTGGATCGAAACCAGGGGTGATAGTTTCAGCGAAGCGCGAAACAACAGGCTTGGACGGGCCCGTGTCAACGTGCTCTATTCGCACAACGAAATCGGTTCGACCCGCATGAATCCGATCACCATCTCGCAGCTTTGCTTTCGGGACACGCTTACCATTAACCGTAGTTCCATTCCGGCTGCCGAGATCCTGGACGCGACAGGTTTTGGGTGAACACTCCACACTGAAGTGGAGACTGGACATAAAGGTGTCCTGCAAAGCGATGTCAGCCTTCGTCGTGCGGCCGATGCGCACCGCCTGGCCTTCAGCGACCTCGATCTTTTCGCCCTCGTGAGGACCTGAGATAACTTCTAAGACAAGTTGCATACCTGCTCGACAAAACCCAAGCCTCGAGGAATACGCTCTCCGGCTACCGTTTCCCACAAACTGGGGGTCTAATTTGAATCAGTTCTTACTGATCAGCTTCCTCAGGGCCGATCATACCTAAATGACAAGACATTGTGGAATGAGAAGACATTCAAGCTCAAATCTGAGTTTTGGTGCCACCGGGAAGCTCTGTAGGCGATGTCGGCTTGAGCCTTTTAACTGACAAACGCAGATAGCAATCATTTCTCAGGGCACATTTGCTTTGATCGTCCGCGAGAAGAGTTCCCCATATACGAGTTGGTGGCCCTCAAGCTGTTTAACGAGACTCTCGTAATTGATTCTAATGACATACACACCCGCACTCGCCTTTGGGAATTGTGCCTCCAGCCGCAATGACTGCGACGCTTTTGATGGTATTTCAAGAATGGAAGAATTGGTGTGGCCCGTTTTTGATTCGGGTTTCACAACCTTCTCAACCGGGAAGATCACAACGTCCTCGGCACTGAGCGATCCTGCTGGTTTATCAGGCCAAGCTTCCAGCTTAAGGTGACCGTCAGGGGCGTCCAGCATGTCAACAGGGTGCCGGCAAAAAGTTGGTTGACCGCCATCGTTGAATAGTGTGAGTGTCGCTGTCAGCAGCCGTTCCGAACTAACAGCAACTTGCGACAACTCGCTGCGCAAAGTCTGACGTGGAGAGCGTGAGACCTCCGCTGCGAGCTGATTCAAATAGTCAATCAACTCAGCAGCTGGAGCAGTTATCTGGACTGAGGTCCCAAACAACTTCTCAAGACTTTCTGACCCGGTAGTAACGCGGATCCGTTTGTAACGGTCACTCGGCATGACCTTTCCCCAATGGTCTGCGAGATCACGAAACGGGGGATTATCAAGTCGGTTCCGGAGGGAGCCCAGCTCTGCTTCTCCGAGACTCGTTTGATAATTTCCAATCTCCGGACGATCAGGCTGATGGGCGTTCGTGTGCGATTCGTAAAACGCGACCCCGGCAGCGCTAATCGTCAACGTCTGGGGTGCTTCTTCGAGCTCGGCATTGAAATATTCCAGTTTTTCGAAGTTCATCTTCTGCTCCATACTGCACTTCGGCGCCATTGCCAGCAAGAGAATAGCAGCGGCTGAATAGAGCTGTCTGTTCATAAACACTCCTATGGCGGAACTATTTCATACGGGTCGCCGGCAGCATTGTCGTTCAGAAACTTCAACACTCGACGATAATGGCGGTTCAGCAGAGTCGTGTTTCCGGTCGTAGACATCAAATTGGCGGTCGGAGCATTAGCCGGTTGAACACCCGTAGGGTCAGTTGCTCCAGTTGAATACTCATCATGTTGGCCGAGCACATGACCCGTCTCGTGGGCATAGGTTGAAACCTCACTTATCGGAGGGTCGCCCCATTCACCGCCATCTCCGTTCATGCTACTCCGGTGGCGCGCTGCCGGAGGAGGCGGAGACGTGACGACGTTAACCGTCAAGTGTTGCCCGCTGGCAACGAAATTAACATCCAGTCGGAAGCCTGCTTTGCAGCAGTCGAAAGTGCAATCACAGGCTTGGCCACGTTTGCAGTTTTTGCGGTGAAACTTCTTGCTGCTAAAGCCGTTGTTCCAAACGTCCTGGATTCGCGTTTTGGCATTAGTCTGTTTTGCGGCGCTGAACGTGGCCCCACTTAGACGCAGTTTGAGACCGTAATGTACGCGGTCGGCTTCCAGTCGAGCATCATGCTTTTCGTGCGCTGGAGCAAAACCATTGCCAGATGCGTGAGTCACATTCTTTAACTCCCAATTCGTTGTGGGGCGCTTGCGGAAAGTGAACTCATTGGTCGAGGTGCAGGTTAGCCCCGCCGCTGTAAAGCGAAAGCGATGCCGGTCCGTGCGCCAGTTCGCGGACTGAGCCTTACACGTCCAAACGGCCACAAAACTACCTCCCGACATTTGCGCGACGATGGTGTCCGCGACAGTGCCATCAGTACGCAGAACCTCAACAGTAGCAGGTTGGTCCGGCGGACCACCAGTGATTGATCCCTCTAGCATTACGAGATCACCGCAATATGCCTTTACGTCAACCCACCGAGCTGTCCCACAGCGATAAGGACATTTCTGGGTTGGTTGCGCGGGCGGTGCTGGATTACCACCGCTAGGATTGGCTGGTTGTTCTCCACCGCAGCTACACATACTTAATGTGGTTACCTACTCTATTCAGCACACCAGAGAGAGAGATGATTCCGGGAACTCGCGGAACAAACGTTCTACTTTGCTTCAGACTTCACCAAATTCACTGCCATGCCGACTTCCCGTTGATTTGCCTCCAAAGGAAAGGCGTCTCGTCATTTTTGACGGTAACGCGTTGTGCCGTTATTTTCCTGGGCAGACTATCAAGCCCCGTCAGTCGTGAAGCCTGAGAGATGGCTTCGCTCTCATTGGTAATTGGCTCTTGTGCGGTTCCTTCACCGCCGGTCGGATTCTCGGGCTGTGAACCGCCACAACTACACATAATCGGACGCTCAATGCTGTGCCTTTGACTTCGATTAGCGGTGAGAAATATTCTCGGAAATCAAACTTTTGCTTGCCAAGCTATCGTCTTGGTATTGAGGTCAAGCGGCACGCCAGGCTTCTAAAAGCTTCCTGACAATCTCCCTTTCATCTGTGGCCCCTTGTGTTAATAAGCCGGAAAGAACAGAGATTACTTGTCCAGCTGCGGGTTGCTGCACAGACTTGACTAAGGAGGAACGTTGAGCCTTGTCTATCGCCGGATCTAGCGAGAACTCCGGCAGGATGCAACTGGCAAGGTATTTGCTCCATTCCAGACGTCTTTCCGGATTTGTCTCATTAACCATACCTTGTGCCAGAGCGGCAACGACCGTTCGGTTAGCTCGGTCATCTGCCAAACCTTTGTCAAAGAAATATTGTCGCGTCAGATACATGCCTAGTTCTAATCTGTCATCTGGAGCAGTTTTCGGTGAGGTGATGGCTTCCGCTATAAGGCTGGCTCCGACCTGCCGACCCAGAATCGCTCGACGGCCGACAGCGTCTAGCGCGTAGAATCGCAGCACTTCTTGCGAGCTCATCAGCGCCCCTCGCACCAGATCCTTTTTCTGTGCCGGTGGCCCTGTGAACTCTTCAATAGCGTAACACTGGTGTACGGCAGAAACTTTCGGATCGACAGGCGAATCGACGGCGAGTGCGGCGAGACCTTGCCACAACTTTGGGGGTGCAAGTGGCCTCACAGCCAGAACCACCAACTCTCCAGGATTTAAACTCAGGTTATTCCATTGATCGAAATTGTTGCGTGCCCTAGCTTGCCGGTCCAACATTCGTTTCGCTGGCACCTCAATATTGCCTCCTTTACTGAGTACATCGCTCCTGAAGACTTCTAACAGTTGAAAACCCACAGTTCCCGCTTCGACTTCTATATCACCTTCTCTCCGGGGCACCAACTTGACCTCTTGCACAGACGCAAGGATCATGCTGACATCTGACTCGCCGATGAAGGGGACCAGATCAGGTGACAAAATCTCAACTGCCTGGACTTGGAACTGATTCATTTCTTTACTCCTCTGATTTGTGGGGTCAACGCTACAGCCGAACCCCGAGGTGCCGATTAGAACAGCGACCATGCAAGCGCAGAACTCGTTCAGCATCGTTGGCTTCGCTCTCACGGTGTCCAAGTTGTGTCAACCCCACCATTGAAACGCGGTTCGAACGTTTCAAAGCCGGCATCGTATGCGTCCTTGCCTCCCGAAACCAGACTGAACTGCGCCTGTTTAGTCACTTTCGCCCCATCAGCCGTATAAACGCCAGCGGCATTGACCTTGCCGCTGTAGTCCGCGCTCCAGGCAGTTTTAGCATGCACTACAATTGAATTAGGAGCGTCATCGCTAATCGACGCGACGGCCGTCTCGAACCCATTAACGCCGCTTATTTTCTGCAGTTTCTTGCCGGTGTTCTTGTGTGTCGTAGGAAATGCTCCTGCAGGACTATCGCCTGTCCAAACTTCGCGATCTTTACTGGTGTCGGTCACTGAGGAATTTGCAGGTGTAACCGAACCTGCTGAGGATGCCCATATGAACGGAGAAGAACTATTGGTCGCATCCACAACTGGTAAGCCCCCTTTCGGTACTTCCAGAGCAGTCCCACCATCTTTGTAGTGCCCAGTCAGCGTATCGGTAACCCCGTTTTGCAAGATATGGATCTTAATTTTACCGACACCTAACTTCTTATTTGTGCCGCCGCCCAACACCTCCATTTTTACTTTTCCTTCCCAGGCATAATTCCCAGCCGTAAATTTTCCGGACTGGAATGAAGTCCAGCCGCCCGACGAGCCGCTGTCCTTGAATTTGTTATTGCGACTGGTAATCACAGATGAAGCGGGGTCAACCTTCACCCAGACAAAAACCACATTCCAAACGACTTTGCAACCGCCCAGCGTCGCGATCACCGAGAATGATCCGGGCTTATCTGTCTTCAACTTAGCCCCCTTGCCGCCGTTAATGGGTGTAATTGTCGGAGCCGATTCGCTGTTCTGGTTGGGCTTGACCTGCCACGACACGGCCTTATTAGGAGGTGTTGTGACTGAACCCAATTCCACTTCGTTGCAGCCGCGCACGAGAACGATCGGCGCATTCGCACTTAGACTTTCATCACTCGAAGAACTGGAAGTTAGCGTATCATCCGGGCGCTTGTCAGTTGCTTTCCGCTTGCCGCGCGTACCGGGTACCTTAGCAGTGATCTGAGTCACACATTCCGGCGGCGGACATGGGGCTGACGAGCATCCAGGTGGAGTGCCACCACCGCCGGACGGGTTGGCTGGAGGACTTCCCCCACAACTGCACATACACTCTCCTTCTGTTTCGACAGGAACCAGACTCACCCGCACCACATATCAAGATAGGACAAGCCAGCAGCGTAAAGGCGCTCGGTTCGCTCGTGCTCGTTGCCTACCGAGGGATCGGTCAACACCTCTCTGGCCCATGAGAATTGCGGATCGGTATCAAAACTGGCCCCCAGCATGAACATCAACCCGATGTATGTTGCCAAGCCGCGCGAGTTGGTAATTTCATATTGGTTAGCCGCTGCCATACCCTGCTGTATCATCTCGTGCAAAGCCGGCTCACCGACATTATCGTACTTTTGCGGAAAAACCTTCTTCAGACGACGCAGGAGTTGCTCCGGTAAAAGGGTGATCGGAACTTGGGCTAGATCTTCCGGCTTCTCATCGCGGATACGGGCTTGTGCTGCGTCAATGTGCTCGTTTTTTTCACCGGATACGCGATTCAGGTAGTCAATGGCCTTCTCGTATAGCGTCTGCGTTCGCTCCTCGTCTGAGAGTTCTTTATTGAGAATCTCCGCCGCCCAAGGCAACTGAGGATCCGTATCAAAGCCGCGGCCTAGTAGAAACATCAGGTCGGTAAAAAGGGTGATCGAGTTTTCCGCCGTTAAACCGTAGGTTTGAGCTCGTTCCCATCCATAGTGGATCACTTTTTTTAGCTGCTCTTCAGCCATCAATTTAGTGTGCTTTGGAAAATACTCCCGCAAGTGCTGGAGCAGTCTTTGCTCGAAATTCCGAATAGCAGCCTGTTCGAGCGCCTCCATCTGTTCACTGCGTATCTTGAGCATCATATTCTCCCCGGCAGCTTTGAACGATCCAGAACTCAGGTCAGTCGCTCTTTGTAGAGGCCGCCGCTGCGTGACAGACCCATCTTCTCGTAGAAGCGTCCCGTTGTTTCCGGATTAATCTCGGTGGAGACGCCCAGGCAAATTTCCCGCGCGCCACAAGCTCTGGCCCAGTCACGGAAGGCGTAGATCAATCGCATTGCGGCCGAACTCCCGCGGCTTTCGCGATCAACATAAAGGACCATGTCACACGCGACCTTCTCATCGCAGAAGAAGTAATCAGTCAGGTATCCAGCCAACATCCCAACAATAACGCCCCCCTCTTCGGCAACAAGGCCGCAATGGGTTTCAGGGTTATCCATATAACCTGTCATGAACTGGGTTACCTTGCCGTGGTCGAACGGCAAGAAGGCGTATGCACTTTCCCGATGCATGCGCTCACCCAGCTCAATGAGCTGCGCTATGTCATCGTGTTTTCCTGGTCTGATGAACATACCCAACCGACTACCACTGAAGCGACCTAACGCTAACGGGGCAGCCTGCCTCAGCTTTTGAATAGGGCGGAAGAGCCGTCAGAATTAATGAGTACGGAATTTCAACGTAAACCCCGACTCAGCCCCCGATAATTACCGTCACTTCTCCCATAACGATCTTATTGGGAGGACCGACTGCTTCGAGGATCGTGTCGCCTACACGGCAGGCGGGGAGATTGTTGATCAATACGGTCTTGGAGCCATCAATCACGACGCCAGGGCCGTGGGGAGGGATAGGTAACGGCGTCGTGCAGGCGTGAATGTCAGCCCCGCCGGCGGCCGAGCTGATCGCAGACCCCATGGCTGCCGCGGCCGTGGCTTTGGCGGTTTCTTCTGCTGCCTTGGCGGCTGGTGCGCCGGGTGTTCCTGCAGCAGCCAACGTCGCGGCCTCAGCAACCTGGATCGCAGTATCCGAGACTTGCTTCGCAGCCTGTAAGGCGCCGGCAACCGCTGCGGGCACGCCACGCCATGCTGGCAGAAAGCCGATAATCACGTTCAAGCTTCCGGGACCCGGTGTCAGCACGGGCGGAAGCGGGTGTAACACTGGATCGGTAGTCCGTGCCGCTGGACCTGTTGGCATTTATTCTTCCTCCTTAAATCCTACAAGGTGCCTCAATTAGACGTCGACCGCCACAGCTTCATCGAGTTTAACCTCCTGCGCTTTGAGGCTGCCGGCTGTCTCCTGAAAGCACAGCAAAACATTCGAGTCCTCGCTTTCGACTAGGTACGTTTCAACTGGTCCAAAGACTTTTTGCAACTCTTGGGAATTGCACGTCGGGAGATACGTACGCATTACTCGAGGATCATAGTACCTGAATAGCAGTGGCTGACCCTTGCTGTCGTGAACCCTTAGGAAACCACGAAAGTGTTGACGTAAGGCTCTAAGGCCAGAATAACTGTGGGCGAGTATTCCCCAGTGATTTCCCCAGCCGTGTTTAAAAACCCAATCCGAAAAATCCGTCTTGGGCTGCAAATGAACCAGGTAAGGCGCGATTTCGGCCATATCAGGAGCCAGTTCTCCAGAATAAAGACAGGCGTGTTCCGGTTCGAGCTCATAAAGTCGCGAGACGAGATCAGGAACAGAGGCGCCGTCGAGGACGGCATACGCATTGATGCCAGTCTCGGGAAACACTCGTTGTTGTAACGCCTGCCGTAAGTCTTCCATATTATCGAGGGGACCGCCCGGGTCCCAGGGTCACTCCGGTCATATGTTGCAGAATGCAGTTCCCTGGGCCGCCGCATGCTTCATGACTAGCGCGGCAGGACTGTATTTGACTGCCTTGGGTGGTGGTGACGCCGGCGGCGGCTGAGATAGGGCTCCCGGTTCGGCCTTGTCCGCCTCGCTCGGATCTTTTGGCTTTCCTGGCGATGAGCCGGCTCCTGAGCCGGGCGATCCGCCGCTGTTGATCATGACCATCGTGCCACTGATAAAGATGCCACCCGGGTTGATGTTAATGAAGTTACCTCCCACTTTCAGGGTCAGAGTGGTGCCACTGTCGATGACGATGTTCATCCCGGCTTTGAGGTGGATCTCCATGCCCGCATCGAGGGCGTGGTTCATCCCGACTTTTTCCTGAAGGTCTTGTCCCACGGTGAGCGATGCTGTTCCAGTGACGTCCTCGTTCTGGTCACCCTTTACCTGAAGATGCTTATCACCTGCGACTTTCTCGAGTTGATCACCGCCCACGATAAAATGGGAGCTTTCGCCAACTGTCTCGTAACGGTCTTTCTTGATCCGGATATCCTTGTTTCGTTCAGCGTGGATGAAAACCTGCTCTTTTCCTTCCTTATCCTCAACCCGAAACTCATTAAACCCCCTACCACCTATGGAGCTGTTCGACTTGAATATTACCGTTTTTGTTTTTTCGTCAGGCAATTTATAGGGTGGCATCTCGGTTGCGTTATATACAGAACCCACGATGATGGGCTGGTCCGGATCTCCCTCGATGAAATCCACAATTACTTCCTGGCCAATGCGAGGCAGAAAGATGGATCCCCAGCGAATCCCGGCCTGGTTCTGGGCCACCCGAATCCAACACGAGCTATCGGCATTCACCTGCCCTTCGCGATCCCAATGAAACTGCACTTTTACCCGTCCGTATTTGTCCACAAATATCTCTTCACCGGGCGGGCCGACAACTACTGCAGTCTGTGAGCCC
>DATKDA010000058.1:0-5151 GCA_035512935.1 Pyrinomonadaceae bacterium | reverse complement strand
GGCCAGATTGGTGATTCCCAGGTTGCCGCTCAGGTCGATGGGATTGACTTCATTGCCGGCGGACATACCCATACTTTTATGGACAAGCCGGTAAGAATCAAACAACCCAGTGGACAGGAGACGTTGATTTTTCAGGTTGGCAAGAGTGGAATCTTTGTGGGCCGGGTCGACTTCGTTATCCGCTCGGGAAAGGTGGTAGCGTTCGCAGGACGACTGCTGCATCCCGAGTCTAACTCTTAGCCTCTTTCGTTTTCGAATCTCTCGCGAGTTAAGCCATGGACGATCACTCCCCTCGGGACCGCATCAGAGCTTTGGTTCGTGAAGTGCTCAGTCAGGCAGATGCTGGGGACCTTCAACTCTCTCAAACTCCCAGCCGTTTCATCGATCAGACGCCATTGATGCCCTCTGCAGCGAACATTCGTGACGAATCTGCTAAACACGTGATTACCGAGGATGACGTGCGCGATCTTGAACCGGGAGCAGTCCTGCGGATTGCTGAAGGCGCGCGTCTAACTCCGCTGGCCGCGGACATAATTAATGAGAGAAGAATTGAGGTAGTTAAACGATCTCCGCGACGAGGTTCGGGCCGGTCGAAACGAGTTGCGGTCGGCGCTGATCATGGTGGTTTTCAGTTTAAGGAAGAGCTCAAGACGTTCCTTCACGAAGCGGGTCATCGTGTACAGGATTTTGGGACGAACTCAGAGGACGCTGTAGACTATCCGGACTTTGCTCATGCGGTGGCCCGGGCGGTTGCCGATGGAGTGGCGGATGCCGGCATCATAATTGACGGCGCTGGTGTGGGCAGCGCAATGACGGCGAACAAAGTGCCCGGTGTACGTGCTGCTGCATGTTATTCAGTCGCCGTGGCACGTAACTCGCGCGAGCATAACGATGCAAATGTGCTTACCTTGGGAAGTAAGGCAATTAACATGGCCGAGATGCGAGAGATTGTCCGCGCCTGGCTCGAGACGGAAATAACTGAAGATCGGCATCGCAAACGCGTTGACAAGATCAAAGCCATCGAACGCCAGTATCAGCGGTAGCTCCCTATACGCAACGGGCTGCAAGCTGGCCAAAACAAAATCGATGCTAGAATAGATCACTGTTCAGCCAATCTCGGAGTCACTGGTCCAATGCCAAATTCTATTAATGGCAATTTGGAACAATTGATCGAACAGATCACAGACGCAATCGTTGCGCGTCTAAATGGTGATTCTGTCGATCAGGCGACGCTATGCGGCTGCACTTCCGAATGTTTTAATCGTTGCCCTGAACGAATGAACCGCGTGGTAGATGCGGGGGCGGCGCGCATTGGCTTGGTGCTTGGCGAAACTGCGTCGGCACGAGACTGGGCAAGTCTAATTGACCACACATTATTGAAGCCGGAAGCCACCGATGAGGATATCAAACAACTTTGTGAAGAAGCGGCTAATTATCGCTTCGCATCAGTCTGTGTTAACCCCACCTGGGTGCGTGCGGCAGCCTGTAATTTGCAGGGCAGCAATGTGCCGGTCTGTACAGTGATTGGGTTTCCTCTGGGCGCGACATTTCCGGACGTAAAGGCTTACGAGGCGAGGCGATCGATCCTGGACGGGGCGCGAGAAGTTGACATGGTGATGAATGTCGGTGCGCTCAAGAGCGGTGATGATTGCCTTGTTGAACACGATATCAGTTCCGTTGTGCAGGCAGCGCATGAGTATAGCGTTATTTGTAAAGTGATCATTGAGACAGCGCTCTTGACCGATGAAGAAAAAGTACGCGCGTGCATTGCTGCCAGAAATGCGGGAGCGGATTTTGTGAAGACTTCGACCGGATTCTCGAAAGGTGGAGCTACTGTGGCCGACGTCGCCTTAATGAGGAGTACGGTGGGCTCCCAGCTTGGGGTTAAGGCCTCGGGCGGTGTGAAGGGTCTGGAGGACGCTCGCCGGATGGTTGAGGCAGGGGCAACTCGCATTGGCGCAAGTGTTGGTGTGAAGATTGCTCAGGAAGCGGCCGGGGCACGGCCATCGATGTCGACCGCCACGTACTAAGTCAAAATCTCAGATCTCAGATTTCAGATTTGAGATTTCAGGTTCAGATCTTAGGATCTCACATATCTACCAAGCATTCCTCGCATCTCGCAACTTCTCAGATCTCACAAATCAAATCTTGAAAATTCCAGATTTCTCAAGCCTGGCCACAAATTTCAAATACAGCCCGCATAATCGTGTTCTGCTTGCCCAATCGCAAATCGGCAGTCGGCAATCGGCAATCCTCAATCGGCAATCGGCAATCGCAAATCTCAAGTCTTGAAACTCTCGGCACTTCCAGATATGCTTTTTGGGCCAAATCCAAATTCAAAGCGGTGAAACCAAATGCCCGCAAGCCCTAAACTACTGGCCGTAATACTCGGCGGAGGCGCGGGAACGCGCCTCTTTCCTCTAACGCAGCAGCGCTCAAAGCCCGCTGTTCCGTTAGGAGGCAAATACCGCCTGGTCGACATCGCGATTTCTAACTGCATCAACTCGGATGTTCTCAGAATGTTCGTTTTAACGCAGTACAATTCAGCCTCCCTCAATCGCCATATTGCCCAAACCTATAGGTTTTCCCACTTTTCAAATGGATTTGTCGAAATTCTGGCTGCCGAACAGACCCCGGAGAGTCCGCTGTGGTTCCAGGGAACTGCCGACGCCGTTCGCCAGGTCCTTCCGCATATACGCGACTGGGGTATCGACACTCTTTTGATTCTTTCAGGCGACCATCTTTATCACATGGATTATCGCCAATTTCTTGAGCACCACCACAAAACAGACGCCGACGTAACCGTTTCCGTTATTCCTTGCGATCCGGAATCAGCCACCGACTTTGGTCTGTTAAAGACTGATTCCGAGGGCAGGCTTATTGAGTTTAAGGAGAAGCCCAAGGGGCAAGAGTTAGAGACGATGCGTGTTGATACAACCACGCTGGGATTGGAGCCCGAAGAGGCGGCCGCACGCCCGTTCCTCGCGTCAATGGGGATCTATGTTTTTAAGTATGATCGGCTTGAAAAGTTTCTGGCCGAAGATCTTACCTGGCTCGACTTCGGCAGGGAAATCATTCCCGCAGTAATCCGGGAAGGTCATGCTCAAGGCTATCTTTTTGATGGGTACTGGGAAGATATTGGAACCATCAGTGCCTTCTATCGCGCGAACCTTGATTTAACGTCAAAGATTCCTAAGTTCAATCTCTTCGACGCTGAAACGCCCGTCTATACCAGAGCTCGTTATCTGCCGCCTTCTAAAATCGAAGAGAGCCAAATAAGCGATTCGATTATCAGTGATGGCTGCATTATAAATGGCGCCCGGATAAATAGATCGGTTGTTGGACTGCGTAGCCGAATCTCGAAAGGAGTGCAGATCGAAGCGTCGTTTCTGATGGGCGCAGACTACTATCAGGCTATTGAAGAGATGCGCAGTGATATGATTGCTGACCTACCACGCGTCGGAATCGGTGAAGGCGCGGTTATCAACCGAGCCATTATCGACAAGAACGTCAGGATCGGAACTGGCGTGAGACTCGTGAATAGCGCTGATACACAGAATATCGATGGGGAAAATGGCTCCTATTTCATCCGAGACGGAATCATCATTGTCCCTAAGAACGCAATCATTAGGGACGGTACCATTATATGATTGGAGGTTGCACATGGCACGCGGCTGGGAAAGCAAGGGAGTTGAAGCGCAGATTGAGGAAGGGCAGGGACGCGTAAAAGAACCGGCTAAAAGGCTTTCGCCGGAAGAGCGTGAGCGTGAGTTACGACTGCAATCCCTCAAGCTCTCTCGCACACGGCTTCATGCCCAACTCGAGGTCGCGAAGAAAGGCCCGTATCGGGAAGTGCTACTCAAAGGACTCAGCGCGATTGAGCAGCAGATTGAGGAACTCTCCCCAGGTTCGCAGTCCCAATAGTTTAATCATCCTTCATGCAAAGCTTTAACTCGTAGCGGAGCCCAAAGAGGTTTCGAATCAACTCCACCAGCCTTGCTCGAATGCCCCTTTGTCCAGACCACCCTTGGAAGTTAAAGTTCTACTTT
Source organism: Pyrinomonadaceae bacterium (assembly GCA_035512935.1). GTDB lineage: Bacteria > Acidobacteriota > Blastocatellia > Pyrinomonadales > Pyrinomonadaceae > PSRF01. The sequence continues at coordinate 1,102 of DATKDA010000058.1, read as the reverse complement.
AGATCCAATGCCAAAAGCTTCCGCCTCTCGTGACTATCACCCCGCTCGAGTTCAGCGCACATCCAAGCTGCCGCGGACAAGATCAATAAAGGATAGATCACGTCCTTTGATCGTCCCGAGAGGAAAGGAGGGCGTTGAGTTTGAGATCAATGGGCGGTCAGTAAAGCTTACGAACCTCCGTAAACCGTTCTGGCCTGAACTGGGGATTACTAAGGGAGATCTGCTCCAATATTACGCGGACGTCGCATTTGCTCTGCTGCCGCATCTGGTAGACCGTGCAATGGTCATGAAGCGATATCCGAACGGCGCAGGCGGCGACTTCTTCTTCATGAAGCGCGCGCCAAAACCAAGACCGGAATGGATTGAGATCTGCCGCATTGAACATTCTTCGGGAAGTATTATTGACTTCCCAATGATTCAGGATCTGCCGTCACTGCTGTGGGTAATCAATCTGGGCTGCATCGACCTCAATCAATGGTATGCGCGTTGTGATGACGTAGATCGCCCTGATTACCTGCATTTCGATCTGGATCCGGTTCCTGGGGCAACATTTGAGAAGGTGGTAGAGGCTTCGTTATTCGTGCGGGAAGCACTGAAGTCGCTTAAGATCCCCTGCTATGCGAAAACTACTGGGTCAAGAGGTATTCACGTCTACGTTCCCATCGTCAGGGGACCAACACAGAAGCAGGTATGGAGTTTCGCTAAACAGTTTTCCCATGCAGTTGCGTCTCAGGCGTCGGAGCTATTGACGGCAGTCTATCAAGTTTCCAAGCGACCGAAGGGCAGGGTCCTCGTAGATTACAATCAGAACGCATGGGGACGAACGCTAGCTTCAATCTATTCCGTACGTCCGCGCCCGCTAGCACCGGTATCAGCGCCAGTGCAGTGGAGCGAGCTTGAGCGCGGTCTCAAACTTGAGGACTTTCGAATCGACAATATGCCGCGCCGGGTCCGGCGGCTCGGCGATCTCTGGCAGCCGCTTCTCGCGAAACGAGGCCGCTTCAAACTTGATGTTTATCTTTAAGCGCGCGGCGTCAAGTTCTCATGGCCTCGCAAAGTTGGTGTGATACTTCAAAGGTCGGCAAGCAGACAGTTCAAGTTT
>DATKDA010000057.1:0-10025 GCA_035512935.1 Pyrinomonadaceae bacterium | reverse complement strand
TCGCTGGTAGTAGTCGAGGTTGCTACCACAATGGTGCTGTTGATTGGCGCGGGCCTGATGATTCGCAGCTTCTATCAACTACAGAAGGTTAATCCGGGTTTCTCGTACGATCAGTTGACCAGCTTTAGCATCTCCTTGCCGCGTGCGAAGTATCCAAAGCTCGAGCAGCGTGACGCCTTCTTCAAACAGCTACTCGAAAACATTCGAGCCCTACCGGGAGTCGAGTCCGCGGCTGCTGCATCAGGACTGCCTTTGGGAAACAATGGCTGGCAGACCTCCTTTCGGGTAGATGGACAACCACCCCCTCCTAAGGGCCAGATGCCATTGATGGAGGCTTGCCTCGTAACGCCCGATTACTTCAAAGCGATGGATATCCCTCTGAAGAGCGGTCGCTACTTTAATGACCACGACAACCGGGCGTTTCTCGCCGGTCGCGATCTCAGCAAACTGAATGAAGACCATCAAGCAGTGGCGGGGGTTAACTCGATCGTTATCGATGAGGAGTTTGCCCGGCGCCATTGGCCCAATGAAGACGCCGTCGGCAAACGCATCCGGCTGGGTCACGAGGATGATACATCTATCCTTACGGTGCTTGGTGTCGTGGGCCGCGTGAACATGGAAAGCCTTAATCAAAACTCGAATCGAGTGCAGGGGTACTTCTCCTACGCCCAGAATCCCACCAGTGGCATGACAGTGATTGTCAAGGCCGCTTCCGATCCGAATCTGCTCATCAATTCGATTCGCGAACAGCTTAAGGCGATAGATCCTGACCAGCCCCTATTCAACGTTCGCACGATGAACGAGATTCGCGCGGAGTCGGTCGCTTCCGAACGATTGAACCTGACGCTGTTAAGTCTCTTTGCCGGAATCGCGCTGGTGCTCGCAATAGTTGGAATCTACGGCGTGATGTCCTACTCAGTCACGCAGCGCACGCACGAGATCGGAATTCGTATGGCCATCGGTGCGCAACCACGCGACGTGTTCCGAATGATTCTCGGCCAGGGAATGCTGATGGCCCTAATCGGCATTGTTGTCGGTTTGATCGGGGCATTTGGATTGACGCGTCTTATGGAGACGATGCTGTTCGGTGTCGAACCTACCGATCCGGCAACTTTCGCCGTAATCGCGGTACTGCTGGGCACGGTTGCTTTGATTGCCTGTTATGTGCCAGGGCGACGCGCCACCAAAGTCGATCCGGTGATCTCGTTGCGGTACGAGTGAACGGAATTTATGATTTATGATTTTTGATTTTTGATTTCGTCACTCGGTCGTGGTGCTGAAGAACATCACGCAGGGAGGCCACAACCCGCTTAGTCCGCAACGAATTGACGCTTATGACGCACGCTTTTAGCTTAAACCAACTCCCCCACGCTGCACGATACTCTTCCGAAAATAACCGCCGCCATATCATTTTCATCCGCGGTGGCGAATCGGGATTCATGACTTACTGTGTGAAAAATCAAAAAATACCCCACTGCTTTAGCTGGGGGATGTTTAGTTTCGGCCTAATAGAAAGCGTTCCCAATTATAGATACCCGAATGCTTCAGCTTGGGGAGTTTCAGTTCTAGCCTCTTGTCCCAATAACAGGTCGAAACTGAAACTCCCCAAGCTGAAGCATGAGGGTATCTGTGGTTACCGAAGGCCGTTGTTAGGTTAAAGCTGAAACTCCCTAAGCTGAAGAGACTGGTCAAAACTAGAACGCAGTGGCAGTCAGTACCGCAACGGGTAGCGTCGGGTCACTTTGCACTATTGCGGCCTTAATTGGAAACAAGACCCGACGCTACCGCGCTACGGTACTGACTGCGACCCACTATGAAGCACTTTTGACACAGTCTCTGAAGCATGCGGGTATCGATCGATTTTTGGCACAGTCTCTGCCGTGAGGGGGATTGTCTTAGAAGATAGGCAGAAACTTTGTCAGAAAAACAAGAATTGCGGATTTGTAACCGGAGATACCGAGGTACAGCCTAAATTCAAGAATAAAAAAAATTCAAAAATCAAAAATCAGAAATGTTCAACGATCTTCGCTACACGCTACGCATGCTCCGACGCAGTCCAGTGTTTACTGTGGTGGCAGTACTTACGCTTGCGCTGGGAATCGGTGCGAATGCGGCACTATTCCTCTTCACAGATAGAGTTCTGCTGCAAAGCCTGCCGGTTAAAGATCCTGACCAGTTGACCTTGATCTCGTCTTTTGAGCCGAAATCCGATCGCAGCCCCGACAACTCCTTCTCCTATCCGATGTACGTTGATCTGCGCGACAAGAACACAGTCTTCTCCGGTGTATTCGCGCGAGCCGGAACGCAGATGAATGTCAGCTACAGAGGCAGTAGCGAACGCGTCAGAGGCGAGTTAGTCAGTGGAAACTACTTCGAAGTGCTTGGAGTGCAACCCTGGGCCGGCCGGCTTCTAACCCAGGCTGATGATACGACTCCCGGCGCCCATCCGGTAGCAGTAATTAGCTACGGTTTCTGGGAGCGTCGCTTTGGAAAAGATCCTCGCATCATCGGCAAGACGATCCTGATGAATGAGAATCCCATGACAGTCATCGGCGTTACTCCGCCCGGCTTCTACGGTGTTTCGCTCTCAAACCATCCCGATGTGAGCGTGCCGATGATGATGACTCTGGTTTTCAACCCACTTCCGCCCACTCGACTTAGCAGCCGGCGTCATCACTGGCTCACGATCATGGCGCGACGAAAAGATGATGTCACTCTTCCACAGGCGCAGGCTTCGCTCGAGATCCTTTACCAGCAAATTCGCGCCGAAGAAGCGCAACAACTGCCCGCGGATATGTCCGCCTTCAGACGCGAACAGTTCCTTGCGCGGAAGGTGCTATTGAGTGAGGGCAATCAGGGCTTTCAGCATTTGCAGAGAGAGATGAAGACGCCGCTGCTGTTTCTCTTTGGAGCGACCTGCATTGTTCTCCTCATTTTATGCGCCAATTTAGCGAACCTCGTGCTGGCACGTGACGCTTCGCGTGAGCATGAGATTGCGGTTCGTCTCGCGCTCGGCGCCGGACGCCTGCGTTTGTTACGACAATGGTTGACTGAATCAATACTGCTCTCACTCATCGGGGGCGTTGCGGGAGTATTAGTAGCCCTGTGGGTGAAGAGTGCTCTGATAGCCTTCCTGCCGCCGGACTATCGAGTGAATCTTGATGTGCCGCTGGGCTGGCGATTTGTGGGATTCACGCTGCTGGTGTCCCTAATTGTCGGTATAGCGCTCGGCCTTGGTCCGGCTTTGCGAGCTGCGAGTCTCCGGGACATGGCGCTTCGCGGTGCGCCGCGAACGCTCATTGCTGGTGGCAGGTTATTCAGCCTGCGAAGCGCCCTGATCCTGGTGCAGGTGGGCCTTGCGCTTCCGTTGCTTATCGTAGCAACTCTATTTCTTACCAGCCTGCAAAAACTTCGCGGGGTTGATACTGGCTTTGGCAAGGAGAACGTGTTGATAGCGCAGGTCAACCCGGCTCTCAGTGGTTACTCGCCGGAAAGGACGAAGAACTTCTACAACGAGTTGCTGGCCGGGCTACGCGCTTCACCGGGAGTTCTTACAGCCAGCATCTCCTCCGATTCTCCTCTGTCCGGGAGTTGGGACCAAAACGGACTGGTAATTGAGGGTTACACGCCGGGCGAAGGAGAGCGCACCTTCAGCCAGCGCAGCATCATTTCCACCGACTATTTCCGCACCATGAACATGCCGCTGAAGGCGGGACAAGACTTTACGGAACAGGACCAGAGCGGAACTTTAAAGGTCACAATTATCAATGAAAGGCTGGCCCGGGACTTTTTCGGCAACACTGATCCGATTGGGAAGAAGATCGGCATGGACAAGGTGCCTGATACGGTGATTATAGGAATTGTCAGCGATGCCCATTACCTGAGCCTCCGGGAACCTCCCTCAAGACACTTCTACGAGCCCGTAATGCAGGAGTCTCGGCTTTTTGATTTGACGATCAATATAAAGACCGCCGGTGACCCGGAGGGAATGGTCGGACTGTTGCAGTCACAGGTACGCAATCTCGATCCGCACATTCCGTTGTACGACGTTAAGACTCTCACGACTCAGATCGATCAATCTTTAACTCAGGAACGGCTAGTGACGTGGCTTTGTGTGGCCTTCGGTCTGCTAGCCACGCTGCTGGCAGCGCTTGGCCTGTACGGCGTGCTGGCGTTTTCGGTTTCGCAGAGAACGCGCGAGATCGGGATTCGCATAGCACTGGGAGCTCAGGCGCGCGATGTATTTCGGCTCATTATGGGCCAAGGGATGTTGCTGGTAGCGATTGGCGTCATATTGGGAATCGGCGCCTCGCTGGCGATAACGAGATTGATTGCAACACTCTTGTTCGGAGTCACCCCAACGCACGCGCTGACATTTACTGGTGTGTCGATTGGGTTGGTACTGATTGCTTTGTTGGCTTGCTACATTCCGGCAAGACGGGCCACAAGAGTCGACCCCGTAGTCGCACTTCGTTACGAGTAAATGGAATTTTTGATTTTCGATTTTAGATTTGTGATTGATCCGTCTCAGTGTTTTTGTTGGTCCAGGCGGGGTGTTATTTACCAGTTTGGCCACGGGCAGCCGCAATCGAATGAACATTAACGATCTAACATGGTCCAAACAAATCCCCCACACGGCAGTGTGGGGCTCGTTCAGGTCCGCCCTACAGAAAGCAAAAGAGTCTGGACCACTGAATCCCCCACACAGAAGCGGGGATTCTTCAAGTCCAGCTTTATATAGCAACGCCACTGCCTTGTGCGAAGCATAAAAGGTTTTTCCAGGTCCTTATCGGGAAACGACACCGCACCAATGATTCGCTTTGTAAGCCGGACTTGAAGCATCCCCAAACTGCCGTTTGGAGGATTGTTTCAGGGGGTCGCTTCTTCTTTTAGGTTGGACTTGAACGCACCCCACACTGCCGTGTGGGGGGATTGCCTCGGAAGATAAGCAGAAAATTTGCTGAGCAAATATGAAGTTGCGGACTTGTAACACTGAGAAATCAAGAATCAAAAATCGAAAATCAAAAATTCTTCATGGAAACACTATTCCAGGATATCCGTTACGGTGCACGCATGCTGTGGAAGCATCGCGGCTTCACCATCATTGCGGTTATTACGCTAGCCTTAGGCATTGGCGCCAACACGGCAATATTCAGCCTCGTATACGCCGTACTGATTAAGCCCCTACCGTTCCCAGATTCCGAACGCCTCGTCATGGTCTGGGAAGACCAATCATCAATCGGCTTCCCGCGGAGCGACGCAGCGCCCGGAAACTACACGCAATGGAAGGCTGAACAATCAGTCTTCGAGGACATGGCCGGCTTCACCTGGAAGAGCTTCAACCTAACAGGGGACGGCGAGCCTGAAAGGATTGTTGCGCACGGTGTCACAGCAAACTTCTTTGGGCTGTTGGGCGTTCAGCCGGCAATCGGCCGCGACTTTCTTCATGAAGAGGACAAGCCAGGTGGTCCAAAGACCACCATTCTGAGCCACGGCCTGTGGCAGCGCCGCTGGGGTAGCGACTCGAGTATTTTGGGCCAGGACATTCTGCTCGATGGCGAGAAATACAGGGTGGTCGGTGTGATGCCGGCGAGGTTCCAGTTTATTAATCGCGAACAAAGCCTGTGGGTACCGGCAATGCTCACCCAAGAGCAGCTTTTGGACCGCGACAATCATTACTTGACAGTCGTGGCACGAATGAAGCCCGGCATCTCCCTCGAACAAGCACAAACAGATATCAAGACCATCACGCAAAGGATCGCGCGCGATTATCCTGAGGAGGCGGAAGGCATAAGTTCCGCAGTCGTGCCGCTCCGCGAACAATTAGCAGGAACTGTTCGGAGCCCGCTGATCCTCCTCTTAGTAGCAGCGGGTCTGGTTCTTTTAATCGCTTGTTCAAACATCGCCAGTCTGCAATTGTCTCGGGCCTCTGATCGAAGCAGGGAGATTGCAGTGCGTGCTGCTCTGGGAGCGGGTCGCGCTCGCATCGTTCGCCAGTTACTGGCAGAGAGTGTCTTGCTTGCTTGCGCCGGTGGGGCAGCCGGCCTGCTGGTTACGCTCTGGAGTTTCACTCTCCTGAGGCAGCTCATTCCCGCCAGCATGACCACATCAACCAGTTTAACAATCGACCTGGGTGTGCTCGGTTTCACACTGGTCGTTTCAGTGCTGACAGGAATCATCTTCGGCATGGTCCCCGCATTAAGAAGCTCGAAGATCGATCTGAATCAGACGCTAAAGCAGGGTGGCCGCTGGGGCGCGATTGATCGGCGAAATCGGCTGGGCGGAGCATTCGTCGTTACCCAGGTAGCGCTTGCCTTGGGTTTGTTGATTGGGGCCAGCCTGATGATTCAAACCATCATCAATTTGCGCGCCCAGTATTCGCTCTTTCAGCCGGAACGACTACTGACCTTGCGGACCGCGTTGTCCGATAGCAAGTTCGCAGACCTTGGTCGGTATGTAGAGAGAGAACATCCGGCGCGCATCGCCTTCTATGATCAGGTGCTCGAACGAGTGAATGCGCTCCCAGGCGTAATCTCGGCCGGCTACACAACGTCTGTTCCCTTGCAGTGGAAAGGTGGTGCAAACGGTTTCACGATCGAAAACCGGGCCCCCGAACCGGGAGTCTTTACCAACGCCATCCACCGCCAGGTGAGTTCAGGCTATTTCCAAACGATGGGTATTGCACTGCGCAGTGGTCGTTACTTCGATCAACGCGACCAGCAAAACTCACAGCCGGTAGCGATTATCAATGAGACGATGGCGCGCCAATACTGGTCCAATGATCCATTGGGGAAGCGTTTTAAGTTAGGCGTCCCTGATGCGCCCTGGGTGACGATTGTTGGCATCGTTGCCGATGTCAGGCAGATGGGAATGGACGTGCCAGTCAAAGCGGAAATGTATCTTCCCTACCGGCAGATCGCTTCCCATCCATGGTATGCGCCACGTGACCTGGTCATTCGCACCGCTGCGGATCCGATGAGTCTGGTGGCTCCGGTGCGGCGCGAGATCCATGCGCTGGATCCCCGACAACCAGTGTCTAATGTGGCGACGATGGACGAGTTGCTGACGAGGGAGACCGGTACGCGGCGTCTGGGGATGATTCTGCTCGGGATCTTTGCGGGGGTGGCTCTGTTATTGGCCTGCCTCGGGATCTATGGCGTGCTTTCCTACCTGGTGGCCCAACAAACTCCAGACATAGGGATTCGTTTGGCGCTCGGGGCTCAGCAACGGGACATACTGGCGCTGGTGCTGAAACGTGGAATGGCTTGGACTCTGGTTGGGATTGCGATTGGTCTGGTGGCGGCTTTTGTTCTGGTGAGATTGATGGCGAGCTTGCTGTTCGGCATTCGTCCCACGGATCCAATTACATTCGCCGTAGTACCGCTGATTTTGATGGGAGTTGCTCTGTTGGCGTGTTACCTGCCGGCTCGACGAGCCGCAAAGGTCGACCCACTCGTGGCGCTCCGATACGAGTGAGGCGCATTTTTGATTTTTGATTTGCGATTGATTGGTTTGGCTTTGGGTCTTGGGCCTTTGGTCTTAGGTCTTCTGAACTGCTGAACCTTCAAGACATGCAATCAAAAATCAAAAATCAAAATTCAAAAATCACAAATCGAGAATCTTGCCATGGACTCATTAATCAAAGACTTACGTTATGGCGCGCGAACGTTGCTCAAGAATCCTGCCTTCACTCTGGCAGCCGTAGTTACGCTCGCTCTGGGAATTGGCGCGAACACAGCCATCTTTACCGTCGTTGATGCAGCAATGCTCCGGGGGCTTCCTTACCAATCGCCCGAGAATCTTTATCACCTCTGGGAAGTGACGCCGCAGAAGGAGTTCCCAAAGCGCGAATTCTCCTACCCGGATTATCAGGACTATCAACAGATCCAGGCGTTTGAAGGCCTCGCCGCTTACACCGGCGGAGGCGGGATTCTAACGGGCCGCGGCGAGCCTGAACGTATTTTCGCTCCCTCCGCTTCGGCAAATTTCTTCTCCGTCCTTGGGGTCAATCCGATCATTGGTAGAACATTTCAGCCTGGTGAAGATAAGCCTGGCGCCGAACGCGTAACAGTTCTCACTTATGGATTCTGGCAGAGTAAGTTCGGTGGGGATCCGGGAATAATCGGCCAGCCACTGGCAATCAATGGAAACAACTACGTCGTTGTTGGGGTTTTGCCCGCGAGTTTCCAATTCGCTCTCAGGCCCAACGATCTGTGGTTGCCCTATCAACCTTCAGAAGCCCAATTGACACGTCGCTTCTTGCATGGGACCAACCTGATTGCCCGCCTGCGATCCAACGTCAGTGTCGAACAGGCGCAGTCAGAGATGAGCGCGATCGCTTCCCGCATCGAACAGGAACACAATCAGTCACACGCCGGCACCGGTACGAGGCTAGTCCCACTGCACGAGGAGGTCGTCGGGCAGATAAGACCAATTCTCATGTTGTTGCTGGGAGCAGTGGGATTTGTATTGCTGATTGCTTGCGCCAACGTCGCAAGCTTGCTTCTGACGCGATCTCTGGCACGGCAAAAAGAGGTAGCTCTGCGCGCGGCGCTGGGGGCGAGTCGCTGGCGCGTGGTCCGGCAACTTCTCACTGAATCGCTCATGCTGTCGCTGGTCGGAGGCGCCGCCGGGCTGTTGGTTGCCTACTGGGGTTTGGACGCGATAGTTGCTACGTTGCCTGAGCACCAGCTCAATGCTCTGCCTTTTCTTAAATCACTGCAAATTGATACCGGGGTGCTTGCTTTTGCATTTGGGCTTTCCCTCCTGACGGGAATCGTTTTCGGGCTGGCCCCGGCGTTGCAATCAACGCGATTCGACCTGCACGCGGTTTTGAAAGAAGGAGGTCGCACAACTTCGGGAATTCGGCAACGTCTGCGGAGCGGCTTTGTTGTATTGCAGATTGCGTTGGCGGTAGTGCTGCTCATCGGCGCCGGATTGATGTTGAAGAGTCTACAGCGTCTGTTGGAGGTCAACGTTGGTTTCGATCCTCAGAATCTCCTGACAATGACGGTCTCACTGCCAGTCTCGAAATATCCTGAGACTCCCCAACGAGTAACTTTTCATGACCAATTGACGGAACGTATTGAAGCGCTACCTGGTGTCACCGGAGCCGGCACAGTAAACATCGTACCTTTGCAGGCGGGTAACACTACTCGCTTTAACATTGAAGGCGATCCCATCCCTCCACCCGGTCAGGAGACTGAGGCGAATGTGCGTACGGCGAACGAGAGCTACTTCCAGGCGCTGGGAATACCGCTGCTCGCCGGACGCTTCTTCGATGCTCGCGACAGAGAAGATGCCACCGGAGTCGCAATCATCAACAAGACCCTGGCTGACCGCATCTTTGCGGGGCGAGATCCCATCGGACGCCGGTTGGTCTATTCCGGAACACAATTCCAACCCGACGAGATTGTCGGAGTGGTAGGCGACGTAAAGATCACGGGTCTCGCTGACCCCGTCCGGCCCGTCGTTTACTACCCCTACCGGCAAAACCCAGGTTTGATCACGAATCTGGTGGTCCGGACCAATTCCGATCCGACAAGTCTAATTGCAGCAATTCGCAATGAATGCCGGGGGCTCGAACCGGATGTTGCGATCTTCAATGTAAGCACGATGGACCAGATGATTACGAACTCGCCGGCATCATTCATGCGTCGCTTCCCCGCATTGTTGATTGGGGTTTTCGCAGGGGTGGCAATGCTATTGGCAGCGATCGGGATCTATGGCGTCGTCTCGTATTCAGTTAGCCAGCAAACTCATCACATCGGCGTCCGCATGGCTCTGGGGGCACAGGCTAGTGACATTCTGAAGATGGTATTGAAGCAGGGGCTTGTGCTTGTTTTTATCGGACTCGGCATTGGGGTCGTGCTGGCGCTGTTGTTGACGCGTCTACTTGACAGCCTGCTCTTCGAAGTAAGTGCCAGCGACCCTCCGACGTTCGGTGTAGTGATCGGGATACTGGCGTTCGTTGCGCTTTTGGCCTGCTGGATCCCGGCGCGTCGAGCTACGAAAGTCGATCCGCT
>DATKDA010000056.1:0-56265 GCA_035512935.1 Pyrinomonadaceae bacterium | reverse complement strand
AGAGGCCAGCGGTTGACTGCTCACCACCATTCCCTGCTTACTCATCACGGGCGAACGCGATGGTCCAAAGCGGTTTGGCTGATCAAATGAGAGTGTCAACATTGATACTGAACTACCTGATCCACGAAATCACCCGACAGACCTGATCCACGAAGTCACACGAACAACCACTAACTCTCTTTTTGCCTTCTTCGTGTTATTTCGTGAAAGTTCGTGGATCACTTTTCTAACGCGCCATAGAACCACCCACGAAGTCACCCGAACAAAACACGAACACTAACTCTCTTTTGCCTTCCTCGCGTTATTTCGTGTGAATTGGTTGATCGCTTTTCTAACGCGCCATAGAACCATCCTCGAACTCACACGAACAAACACTAACTCTCTTTTTGCCTTCTTCGTGTTATTTCGTGTTATTTCGTGGATCGCTTTTCTAACGCGCCATAACCATCCACGAAGTCACACGAACAAACACTAACTGCTATTTCGTTGATCGCTTCTCGTTAACTTCGCAACCTCTTGCTCCACCACCGTTCCTCTGAAAAAGTCTGAGTTCAGGCCGGCATAGAACGACACCGGGTTGGTGAAAACAAAATCTCTCAGATCGTTCTCGGTAATCACCTCTTTTTCAACCAACTCATATGTTTCCTCTACCACCTCAGCGATGTCCGGCACGTCCCAGTGTCCAATGTCAGAACCAAACAGTACCCGCAGACGCGCGCCAAGAGGATTTACCTTCGTATTGAAAGCCCAGGCATTCATTGGGTCGTCAGCTTCGCAGCCAAAGTAAAAGCTGGGAACAAACAGGTCTCGAATATCCTCACGTCGCTCAATCTGGCATGGCGCCCACTCGTCAAGCATGGCTGGATCTTCCCGCCGCGAACTCAAGGTTCCGGCACGCTCTTCGAGTTGGGCCAGCTTTCCTTCAACCATCTTGCCGCCGTACTCTCGATAGAGAGAGAGCAAAAGTTTCTGGTCCAGGTTAGAGGGGTTAAGGTTATCGAGGCTTTTGATATTGCGCTTCTCCCAGTGTCCGATAAGGTCGGCATAAAGACTGCACGCCCAGCCTACCCCGCCTTCCAGAAAAGCGAATTTTAAGGTCGGAAAGCGTCGAGTTACACCGCCCATAAATAATGACTTACAGAGGGCCTCGCCGGCCGCGCCAAACATACCAATGTGGTTGTACATGTAATTAGAAGGAGAGTTCCGGCTTCCCCATCCCATCCCGGATGAGTGGAACGACGGCGCAACTTTCAATTCCACGCACTTGGCCCAAAATGGATCGTAATTATACAGGCTGTCGATGCCGTAAGTGTCCAGCCAAAAGGCATGACGCGCTGCTGCCGGATTGTCTTGCACCACAGATTGTATTGGGCGCCGCACATAACCGGCGCAAACGATCGTCTTGAGCCCCAGATTGTTAACTGCATGTTCCAGTTCCTCGATAGCTTCGTCGGGAGTTGTCATCGGGATAATCGCCGCCGGGGTGAGGCGATCCGAGAACTCCCGATAGGTGTCCGCATAATAATTGTTGAAAGCCCGACATGTCCCCCGCCGCAACTCGTCTTCTTCTATATGAGGGACAGGAAGTCCAAAGGTGGGATAGATCACCGCGAAGTCTAATCCGAACTCATTTAACCGCTCGTAGAGCAATCGCGGAATAGACGCAGTCGCTCGATCGCGAGTGTTCTTGGTAGGAATTCCCCACCAGGTAATGCGCGTAGCCCTCTTCTCCTGGCGCTCTTCTGGCGAGAGGCGATACCACGAGAACAAACTTTCATCGCCCCATTGTTTAAAGCGCTCGGAGAGCTTGCTACCCCCGACCGCAGTCAAGTAATCGAGAATGGCGGGCTCGAACTCGATCATGTGCCCATCGGAATCAATGATGGGATGGTTTAGGCGAGCCCTAATCTCCGCCGATTTTGAAGTCTGAGTATCTATAGCCATCTAACCTTGATCTCCTTTGTTTTCACTTATTTCGTCTGCATCTTCGAGCGCAGCTCTTTCGTTGCCGATATATCGACTTGCTCCTTATTAATGACAACCCCATACCACTCTCGCGCCTTTTCTACAGACAGCATCTGGTTCCTGACGTCTTCGAGTACCGCTATCGGATCGCGTTCAAGTGGATTACCCCAGCCTCCACCACCCGCCGACAGCACCGTGATGGTCTCGCCACTTTTCGCGCGGTTCCAACCTTCATTACTCGACAGTTGCTTCTCGTTCTCGCGGCCGCGATTGAGATAGCCTTCGTTAAGGCTGCCGTTCATCCCACCGTTAAGTCCGTATGCAGGGATGACTGCCCCATCTCCAAAGACAGAGACATCGGGATTGACACCTCTGAATTCAATCGTGTAATCGACACCATTGCCGCCGCGAAATTTCCCCGCCCCTCCGGTATCAGGAATGTATTCATGGCATAGGGTCTTGATAGGAAAGTTCATTTCATCGGTCTCGATATTTGGGACCAGGATGCCGTTGTAGTTCGATATAGGGGCGACAAACGAGTCTCCATCGCGATGCGGGTAACCACCGCCGCCCCCTAGCGCGCCAAAGCACCAACCTATGAAGAGTTTTTCCGTGCGAGGATCGATTCCTCCATAACCCGCGGTGAATACGCTGAAGAATCCGGCGGGAACACGTTCAGGAACGGTCTCGCCAAACGCCTTGAGCACCGCGCCCATCATGGCGCAGGCCGGAGGCAGCGTACACATTCCGACTGCTGCCGGTGGCCTCGGGTTCACCAGGGTTCCTTCGGGCGCAATGATCTTGACCGGCCGAAAAGATCCGCTGTTGCGAGGCAGCACTCCTGACAGAGCCCATAGAACAGCCACGTGGGTGCCTGAATAGGTCGTGGCCATCGTACAGTTCTTCGAGCCTTCGGCCTGAGGATCAGTACCGGTGTAATCAACGGTTATGTCCTCGTCTTCGACCGTGATCGTGACTCGAAAAGTAACAGGCTCGTCATTGATCCCGTCATTATCCATTCCAAACTCACCGTAATACTTGCCGTTTGGTAACGTGCGAATTACTTCGCGGCATTGCCGTTCAGCCGCAGCCAACACTCCCTCAATGACTTTCCGGATTTCGTCATTCGAATACTTCTTTTCCATGGCCTCGACCAGCCGCTTTTTGCCGACATTGCAGGCGCCGATCTCGGCCATCAGATCGCTCCACAGTACCTCGGGATCGCGAACATTGAGCTTGATCACTTCCATCAGACCCTCGTTAAGCTTTCCCTTTTCAAACAGCTTGACAGGCGGGATGCGAATTCCCTCCGCATAGATCGAATTATGCCTTGCATTGAGACTACCGGGCGTGGGACCGCCAACGTCGTGATGATGCGCTCTGGCCACAGTAAAGAAGAGGAGTTCACCGCGAATGTAGACCGGCACCACCACGGTCATTTCCGGCAGGTGGTTACCCAATCGGTAGGCATCGTTCATCAGAAAGATGTCACCCTCTTGAATCTCATCTTTGCTGAAGTCTTTCATCACTTCCTGTGGACCAAAGCCACCAGCAGCGCCAATAATTGGAATACCGGCGAGTTGGGCGATCTGTTCGCCATTCCAGTCTGTAACGCTGCAAGCAAAGTCGTTTGCTTCGGCGAAGATTGGCGAGTGACTCGACTTGCGCATCGTCACTCCCATCTCCTGCGCAACAGAGTCGAGTTTGTGCGACATCACCGACAGCGCGATCACATCACTCAGGTTTCTTTCGGTCTTTAGTACTACTGCCATGTGGTTCTCCTTTTAAATACGGGAACAGAACGCTTCTTTGAAGTCACCCCGCAGGCTGAGCGGCATTAACGCCAAACTTAAGTAGGTAGCTGGAGTTTGGATGTTCTTGACAACCATCAAGTCTCATTAACACCTGACTTCAGTCAGGTGACCGGATCCTGAGCGCTTTCTCTAACCGTTTCAACGGTTTGCTGTTGTTAAAGAGGGACGTCCTCCTCGCGTGTCGTAAACCGTTAAAACGGTTCTCTGGTTCTTGGTCGTTTCTGGCCACCTAACTGAAGTTAGGTGTTAATGAGACAAGGAGTGCCACATTTGAAGGTCGAAGACGGCATTCCCTACGACAGATCGACAATCATATTTTCGCGCTCATCCACTCTGGCCTTCTGGTCCGGGTGGATGATAATGGTGGTGCTCGGTTTCTCTACGATCGCGGGCCCCGAGAACTCATTCCCTGATTTCAGTTTCGAGCCGTCATACACTGGCACTTCCAGAAAGCCAGCTTCCGTTCCGAAGTAAGCGCGGCGCCGGCCTTTGACGGCTGCGGAAGCATCGTTGCCCTCGATTGGTCTGGTTGTTAGCTTGAGACGGGGACTCTTACCAATCGCCATCAATCGAATGTTGGCTATCTCGACTTCCCTTTCCTCCAATTTATAACCATGGACCAGCTCGTGCCGCTTGTGGAACTCCTTAACAATCTCTTCGAGCCTAGGCTTTGCGCCGTTTCCCATGCCGGCCGGAACCGGGATATCCCAGTGCTGGCCCACGTAACGCATCTCCAACCAGTATTCGAAGGACCTCATGCTTTCCGCGATCCCGTCCTTCTCGAGCCGGGCGATGCCCTCCCGTCGTAGCTCTTCGAAAGCTTCGAATAGTTGCTCTGCATTAAGTGTCCCTAACTTAACGAGGTAGGTCCGGACGTAGTCGTACTTCATATCTGCCTCGAGGCCTCCCAGGGCACAGAAGACAGAAGAGGCGTGAGGGATGATGACTCGCGGAATTCCCAATGCCTTAGCGAGCACCCCCGTATGTAATGGCGCGGCTCCCCCGGCCGCCACCAGGGCAAACTCGCGCGGATCGTAACCCTGTTCGACAGTTACCACGTGGATGGCATCCACCATGTTCGAGTTCACAATCTCATAGATCGCCTGCGCGCCTTCGACGGTTGAGATCCCCAGCGGGCGTGCCACGTTAGTCTCTATCGCTTTCGTCGCCAAATCCGCATTAAGGCGCATCGACCCGCCCAGAAAATAGTCTGGATTGATGAAACCAAGCATTACGTTGGCGTCAGTTACCGTTGCTTCGGAGCCTCCCCGATCGTAGCAAGCGGGCCCAGGATTGGCCCCGGCTGACTTTGGACCAACTTTTAGTAGCCCGCCGGGATCGAGGTACCCGATACTGCCGCCGCCTGCGCCAACCGTGTAGATTCCTATCATCGGCAGCGAAATCTTGTACCCGGCCACCTCTTCTTCCGTAACCAGCGAGATCTGCTTGTTCTGGACCAGTGTTAAATCAAAACTGGTTCCGCCCATGTCGGCGATGATCAGATTTGGTTCGTCGATAGCTTCAGCAAGGCTTGCCCCGCCGATTGCACCGCCTGCTGGTCCTGATAACAGTGCCCGTACGCCATGCTGTCCGGCTGCGCTCGCGGTCGTCACACCGCCATTACTCTGAATTACCTGGAACTCCCGACTCATGCCTCTGGATTCGAGATATCCGCCTAGTTCGCTCAAATAGGTCGAGAGGCCTGGACCAACAAACGCATTCACGACAGTAGTGCACGTCCGTTCATACTCTCTGATCTGGGGCGCCACTTCCGACGAAGCTGATACGAATACCTCAGGATACGTCTCCTTGATGATCTCAACGGCGCGCCGCTCATTCTCAGGATTCTTGAACGAAAACAGAAAGCAGATCGCAATCGCTCCCACCTGATGCTTCTCCACCAACTCTTTCAACTCAGTCCGCAGTTGCTTCTCGTCGAGGGGTTGATCGATTGTTCCATCCCAGAGTGTGCGCTCTTTTATTCCCCGCCGGAGATAGCGAGGAACGATGATGGGCGGTTGCGGTGTAAAGAAGTCCCATTGGCCCTTACGATGGCATCGCCGCATCTCGAGCGAGTCGCGAAAGCCTTGCGTGGTGAGCAGAGCGGTCCGGGCGCCGCTGTATTGCAGCATCGTGTTGGTTGCCACCGTGGTCCCATGAACGAAACGCTCGGTCGCTTTGACGAGTTCTTCCTCACCACAGCCCAAGACGCCGGCCACCGCTTTTACTCCGTTTTTAATCCCCTCGAGAGGATTCTCAGGCGTAGAGGGAATCTTCATCATCCCGACTTCATTTTTTTCGTCTACGATCACAACGTCGGTAAACGTACCGCCTACATCTATTCCCAACGAATACATGGAGTTCACCTCCTCAATTTTCTAACTGGAAGCTCTATTCGCCTTCAGGCATCGGCGGATATGCACCCGACTGGGCCACGATACCGCCGTCGATCGCGATGGCGGCGCCTGTAATAAATGAAGATGCATCTGAACACAACCACAGGATGAGGTTAGCCACCTCTTCCGCTCCGCCCATGCGTCCAATTGGTTGCAAAGCGCTCATTGCGGCCTCAGTCTCAGGGTTATTGTTGATGAAGGCATCGATCATCGGTGTCCGAATGGCGCCGGGACAGACGGCATTGACGCGGATGCCATGGTTCGAATACTCCAACGCCGCAGTTTTGGTGAGCCCGATTACGCCATGCTTGCTGGCGACGTACGGTCCCATCGTGCGAAATGCCACCAGCCCTGCCACCGATGACGTATTGACGATGGCGCCGCCACCCCGCTTTCGCATCTCGGGTATCTCGTACTTCATGCCGAGCCAGACACTCTTCAGGTTAACGCCAATGACGTGGTCGAAATTCTGTTCGGTGTTTGCGACGATCGTGGCGAATTCCCCATCGATGCCGGCATTGTTATGCGCGAAATCCAGACGATCGTACGTCTTGATAGCAGTGGCGACGATGTTCTTCACATCTTCTGCTTGGGAAACATCTGCTTTAACAAAGACGCCTTCGCCGCCAACTTCCTTGACCAGCCGGAGAGTCTCGTCGCCCCCAGCTACGTCGATATCGGCGAAGACCACTCTGGCCCCCTCGCGAGCGAACGCCACTGAAGTTGCCCGACCGATGCCAGAACTGCCACCGGTAACCAACGCGACTTTGCCATCAAACTGTCCTGCCATAAGAAGTTCTCCTTGTTGTAGGTCTTTGACGAACGGGAGGAGGTACGGTTATTTCGTTGCGGGTTCAGCTACCGGTTGCCAGGTTCGATATGGACCAAGCCGAGTCATCAAAAAAGCGCCGACAAGCGTCACCACCAGGAACGGCCCGAGAACCACGTCGTAGGAACCGGTCGAGTCAAAACCAACGCCCATCAGTAATGGTCCAACAACGGCGCCGAGAGTGTAGATTGCAAGCACATAGGCGTAGATCTCGCCGAAGGCAATGAGACCAAAATACCGGCCTACCAGATAGGCCATGATGTCTCCCTCGGCTCCAATCCCGACCCCGATCAACAGTGCTGCGATAAATGCGAACGGATTTGCGGCCCCAGCCCACAGCATCAGGACCCCAACTGCCGCCAGACTAAAGAAACAGACAGCTACATAAGTAGCGAAGAAACGATCCAGCAAGTAACCCGTCGCAATTCGTCCGGCCAGCGTGGCGCCGCCAAGTACTGACGCAGCCAGTGCGGCGCTTTGTGCAGAAATCCCTCGATCCATTAACAGCGGCACGATGTGAATCAAACAACCGTTGAGACTCAATGAGACGATAAACAGTGCCGTACACAGTACCCAGAAGGTAGGTGAGCGCCAGGCCTCTCGCGCCGTCAGTCCAGGCGCCGCCCTGGCAACTGCTCCAGATTCTTTGGATGGAGCCTGATCGCCATCCGGCAAAAGACCCATCAACTGTGGTCGCTCCTTCAGAAAGAGGCCCACCACAGGGATGGTGACCACGATAACGGTTACACCGATCAACACATAAGCAAGGCGCCAACCAAAGGTACTGATGAGCGCAAACGAAAGTGTTGGCATTACGAAAAAGCCCACTCCGGCTCCACCCATAGTCAGCCCAAGCGCGAGCCCCCTTCGCCTATCAAACCATTGTGAGATCACCTTGTAGTAAGGGACTGCCGCAGTGCCGCTGCCAACAATTCCGAGGAAGATGTAGATCCCGTAGAAATGCCAGATACTATTGCTAAGAAAATAGAACGACGTAAGGCCCAATCCGAAGAGCAACGCCGCAGGCAAGATAATCGTGCGCGCTCCATAACGGTCTACGAGCCTGCCGACAACCGGCAATGCGGCACTCAGGACCAACAAAGAGAGCGAGAAACCCAGTGCCACCTGCCCCCGGCTCCAGCTGAATTCTTCGCTAATGGGCCTGAAGAAAACACTAAAGCTGAAGCCGATGATTGGCACGTAGCCCATGAACAGCCCGATTGCTGCCACGGGAACAATGAACCAACCGTAGAAAAGTCCTGGCTTAGCTGGGTTATTCACCTGTTACTCTGGAATGGAACGAAGTCTACCAATCGGCTGGGCCATAGTCCTTGCGTGGCGGAGTGGCTACGGCCAGCAGGAGGCCTTCCTCTTCGCCAAAGATCCCGGCATGCTCGCAGTCCGCTGGAATGATGATCGCCTCACCCTCTTTGATCACGTATTCCTTGCCGCACGCAAACACCTTCGCGCTGCCTTTGAGTTGGATGCCAATCTCTTCCCCGTGCTTATGGTAATGTTTCGGGAAGTTGGCGCCCTGGCCCTTGGCAATTTTGAACAGCGCCACACTCAGTTCATTGCCAAAGGTATGTTTCATGAATGCCACCCCAGGGACGACCTCCTTGTCAAACTTGTCATCCGTCAAGCTAATGACTTTGGGTTCCTCCATCGGTTTATCCATCACTCACTCCTTTTCTACGAGTAGCCTCCACGAAATCACGCGGCGCCGGCCCGGCTTTTTGCCGTAACCACTGCCTTATCGGAGAATAATGATTCCCGGATTGATCCACAATAACCATCTCATTAACCCCTGACTTTAGTCAGGTGGTGGTCAGGTCCTCAAGCGCTTTCACGAACCGTTTCAACGGTTTGCTTCGTTTTCACAGAGCGATGACGTCTCACGTGTCGGAAACCGTTGAAACGGTTCTAAGGTTCTTGGTCGTTTCTATGTCACCTAACTGAAGTTAGGTGTTAATGAGAAAGAAGCCTTTCTTTAGTGGTACTAGCGGCTCGGGATTCATCCTTCACTGGCCACCATATCCGCGACAACCTTGTGGGAATGCCGGATCAGAATCTCCTGGTCCTGTAAAAGAAAATGGGTTTTTGCGCCTGAAGCAAGATTTGCATGAATCGCCTCGAGGGTATTTCCGTCCTCTCTCAAAGTGTCGCGCAGGGCAATCTTTGCGTACTCCTGGCTGAAGCGTTGTCCGGCGTTTGCTACAGGTGGAAAGTAGATCCTGGTTTCCCAGAGAGTGCGGTCTACCGCTAATGGCCAGAAGTTGTAAGTAAAATAGGTGCCTGCGAATAGGAACATAAAGAAATTGGGAAAGAAGATGTTCATGTCGAAAACCCAGCCTGCGTTCTTCGTCGGGTTGAGGGCCGGCGGCAATGTCTGCGGCGCGCTTCGATCTTCATCCACTTTTGTAATAGATGCTCCAAAGCGGTGGGCAACCATCTCGACCCCAGTAGGGCGGTACCCGGCGGCGCCGGGGATCGACATCATCCGGTGCAATTCAAAGAGACGAAAAGTAAGAGCATGCGTGACCGGGTTCCTCTGATCCGAATAAGCACGGCCGGCCGATCGTTTGTGAAGAAACGCAACGTGATAACCTTCCTGGAAAGAGTCCAACGTGACCTTCCAGTTGGCCCGTACCTCAGCGCGGTAAGTTCCTGCCAAACTCATTTTGTTGAACGCGTAGCCTCTAAGCCCGGCCCCTAACTCACCCAGGAAATCCTCGAGGCTCTCCACCGGCTGCGGATCCAGGTTGATGAAGATGAACCCTTCCCATATGCCGGTCGCCACCGGGGTTAACCCGTGCTCCGCGCGGTTGAAATCGAAGAACTGGGATTCATCCGGGACATGGACCAGGGATCCAGTCAGATCGTATTTCCATCCGTGAAAGCCACAGACAAATCCTCCCACCTTCCCCGTGCAGTTCCGCACGACCTTGTTGCCACGATGCGAACACATGTTATGAAAGGCGCGAACCGCATCGTCTCTTCCTCGTACGACCAGGATTGAACTTTGGCAAAACTCCAGCTCCTTCACAAAGTAATCACCATGTCGTGGGATCTCCTCTTCACGTCCAATGTTGAGCCAGACGCGACGAAAGATTCGTTCTCGCTCACGTTCAAAGTCGGAGGGAGAGATGCAGGAAGCAATCGGGATTGGATCTGTTCCAAGGTCAGGATATTGCTCTGTCCATTTCCCTGTCGTTGCCATCGCGCTTCCCTATTTGAATCAGCTCATCTAGTCCTGGCGCTACAGTCGCTCGTAAGCCGGGATGGTAAGGAACTCAACAAACTCGTCACCAAGGGCTACCTTCTCAAAAATTTCTCGCGTCTCGCTGTAGCGGCTGCGTTCGAAGGCCTCGCTACCGATGCTTTGACTGATCTTCTCGAGTTCCTCATCAGCAATCCTTCCCACCAACTCGCGGCTAACCTTCTGACCTTCACGCACGGTCGCTCCAGAGCGCAACCATTGCCAGATCTGAGATCTCGAAATCTCGGCGGTGGCGGCGTCCTCCATCAAGTTGTAGATCGCCACTGCACCGATACCACTCAGCCACGACTCCACATATTGAAGGGCCACCGTGATGTTGTTTCGTAAACCGGCTTCGGTGATCTCGCCGTCCGGAACGCGAAACTCCTGCAGTTCAGCCGGTGTGACTGTTACCTCCGTCCGCTTCCGAGCAACCTGATGACTGTTGTCTCCAAGGATCTCATCAAAGACCTCGCCGGCCACGGAAACGAGGTCCGGATGGGCCACCCACGTACCATCGAAACCGGCGTTGGCCTCGCGGATCTTGTCCTCTGTTACTTTGGTAAGCGCTACTTCGTTGACCTTTGGATCGCGCCGGCTGGGAATGAAAGCAGCCATCCCCCCAATCGCATGGGCTTCACGCCGGTGACAAGTCTTGACCAGCAGTTCGGTGTAGGCCCTCATGAAAGGCACGGCCATGGTTACCTGCATTCGATCGGGCAGAATGAAGTCCGGCCTCATGCGAAATTTCTTGATGATGCTGAAGATGTAATCCCAGCGGCCAGCGTTTAAGCCCGCCGAGTGGTCTCTGAGTTCGTAAAGGATCTCGTCCATCTCGAAGGCAGCGGGAATGGTCTCGATCAGCACCGTCGCCTTAATGCTGCCACGCGGAATCTCGAGGGCGTCCTGAGCATAGTTAAAGACATCGTTCCACAGCCGGGCTTCCAAATGGCTCTCCAGCTTGGGAAGATAGAAGTATGGACCACTGCCCTTCTCCAACAGTCTGCGGGCGTTGTGGAAGAAGTAGAGGCCAAAGTCAAAGAGACTGGCTGAGATGGGTTGGCCTTCAACCAGGAAATGTTTCTCAACCAGATGCCAGCCTCGCGGGCGGACCAGCAACGTCGCGATCTTTTCCTTCAGCCGATAGACCTTACCCTCAGGGCTGGTATGTTCGATCCTTCGCTCGATCGCATCGATGAGATTCACGTGCCCACTGATGACATTCTCCCAGGTCGGCGAATTTGCGTCTTCAAAATCGGCCATGAAGACGCGGGCGCCCGAATTGAACGCGTTGATCATCATCTTGCGCTCGATCGGACCCGTGATCTCGACCCGCCGATCCTGCAAATCAAGAGGTACCGGCGCTACTTTCCAATCACCTTCGCGGACGTGCCTGGTTTCCGATAGAAAGTCGTAGACAACGCCTCGATCAAGCTGCGATTGTCGTTCGGTTCTGCGTTGTAGCAGGGACTCGCGTTGCGGGTTGAATTCGCGGTGCAAACGCGCCACGAAACTGGCCGCCTCCGAGGTCAGGATTTCAGCAAACCGCCCCGTCACGGGGGCCTTGATCTCAAAATCTTCCTTCAGTTTCAATTTCATATTCGGATCTCTGCGTTCTTTACTAACTAAAGCTTATGGCCACGGAACCGAGAGCGACGAAATTCGCGCGCACGGCGTCCCCTTTTGATAGCACCAGGGGAGTTGCGAGCGCTCCCGAGAGGATCACCTCGCCCGCTTCCAACTGGCCTCCTGTTTCCGAGAGTTTGTTGGCTAACCAGACCACCGCGAGAACCGGATTTCCGAGTACAGCTTTGCCAGTTCCCGTAGCAACAACCTCACCGTTTTTCTCCAACTTCATCTGCGCACTGGGGAGATCCAGTTCATTAACTGCTAGTCTCGTGTCTCCAAGAACAAACATTCCATGAGAGGCATTGTCAGCAATTGTGTCCGCGGCCTTTATCCGCCAGTCGCGAATTCGACTGTCGATGATCTCGAAGGCGGGAACCAAATAGTCAACGGCTGACAGGACATCGGGAATGGTGAGTCCTGGTCCTCGGAGTCGATCCTTCAGGACAAAGGCGATCTCCGCCTCCAATTTTGGTTGCAGCAGGCGGTCAAATGAGATCCGCTCGCCGGCTCCAGCCGCTCCGCTATCAAGCAAATAACCGTAACCTGGCTCATTCATGCCAAGCATCTGTTGCACTGCCGGAGCTGTAAAACCAACCTTCCTTCCCCGAACTTTGCTGCCCTGCCTGGTTTTTTGACGCACCACTTCTTTCTGAATTGCGTAAGCATCCTCGACTGTGAGATCCGGATGGGCATCGGTTAATGGATCTATTGGCTGTCGCTCGAGCTCTGCTTGCTGGAGGGCTCGTGCGAGAGCTTTTAATGTTTCGTCCTTCACTAAAGCTGCTCCTCCAATATACGAGGCAATATACGAGGCAAATTCTTAATTCAGGGCTATCGCCTGCTCGATGGCAGCAACCTGGGCCAAACGAGAAAGGACAAAGTCACGGTCCTGAGTTGCAAGAAAGAACCCGATCGGTGGCGTGAACCGCGAAGTCATAAAACTCTGGATTACCGCCTCGGCGGCCCGGCGCAAATCAATTCCTTGCTGCTTTCGTGTGCGGTGAAAGCCTTCATGCAGCGAGACTCCTTCCCAGTTAACTTCGCTGAAAGCTTCAACCAGTGTGCCGATAAATTCGCGTTGCTCGATATCCAGGAGATTGGCGTGAGAGGGGATTACGTCATAGGACATCGAGCTCTCGATACTCCAGTTGCTTTCAGCCTCAGCCAGTTTTCGGTCCGGGTAAATGACCTCCCCTGCCTTGATTGTCACAACCGGACCAATTAACTGATTACCGCGGCGAGTTTTTCCCGTAGTGTCATCGAATACAAAATCGCCCTTCTTGATCTCGATAACTGTGACATCGGCAGGCATCCCTGGCTTGAGGGTGCCGGCTTTCTCTGTGAGCCCAAGCTGTTCGGCCGGATTAACGGTGACACGCTGGAGCACCTCTTCGAAGCTCATGCCAATGGCCATCAGAGCGGACATCACGTGCATCAGGGAATAGACCGGCCCTGTCACATTGATCTGCTGAAGGTCGGTGCTGATTGTACTGGGCACGATCCCCTGGTCCATCAGACGTTCCGCGACATCGAAACTAAAGTTGAACCCACCAAAAGCCAGATCAAACCAAACACCGCGGTCCCTCGCCGCGAGAGCTTCGGGCAAGACTTTGCCATCTTTGCCAATCAGATTTCCCGGGCAGGGCGTGTAGCAATGGGTGACATAATCACCGGCTTCCAAAAGGTTCAGGGTCGGCTCGGTGTAGGTCTCCGGAGGTGATTCGAAGAGCTCGCCGATATGAACATACAGAGGCAGCTCGAGGACATTGGCCACGCCTTTGGCAATCTTCATCGGGCCCAGTCCAAGAGCTGCAAACTCCGCCATCTTCAATCCAACGATACGATCGCGGTTCCCTTCGACGATATCGAGCATGCGATTGATCGGAATATCAATCAGGCTGCGGGCGCCGGTCCAGGTGTCCTGGAAACCGTAGATACCTGCCGCGCGCATCAGTAACCAGAGATAGATGTCTGTTTTTGTTTGGCCCAGGATGAGCGCTTCAAACTCGTCCCAGGTGTAGGCGCCTGCCCCGCCGGCATCGACCATGCTGGTGGTGCCGAGATTGACTCCGATACTGTCGGGGTCGGCAAAGGCGATACCGCCGTAGGCGTGCACGTGAATATCGAAGAAACCCGGGCAAACAATCTTGCCGGTAAGATCCAGCACCTCGTCATTGGGCGCTGCCTCGAGATTCTGCCCGATAGCGCTTATTTTGCCCTCGGCGATCGCGACGTCGGCAACACCGTCCACCCCCTGGGCGATATCGACTACGCGTCCATTTTTGAGAAGGAGTCCTTTATCCACTGGATTAGACAACAGTCCAATTGTTTCTGTTTTTAGTTCGTGTCATTTCGTGTGTGTTCGTGGATCTTATTCGGCCGAGGTGAAGATCAATCCAGAAATCACGACAAACTACACGAAACAGGTCAACCCGAATTGAGTCGGACGCTTAGTCGACCGTTTTCCACCTGGACCTCGTGTACTCTTAAGTTGAAACCCGGACAATTGAGACCACGTCCATGGTCCATACTGAACATAAAGCCATGTAACGGACACTTTAATGCCTTACCTACGATCCTTCCCTCTGCCATATCTCCATCCTGGTGTGGACACCAACGATCCATAGCGAGATAGCGATCGCCCTGCCGGATGATAACGAGATCTGTGCCCTTGACTTTCACAGCCTGAAGTTGGTCAACAGGAGTTTCATTAAGATCGAGCACCTCTACCCAGGATGACCCTTCCTCTCTCATCGCTTCCTTATCCGGAGAGCTGTTCGAATGCGTGACCGGCTCGGAGCACCATCGCGTCCTCCCAATAGCGGCCGACAAGCATCATCCCAACCGGCAGACCATCCGAAAACCCACAGGGAACGTTTAGCGCAGGATGTCCCGTCACGTTGAACGGACAGGTGTTGGCAACCGCCTCCATCGAGCGTGCCACCCTTTCAACCAGTCCCGCGTCTGACGCTGGAAGCGGTCGCGCCTTCATAGGTGTCGTCGGCATCACCAAAAGATCTGCTTCCTCGAGCGCATCGTCGTAGGATTGCTTAAGGGTGCGAGCCAGGTTCTGGGCCTTTGCATAGTAACGACCGTAGTAGTTATCGCTTATGTACTGGCCCATCAGGAACATGAGTTTTGTCGTGGGAGAAAGGTCATTGGGACGAGTTCTCATCCCGCGGGCATAGGCTTCGAGCAAGCTGCTCGTGTAATAGCCCTTCCAGTTAGTACCGAGGCCGTTACCCTTCGCTACCATCGTTGTGACACCTTCGACTCCGATTCCCATGAAGATGGCCATGCCGTCACGATGCCAGGGCAATTCCACGGTAGTCACCCTGGCGCCGGCCCTCTCGAGTTGTTGCGCAGCATCCTGGACCATCTGATCGACGTCCGGTTCCGAGATCCCTTCAAATCCGAATCCTTCTTTGACGAGAGCAACGCGCAACCCCTTTGCATCACCTGTCAATGCTCGCGTGTAGGACTCCGTGCGGGCCTCTGCCTGGCGTGGATCGAACCCGTCCTTACCCGCAATCACTTCGAGCAGGAGAGCCGCATCCGTGACCGTGCGCGTCATTGGCCCAAGATGATCGATTGTGTACTCCAGCGATGAGGCCCCGGTATAGGGAACGAGGCCGTAAGTCGGCTTGTGACCGACCACTCCGCTCCAGGAACCGGGAACCCGAATCGAGCCTCCCTGGTCTGCTCCGATCGCCATGTCAACTTCACCCGCAGCCACCAGCGCTGCACTGCCACTCGAAGAGCCTCCCGCTGAATAACCGCGCTTGTGCGGATTATGAGTTGGACCAGTATCGGCAAGGTGACTGCCACCGGAGAGACAGAAGCTCTCGCACACAGCCTTGCCGGCAATTTCGCCTCCCGCATCGAGAATGCGCGTCACGACGGTGGCATCCACGTCCGGCACATACCCTTCAAGAACAAAGCTGCCGTTCATCATAGGAATGCCGGCCACGCATACATTGTCCTTGATCGCGATTCTCTTTCCGGCCAGCTTTCCCGAGGTCGCCCCTTTAATCGAACACTTCCAGTACCAGGCATTGAGGGGATTTTCCTCCGCGGCCGGCCGATAACCGACGCTGCGGGGGTATTTCACCGGGGGCCTGGTCTCGACTAGTTGGTCCAAACGACCCAGCGCTGCAATGAGGCCCTCAGAAAGGCCCTGATAGGCCGCCAGATCCTCTTCCGTTAGATCGAGATGGAAAGAGTTTGCGGCTTTGCGAAGGTCTTCGAGAGATGGCTTTCTGACTGACATCTATGTACCTCGATTCAAAGAACTACAGGAAACACCCGTCACACAACCACCGGCTCGATAATGTTGAATCGTGCAGCGTCGAAGACACCAGATTCATCCGGTTCGCCAAACAATTCAACAGCCGGTGAAACCTCCATGAACGAGAGTGCCAGATAAAACAATCGCTGGGCATCTTCAGGAAAACCGTCGAGTGGATACTGATTGAGATATTGGATGATCTCATCCATCCTGGGCAGCATGGCTTCATAAAACTCTTGAATTTCTTCCATCACGGTCGATCTTCGCCGGGTATTGCGCGCTTGTTCGGTCGCCAATGCCCACATCTCTACAAAAGAATTCAGATTTTGAAACTGATTCGGGAGGAGTGGTGATGTCATTCGTGCAATCTCCTTCCACATGGCTCATTCAGTAAAGGGGTCAACGATACCGTTAACCACGTGATAAGCGTGGCGAACAACAATCTCTTGATCGGAGAGCGGAGTTTGAGTCAACGCACCAGAGGCCATATTCGCTTGAATACTTTCAAGCCTGCTGAGGTCTTCGCGAAAAGCGTCGCGCATCAAGACTTTACTGAACTCCTGACCTATCCGTTCACCGGGGTTTGTGGCTGGCTCCATATACAAACTAACCTCCCAAAGCGTGCGACCTACTGCAATGGGCCAGAAGGTCTGTGTCCAATATGATCCGTTGGCCAGATCAAGAATGAAATTCGGGAAGAAAACATTGATATCAAAGCCCCATTTGGGGCTTCTTTCTGGATTGATGCCCTGGGGCGGGACATCGCCTGCTGCTGTCCCCTGGAGAATTGTTGGTCCGTACTTGAACGCCAGTAATTCTGCTGCGGTAGGTTGATGCTCAGGATTGTAATAGACTGAAGCCGAGCGATGCCGCCCATAGAGCCGGACCGAGAGAAGATGGCCGAAGGGGTTATCTTTGCCCGTGCCGATCTCGGCCACCGAGCGTCGATGAATATATGCCACGTGATAACATTCCTGAAAAATCTCCATAAAGATTTTCCAGTTAACGTCAACAGTTGCTGAATACTTGACCGTCGGCCTCATCGTATCAAACGGATAGCCACTGAATTGGTCGAACTGCTCACCGATAAAATCCCGAAGCGTTTCTGCCGGTTGGCAGTCAACGTTAATGAAAATAAAACCCTCCCACACTTCCGTTGCGACAGGTGTCAACCCATATTCGGATTTATCAAAGTCAAAGAACTGCTCCTCATCCGGCACGCGAACAAGCTTTCCCGCCAGATCATAGGTCCAGCCATGAAACCCACAGATGAAGCTTCGCGCTCGTCCGCTGCAAGCCGGAGTAAGCGTGTTACCTCGATGTCTGCAGACGTTATGGAAGGCTCTAATAACACCATCGTGACCGCGCACGACGATGAGCGAGGCTCTCAGAATCGCAAGATCTTTGACCAGGTAATCTCCTGCTTGAGGAACTTCATCTGCCCGACCAATATTCAGCCACGAATGCTTGAAGATTCGCTCGCGTTCGCGCTCGAAGTATTCCGGTGAAACATTGGGTTCAACCGGCACCGGACCAGTCCCAAGGTCCGGAAACTTGTTGGCCCAGCGCTCCCTTTGCGGTGAAGGTTTAATCACGGCTAATGATCTCGGTGATCCTTGATCAGGAATTCATGATTTCACTCAAGAGTCTTTCTCGGTCAATTAGCTGTCCTTCTTTGATGACAACTTCGATCTTGCGAGTATTCTTTATATCGTCGACCGGATTACCCTTGACGATAACCACGTCTGCCTTATTCCCCGTCTCAACGCTGCCCAGGAGCTTTTGTCCCAAGCAGGCTGCTCCGGTTTTCGTCGCAGCCACGAGCGCTTTTGCCGGAATGACTCCCGCCTGGACCATCAACTCCATCTCTCGATGCACGGCAATACCTGGAAAAGATCCCGGCACCCCCGTGTCTGGACCTACTCCGATCGCAATTCCATTTTCCGATAGCTTCTTCAAATTTGCGTCTATCGTCGGCAACTGTTGCTTGATGTAATCCTGTTTGATCGACTTCACGAAGCTGTTCAGAGGCTCCGCGTCAGTCAGCGTCTTCAGGGTCTTTTGCGGCACGGTCCTTTGCACAAACTCCTCGGCAACCAGCGAGCGAATCGAATGCTCGTCAAAAACATCGTGATAGACCGAAAGCGTTGCCAGATACATTGTCCGGCTCTTTCTTGCCAATTCGATGTATTCGTCATCGACCGGCTCGGTGATTGCCGAGTGGGCCATTACATCAGCGCCGGCTCTCATGGCATCCTTATGATCGTCGGTTCGATAGGCGTGAACCATCACCTTCAGTTTATTAGCATGGGCTTCGCTGATTACGGCTTCCATCAACTCCTTCTCCAATTTTGGCAGTGGCCTGGTAAAGGAACTGCTCATGTCATCGTAGAAGAGTTTCAGGATTTCGACTTTGGCGTTTGCGAGCCGCCTCACCTGCTGTTTGATGCTCGTACGATCCGTCAATTCGATTCTGGCGTCCGGGTGGTTCGCGCCACCCCACCCGCCCGGCGCCGTGAATCCTGGGCCGGAGATAAACAGACGCGGAGACGGAAAGACATTTCGGGAAACCAAACTCCGCAACTGCATTCCCGATTCGAGTGGCTGCACGGGGACATAGACTGCTGTTACACCCCAGTACAGCATCTGCTTGAGCGCTCTCAGCTGTTCAACCGGGTCGTAAGACATGCTCTTCTCTGAGATAGTGTCAAACCCGCCGCTGATGAGATGCGCATGCATATCAATTAAACCCGGCAGGACCGTTTTCCCAGTCGCATCAATGATCCGGGCGCCGGCGGGAGCCTTTAAGTTACCGCTCGTGATCTTTGTGAATCGGCCGCGTTCAATGAGTATCGAAGCGTGCTCCAGCGGTGCCTTGCCGGTGCCATCGATTAGCAGCCCATTGCGAACCAGGATCGCTTCCCCTGAGAAGCCATAAGTCAATTCGGATCCCGCTAGAAAAGAAGCTGCCAGAGCAAGACCCGAAGCCTGTAGAAAATTGCGTCTAGAGAGATCCAAGGACAATTCCTTTAAGGTTCACAGCTATCTGTCTTATCCGTCTTATCCGTCTTATTCCGTGGATCTAGTTCCGATGCCGACGA
Organism: Pyrinomonadaceae bacterium; assembly: GCA_035512935.1. Classification (GTDB taxonomy): domain Bacteria; phylum Acidobacteriota; class Blastocatellia; order Pyrinomonadales; family Pyrinomonadaceae; genus PSRF01. Next base: position 36,984 of record DATKDA010000056.1, on the reverse strand, counting down.
AGTTAGTTAAGTAATGGCCAACCGGTAGAAGAGGGAAAGCCCGCTCGCTTTGCGACGCGCCGTCCGGCAACAGCAGCCTCCTCGAGGATTTCATCCTCGTCTTTCACGTGGCCGTCGCTGAGAACCTGTTCGCCGTCGACGAAGACGTGCACCGCTCGGGCCGAACCGTGCACCAGGGCGTTGGCAACGTTGTAAACCGGTCTGCCCACATCGAATACGCTGATGTCAGCTCGCTTGCCTGTCTCGATCGAACCTGTCTGATCGGCCCAACCCAAAGCGCCCGCGCCCCCTGCGATTAACCATTTCAGAGCTCGTTCGGCAGTGAGCACTGAACGATCTTTACGTGCGTCGGTATAAACAGCACAGGCCAGATCGGCTGACCTCAGCAGGTCCACATGATTGGAGGCATTCAAAGCGTCCGTTCCCAATGCCACCCGGGCCAGATCAGGATGCCGCCCAACGGAACTCACCCCTGAAGATAGACGCATTGCCGAGCCGGGAGAGAACACCACAGTCGCTCCGCTGCGGTTGAGCGCTTGCACCTCGGCTTCAGTGATGTGAATCGCATGCGCGATTACACACCGATCATCGAGGACGCCAAGTTTTTCGAGATGAACCATGGGATCGCGTTTAGTCCTTTCGCGGTACGCTTCTCCATCGTCAGGCGCGGGTGACATATGAAAGGTCCAATGGCGATTAAGCTTCCGCGCCAGGTCACTTGCTGCTTGATAGAGTTCGTCCGAGCAGATAGCCGTGCCAAGTACGTTGGGCCAAACCTCCACGCGATCGGACTTCAGTTCGAGCGCTTTCTGAATCTGGCGGAGAGCCTGCTCGGTGGTTGTCGAAAAGAACCCTGGCGCCGGCCAGCGATCACCAGCCCAGGCGCCGATCGAACCGCGAATGCCCAAACCGGCAAGACCATCGAGAACAGCCGCAGGATATCGACAGGTACCAGCTTCGATAAATGCGGTGGTTCCTTGCTTTAACATCTGCAATGCCACGAAGCGAGCAGCGGCCCTTTCATCCTCAGGGTTGGCGTGTTCGTACGGAGGCAGAATCCATTGAGCCATATGGCTCTCACGAGGACTGTCGTCAGGTTCAATTCCCGGGAAAAGTCCGTCGCCGGTGAGATGTATATGGGCGTTGACCAAACCCGGAGTTACCACCTGACCTTGAAGATCCATTGAGCGGTCAGACTTCCAATGCGATAACAAAGAAGCCGAATCACCTACCTCCGCAATCACGCCGTCCTTCATTGCAATGGCCCCATTGCGAAAGACCCTGCTCTCGGCGTCCATCGTCACGACGATCGCATCGTGCAGGATTAGATCGGCGCTGTCAGGTGGCCCATCGAGCGACTGTTTATTCTGCGTATTCAACGATCTTAATTCCCAGCGGACGCGGAGTGTAAAGGAGGTCAAACGGACAAGCGGACACGCCGACAAGAACATCCATTTCGGCTCGCATCGAAATGTAGTCGCCCTTCTCGGTTATCGGTTCAAGGGTGTCAAAGCGACCTTCCTCAAATCCTTTGGCGTTCATGAAGGCATTGAAGACATCAGGGACATCATCTTCCGTGAGGCCGTAGGGAGCGAGAGCCTCGGCGAGATTGTCCTGGCAACTGCGATGACCAGGCATCTTGAAGAACTCTTCGTACACCTTGCGGCTGCATCGCCCACCATTCCAGGGCAGATGAACTCCGGTCGGATCGTCGACCACGGTCAACATAACGTTATCTCGAGGCGACTTCGAGTAGAGTTTCTTGAGCTTTCTCATGTCCCCTTCGCCCATCATCATATTCAGCGCCGCACTCCACCCCGCATGAAAGACCTCTTTGTAGTCATTCGCATTGAGGAAGACGACGTCTGCCATCTGCTTTCCTTCGATCTCGATAATGCTCAAGACCTGCCCCTTCCGGACAACGAAGGCCTTCCCGTGGCGCGCGGGAACAGTAAACTCAGAGACGACTGTTTCCTTCATCGAAATTACTTTCTTTGTAAGAGGCGAGACTTAGAAGAGGAACTTCAGGCCAAATTGCATGATGCGTTCGGTAGTCGAGGTATTCAGGACGCGGCCGAAAAACTGTGAATTCAAGTCGTTAATCGGCACGCCAAAGTTCGGATGATTAAAGAGATTGAAGACTTCCCAGCGAAACTCCAACCGTCGTTGTTCGCCGAATCTGAAATCCTTCGCCACTCCGATGTCGAAGTTCTGAATGCCATCGGTAATCAGAATGTTGCGCCCTGCATTACCCTGGTTCGGCGGTACCAGCCGTCGGAATGCGGTTGTATCGAACCAGCGTTCCGGGGTCCTTTGACCACGCGGCAGATTTGGGTTCCTTAGAACGTCTGCGCGATCATTCTCCTGTACCTGATCCACATTTGGATCCCGAGTGTCCATGATAGTAAATGGATGGCCTGACTGTAGCGACACAATCCCAGTCACCCTCCAATCGGCAAGAGCGTGTTTGGCAAACCCGGTACTGTTCCGGAAGAATGGCAACTCATAGATGTAACTCAAAACGAAGCGGTGTCGCACATCGAACGCGGACAACCCGCGTTCAAACCCAAGGTTTCGATTGTCTTGAGCTCGACCGGCATTCTGACCCGGAATCAGGAAGAAGGCGGTAGGGCTGGTGGTATCATCGAGTGCCTTGGACCACGTGTAAGCCGCCTGAAACGATAAACCGCGTGACAAGCGCTGAGTTAGCGTCGTCTGCAACCCGTGGTAATTTGAATTAAAGATTGAGGAAACCTGAAAGGTCGAGCCTAGCTGTGGTAACGGACGCCGCTGGGTAACATTAAAGGGCGTGGCGTTCGCGGTGAGTTCCGGTTGGTTTATATCTACATTTCCCTGAAGCCGAGTCCCCTTATTTCCCACGTACGCTATCTCGGCTGCCAGTGAAGGTGTCAACTGATGCTGAAGTGTCAGGTTCCAATGCTGAATGTAGGCCGGTTTCATGTCCGGCGCGATCCATGTGGCCGTCGTCCCTGGTCCAACCGGTACCGGGAAAGTTAGCGGTGGCGTGAAGGGACTATTACCCACGAACGGATCGGCAAATGACGGGGGAAATATCAACACTGCAATGGGCTGAAAGTCAGGCGCCTGGTATACGTTGTAGGTTTGAATCAGACCGGACTCGTCATAGAAGATGCCGTATGCAGCGCGCACGCTTGATCTTCCGTTTCCGAAAGGATCCCAGGCCAGGCCAACTCGGGGAGCAAAATTGTTCTTATCGGTGGGAAACAAGGTCCTGGGAACGCCGGGATCGCCCGAATGTACCAATCCTGTTGGCAATGTCGGACTAAGCACCGACTGCGCCCCCGGAATAAAGGTCAAGAGCAAGTTGTCTTGTTCCGTAAAGCCCGGGGAGAGTTCGTAGCGTAATCCAAGGTTGAGTGTCAGATTCTTTGTCGCTCGAAAATCATCCTGAACATAGAAGTAGTATGCGGTCTGGCGAAGAGCCTTATCTTCTTTACCGGCAGCCTGCAAATAGAGAAATGGGAAGCCCAGCAGAAAATCGGCAAGGGCGTTTCCGGTTGCCAGCCCATTGAACGTAAATGAAGCATTACCCAGCGACGTGAAGAGACTGGTCAACCGCGTGTGACGAATCTCGCCCCCGAACTTCAGTTGGTGTCGTGCGGTATTGAACGAGACGTTGTCAACAAGTTGATAGAAATTGCTTACGCGCTTGCTGAAGATGGGCGGCCCTAACCCGGTGACGCCAGATACAGCGATGACCGGCGCGACATCGATCGACGATATCCTCGGGAAGGTGAAACCGAGACTAGCCGTGTCAACCTGATCTACGGGCCGGCCGGCGGCGACGTTCGCGCGTTGATATGACAGCCGGAATTCGTTAATTACGCGCGGTGAGAAGATATGCGTATCACCAAGCATCAGGTTCTGAAAACGATTTGCTTCCTCATTCGAGAATCCGGGCACCTGAATATTGGGCGCGGAGTTGGAGGCAAAGTGGCCCAAGGGGACGAAGCGAACACCCTCATCGAAGAGGTACCGGCCGGTAAGCGTATTCTTGCCCCCCATCATTGTGTGGTCCAGCCTCACAATGAACTGATCCCGATCGTTTGAGCCGGCGGGCGCTGCGCTCCAGATGTTAGTTCCAGTGTTCGGTTCCGGCCAAAGCTTCAATACGTTCAGAATGTTATTCGAGATCGGATCGATCCGATTCGGCGGAATAATTCCGCCGGGAAACGGCTGGCCGGTAAAGGGATCGATCGGTTGATTCGCCTCCTGGGAGAAATTGCCCTGCCGTACGAGCATTGATGGTACCGGGGCGCTGACGGGGATGCCTTTCACCTGTCGAAACCCCTCATACCCAAAGAAGAAAAAAGTCTTGTCACGGACAATAGGCCCACCAATCGTGCCCCCAAACTGATGCTGCTTTAGCGCCGGCACCGCAGGCGCAAAAAAGTTCCGCGCATCAAACACATCATTTCGCAGGAACTCAAAGACCGAGCCGTGAAAGTTCCTGGTCCCACTTTTGGTCAGGACCGTAACAACCGAACCGCCGGCCCGCCCAAACTCGGCGCCGTAAGAGTTGGTGAGAATGCGAAACTCATGGAGGGCATCGGGCGATGGCACGATCATCGCCGAACCAGTAACCGGTTCGACATTGTTGACCCCGTCCAGGAGATGGTTGTTTGAACTAATTCGCATTCCATTCACGATGAAATTGAATCTTGTGCCTCCCGGAGTATTATTTGTGCCGCTCCCTACCGCATCGATGCCGGGTATAGAAGGCGTGACGCCCGCCTGCAACGTTCCTAACTCGAGGAAATTGCGACCGCTGAGAGGCAGATCAACGATTCGCTTCTCTTCCACCACCTTGCCCAGGGTTGAACTGCCCGCATCCACCTGCAATGTTTCGGCGGTCACGACTACGCGTTCCGTCACGTCACCCAACTCCATGGGAAAATCCACGCGCAGATTCGATTGTACCTGTAGATCAATGTCCTTTCGCTCGTAGGGTTTGAATCCCGCCGCCTCAACAGTGATCGAGTAACGGCCTACCGGCAGCACGGTAAAATTGTAGAGACCGTCGCTTCCCGTAGTCGCCGTCCTCGTGAGCTTTCTTTCCTCGTTAATAGCTGTGACTATCGCCCCCGCCACTGCCGCTGCATTCGGGTCGGTAACGGTACCGTAGATGGTGCCCGTAGTTTGGGCGCGCACCTGGAAGGCGGCCAGCCCAATCAGCATGAAAGCAATAACAACCAAGCCATGTGCTTTATTTAGAAACAGATCTGGATTGATCATCGTGGTTTCCTCCTTCCAACTTGGTAGATCGACTTCGATGGTCTTCAACCATTAAGACCAGGTTTGGAAAACAGCGAGGAGGTTGATGGGGATACCCAGCTTGTTCTGAGACGTTCTAACTCTGAGGAACTTTTCCGATTGAACGCGTCGGGTGGACGCTGTTTGGCTACGTACTCTGGTTGATTCGTCTGGCAAGGCGGGCTACCGCCATCCCAGTTAAGTAAACTGGCTTGCTATTAGGAGGTTTTCTCGGCGAAACATTTAAAGTGCTTCAGCTTGCGCTTTCAGGTACCGCTTCTCAATCAAGAGTCGCGCCTGATACTCGATAGCTTCGAGTAAAATCACCACGCGCTCGCGGTCGCCCACATCCTGCTCAAGAATGCCCTTGAGCCCCTGGAGTGGCCCCTCTTGCACCGTCACCCGATCGCCCCGCCGCAATCGCGGAGGCTCGATCTGCAAATATCCGTCTTCACCTATACCATCGCGAACGGCCGCAATAATCTCGTCATCAACCGGGGTTGGGCGGTCTCCATTTCCAACTACCCGACGTACGCCTCGTGCATACTGAATCAGGTGCAAGTAGGATGCGGGAGCGAAACGGGCAAACATATAGCCAGAGAACAACGGCCTGATTACCGTCTGCGCGACTCCCCAAACCCTTTTTTGCTGTTTGATCTGCGGCAAAAAAACCTCTAACCCAAGCCGCTCAATGTTCATCGCAGCCACGGCTTCCCGAGATGCGTAGGTATGAATAGCGTACCAATTATTCTCGCAACTGTAGTCCATGACAGTCCTTAGGCCTAAACTAACCCTAAAGGAGAGCAAGAGGATGCAATCCGAGTTCACGATGTGAGATTACTTTTTAAAAAACTAAGCTGTGACCTGGGCTTCTTCGTCAACAGCGGTAGGCTCTTTACTGGCTTCGACCTCGTGGTAACCGAGATCAGCCGAAAGCTCTTTTGCTACATCCATTACAGTGAGCGCGAGCACTGGCAACTTCTCTTCAGTGATCCGGAAAGTGGGTCCGGCGATGCTAATCGCAGCAACAACCCTTCCGGAATAGTCTCTAATTGGCGCTCCAATACATTCGAGTCCTTCCTCGAACTCTTCGTTATCAACTGCATAGCCCTGTTCCCGCACTCGCCGCAGCCCCTCGCGCAGTTGGGCTGGCGTGGTTAACGTATTGCGGGTGTAAGCTTTCAACCCTCTTCTTTTAACCAACTCTCCAACTTCTTCTTCCGGCTGAAACGCGAGCAAGGTCTTGCCTGCGCCGCCACAATGTGCCGGATAACGGCGGCCTACGATGGAGGGCACACGAACGGTGCGTGGCGCCTCAACCTTCTCTAAATAGAGCACTTCGCCATCATCCAGAATGCACAAATGGGCCGTTTCGCCGGTTTCAAAGGCGAGCCGCTGTAGATGGCGTCGAGCTTTTTCGCGCCAGTCGAGATGGGCGATAGCCTTGCTTCCCAGTTCAAACAACTTGAGTCCCAGCCGATACTTGCCGTTATTGGAACTCTTTTCGATAAATCGATGTTGTTCTAGGACACCAAGAAGCCGGTGCGTTGTGCTCTTGTGCAACTGGAGCCGCTCGGAAAGCTCAATCAGCGACAGCTCGGGGCCATCACTGCACAGCAGTTCGAGAATTCCCAACGACCGTTCCAGTACCTGCACTTTGTACGGGGAGGACTTACTGTTGTTTTCCATAACTATGTCTCATATCTTGAGATGACGTATTAAATACCAGAATCGGATGCAACAGTCAACAATAATGTGCGTGGTGTGAATCGGAGGTTATGATCACCGTCCCCAGAGAGGCCGGAATCTATTGGACCAACTGCCCACGTCAGCCCCAGTAGTGCGTCACGCCGTGTCAGTTTCACCGCAATTGTTTTCCGAGTTTTTAAACGGTCGGTTGGGCCAGAACTCCTGGCGACACTTTCCTCGGTAGCCATCTTCCATCTGAAGAGTTGCCGAGAAGCTTCCCATTTTCGACAATCACTTTGCCACGCAGAATTGTCATTACGGGATACCCCTTACATTCGAAACCCTCCCAGATGCTGTAGTCTGAGTCGGCATGGAGGTCGTCAAGTGTCAGTGTCTTCTTGAGGTTTGGATCGATCAGCACAAAGTCTGCATCGCTGCCCGGGGCAATCGCCCCCTTCTGCGGATAAAGCCCAAGGATTTTTGCTGCGTTTGTTGAGGTGATAGCCGCAAACCTCTGTAATGGCATCTGCCGCTCGACGACAAGCTTCGTAAAGATTACGGGGAGCCGCGTCTCGATGCCGTTGTGTCCCCCACACACTGTCTCAACCGTTTGCCCGGAAAGCTTCACATCTTTATGGGTGGTCCACTCATCAGTCGCTGTTGTGCAGAGCCGGCCATCAAGCAGCCCTGCGATCAATGAATCACGATCCTCCGCATACTTGATCGCCGGATACGTATGAATGAGCGTGCCGTCGGGTTTTTGATAGTCCTCGCATGTGAACTCGAGATAGTTATGGAGCGCCTCGCCGTAGACGGGCTGACCGGCGCTGCGGGCTTCCGCAATCGCAGCTACTCCCTCTTTCGCGGTAGCATGTACGAAGTACACTCCAGTCTCGGTATGTTGGGCCAGGCGAAGGATCTTGCGAAAGGATATGTCCTCGGAAAGATTGTTGTGCACGAGGTGGAGGTTGTATCCATGATCGCGGCCCTCCCGTTTGAGTTTGTCGATCATGTAGGTGACGATCTCGTCTTCCTCTGCATGGACTGCCATTATTCCGCCATGCCGGGCGACCTTTTTAAAGACGGCCCAGAGGTGACCGTAAGGCACGCGAAAAGGCTGATGAACGGTAAAGATCTTGAAGCTGGCTACTCCGTCCTCGATGGCTTCACCGATCTGATCGATCAATTGCGGGGCGGCCTCGAGTTCGTCTCCTCTCAGAATGTGGTGAAAAGCGAAATCCGTATAGCAATGATCCTTGAAGACTTCGCGACGTTCCTCAATGACCTCCATGATCGGCTTTTGATCCGGGCCTGAAACCGGTGCGAAGTTGAAGTTGCCAGCGAAGTCCAGAATCGTTGTCACTCCCCCGAAGGCCGCGGCGCGACTCGACATCTGGGGTGGTGAAGTGATCACCTCGGGGCGTCCGGCCCATTTCTCCGGTATGGGGATGCCAATATGTGCGTGCGGCTCAATTCCACCCGGTAGCACGATCTTTCCTTGCGCATCGATGACTCTTCCGGCTTCCGACTTCAGGGTTCCGGGAACGGTAACGGCGGCGATCTTTCCATTCAGAACCGCAACGTCCATCTCTCTTGCCTCGTCAGGAGTTACTGTTAGACCACCCTCTATGATCAGATCGAACATCTCTCATGCTCCTTTCTGCTCGTAGGCGTGCGCTGCTCTGAGCAACGCACTCTCCTCGAAATGGCGACCCACGAGCATCATCCCAATCGGCAGACCCTCAACTTCTCCGCAGGGAATACTTATCGCGGGATGACCTGTGATGTTGAAGGGCACCGCATTTGCGCCCGTACCGAATGCAGCGCGAAAGTATTCGGGCAGATCGGGATCCACTGGAATCAACATTGGTTTCATTGGCGTCGTCGGCAAAACCAGAAGGTCTGCCTGCGCAAATGCTGCGTCATAAGCCGCGCGCAACGTGCGAGCGAGATTCTGAGCCTTAGCGTAATAATGTCCGTTATAACGATCGCTCATGTACTGTCCGAACAGCGCCAACAGCTTCACTGTGGCCGGAAGATCGTTTGGTCTGCTTCGCCGCGCTCGCCCATAGAAATCGCGGAGTCCTAGTGAGTAGTGCCCCCGCCAGTTGAAGCCCATGCCATCACCGCGCACCATGAATTCAGTCGCGCCTTCCATATAAATTGCATAGGCGATGTGAATAGCGTCACGATGCATCGGAATCGATATGTTCGTAACCGTCGCTCCCAACGCCTCCATATTGCGAGTCGCCGATCTGACAGCGACGTCCACTTCTTCGTCCGATGCCCCTTCCCAATCAAATCCCTCCTGCAACAAAGCTATGCGAAGACCTGAAATATCTCCGGTGAGTGCTTTAGAGTAAGTTTCTTTCGGAACTCTTACCTGTCGCGGATCCAATCCATCCGCACCGGCGATGGCTTCGAGCAAGAGAGCTGCGTCAGCCACCGTGCGGGTCATTGGTCCAACGTGATCCAGGGTGGGTTCAATGGGAAAGATTCCAGTGTAGGGCACCAGACCATAGGTTGGCTTAAGTCCGACAATGCCACACCATGACGCGGGTAAACGGATCGAGCCTCCCTGGTCTCCACCAAGAGCCATTTCCACAGCCCCCGAGGCTACGAGCGCGCCACAACCGCTTGACGATCCGCCTGTCGAATAGAGCAGGTTGGCCGGGTTTCGCACAGGTTTGCCATCTCCGGTGTGGCTATTCCCGGAACAACAGAAGCTCTCACAAACGGCCTTGCCAACAATCTCGGCGCCCGCGTCAAGAATGCGCGTGACGACCGTCGCATCCTCGTCGGGAATAAAACCATCCAGCACAGCCGAGCCATTTCGCAATGGCATACCTGCCAAACAAATATTGTCCTTCAGTACGATTTTGCGGCCCTGGAGTGGCCCGGTCTCATTACCCTTTATTGAACAGCGCCAGGCCCAGGCGTTGAAGGGATCTTCTGCTTCGTCAGGGGCCCACCCGGAATCGCGCGGGTATCTGACCGGGAGCTTCGGTGCGTGCAGTTGATCGAGGCGAGCATAGGAAGCAAGCGTGTTCTCGGCAATGTCACGCAAGGCTTCGAGTTCAGTACCAGCGAAATCGAACCCATAAGCAGCCGCGATTTGCCTCAACTCACCGATTGCAGGTTTGAAAACCGACATCTTAATGCCCCCTCCGCCACCCAGAGCTCACTCAGACAGCTGTGTACCCGCCATCCACCACCACCACGCTCCCGGTCATATAACTCCCTGCCTCGGAAGCCAGCAATAACGCAGCTCCAACAATCTCTTCCGGAGAACCGATGCGGCCCAGTGGCACCGCCGCGTTGATCGCCTGGACAAATTGAGGCTCACTAAGAAATGGTTCGGTCATCGGCGTGAGCAATGGACCAGGCGCGATCGCGTTAACCTGGATCTTGTCCCTTGCCCATTCCAGAGCAAGCGACTTGGTCAGAAGGACCAGCCCACCTTTACTGGCTGTGTACGGCGCGCAGTTGTCACGCCCCACTATGCCAAGCTGGGACGCGATGTTGATGATTCGCCCACCCCTTCGGGACTGCATATGACGCGCAACTGCCCGTGCCAGGAAAAAGCAGGCCTTCAAATTAACCGTGTGCATGGCGTCCCACTCAGCCTCGTCGACCTCAAACGCGGGTCCGGGCCTCATGATGCCGGCATTGTTAATCAGCACGTCGATCTGACCCGCGCGTGAGACCACCCCTTCAACAATTGCAGGCAGCGCCTCGATGTTGCTCAGGTCAGCGGTAGAAAGATGCAGTCGCTCACGCTGATCGATCTCCAGTTCTGCTTCGAGTTCATCAAGCAGCCGCCCGTCCCGGTCGATCGCCGCGACCGTCGCCCCGCGACCCAGAAAAGCGCGTGTCAAAGCAGTCCCCACTCCGCCACCGGCGCCGGTTACCATCACAACTTTCCCGGCAACTGAGAACAATGGGTCTCTCTTCATTCTCTTTTTCTTAATGTGTGGGTAGTGTCTTGCTCAATCGCGCGAGGAGGCCAAAGTCTCTCTTCAGATGTTCGTAGAGCCGGCGGTAGAGTGTGAAAAGCTCGGTGTAGCTCGAGTGTTTTTCTGCTCTTGGTTCAAAAGCCGAGCGAAACTTCACCATCGACTGCGCCGCTTCTGAGAGACTTACAAAGCATCCGATACCCCACCCTGCGATGATCGCGGTCCCGAGTTGACCAGATTCATGAATCTCCGGGACGAACACTGGGAGACCGAGCACATCTGCTTTAATCTGATTCAGAACATCGTTGCGAGCACCGCCTCCGGCAACTCGCACCTCCGTAACCTCAGCTCCCATTTCTCGAATAACTTCACACACATCTCGCAGTGCAAATGCAATCGACTCCAACACCGCACGCGCAAAGTGGGCTCGCGAATGCCTTTCGCTTATGCCAAAGAACACGCTCCGCGCTTCAGGATCGAGAATTGGCGAGCGCTCTCCAACTAAGTATGGCAACGCAAGCAGGCCTTCAGCTCCGGTCGGGACTAAACTGGCATCATTGACCGCTGCCGCATACGGCTGGTCAGTATGCTTGTAGAATTCACGCACAAACCAATCAAGCATAATTCCGCCCGATGACATTGCGCCTCCTACTATCCAACCCTGACCTGTGATGTGCGGAATCGAGACCGCGCGCATTTGCGGATCAGTAAGCGCCTGGTCCCAAACCACGGCGATCCCTTCGGAGGTGCCGGCCGTATTGCAGAGCTGTCCTTTCGACGTGGTAGCCGTCCCGATCCACGCGGCGAAAGCATCAATAGTCCCGGCGATGACGGGCAACTCCTCGGGCAGATCCAGTTTCCTCGCCACCTCGGGTGCTACCGATCCAAGAACATCACCGAGACGATATGACTGTGCCGGAAATTTCTCGGGTTCGAGTGCAATGGCCCCGATGTGCCGGGCGGTCAACGACGGAGTCAATCCCGATGTGGCAATCGATGCAACCTGGCCCGTTAGTTTGAAATTAATGTACTCGAAAGAATCAAGGACCCATCGCGTGCGATGGTATTCGACTGGTTCATTTCGTTTTAACCAGAGCAGCCGGGGTAAGAGGCTGAACGAAGCGATCGAACCCAGTCGCTGTGCCACTTCAACCCCTTCAGCAGCCGCGCGCTGATCCGACCAGAGCGAGGCTGCGCGAACCGGGCTTCCCGAGTCATCGATACAGACAAGGCATGGAGATTGCCCGGAGACGCTGATGGCACGTATCTGGCTCGAGTCGACGCAACCTGCGACATCCTTAATCGCCCCGGCACATGCGGTCCACCATTCCTCTGGATCCTGTTCCATCCAACCGGGTCTTGGTGATGTCGTCTTATAGTATGCTTCCTTACTGGCCAGCCGCCGCCCGTTGGTGTCAAAGATACCCGCCTTTACCCCCGAGGTCCCCAGATCCAGACCAAGAAGCAGCGTTGCTTTTTCCATCGAAGAATGAGGTCGACTGAGAAGAAAATCTTAAGGTTTGACGACTACTCGCTGTGTTTCGCCCGCCGGCTTTGAGGCCAATTCATCCGGCAACTCCTCGAGCGGAATCACCTTCGAGATCAAAGGGCCAACATTCATTGCACCGCTTCCTGCTAGTGCCACGGCTTCTTGAAAATCCTTATGAGTACTTCCTTCCGTGCCGGAAATAGTAATTTCCTGATAGTGAATGCGGTTCCAATCAAGATCGATCATTCCCTTCGGGTACAGGGAGGCATAGAAGATTACGCGGCCCGCCGGACCCACCAGTAACAGACCTTGTTCACCACCTTTTTTCGTACTGGCAGCAACAATGACCGCATCAGCGCCGCGACCCTCCGTGTGGTCCTTGACGACTTGGACGGGATCGTCTACGGCGGGATTCACGATTACATCAGCGCCCAGCTCTGTAACTAGCTGAAGACGCTGTTCATCGATATCGCTGACGATTGTTTTCGCGCCCAGATGTTTTGCCAGCATCATGTGGATTGCGCCCATCGTGCCTGCACCAACAACAGCGACCGTGTCACCAGAAGACAAGTGGGCTTTTTTTATACTGTTAATACAACATGCCAGTGGCTCCATCAGACTGGCTTGCTCCATGCTGAGACTATCAGGAAGCTTCAGCACTTGACTCGGAAGTGCTGTGGTGTACTCGGCAAAACCTCCGCCGATCATGACGTACTTGGATTCCTTGCGGGGTTTAAAAAACTCTACGCACAGATTATCGCGGCCTTTAATGCAGTAGTAACAACTACGACAACGGTTCGCTCCGTCTACCGCGACCCGATCTCCCGGCCTTAAATCAAACTGGTCTTCATCGACCCATTCGACAACACCTGCAACCTCGTGTCCGCCGATAGCCGGGTAGTACGGAAGATCTCCAGCAAAGACGCGGCGTTCAGTGGTACAGATGGCAGCCGCCTCACATCGAATCAGAACCTCGTCGGGCTGCGGCACCCAGCGCTCTAGATGCTCGAGCTTGGCCACCCTTGGCCCGCTAATCACCACCGCTCTCATTGGACCAGCTTTCCTTGTTTCTTTTCTGAGTCAGCCACTCTTAATCCAGATTACATAATTTGAATCAAAGGAGATCAAGGCCGTTTGGATGTTGAGTCGCGGCGAGCCCCTCACCGGGTTTGGTGTAAGCCCCACGCGGCGGACTAAAGATGTCCAAAATCTTTGCAGCGCGGTCACCCGTTCGCACACCATGCGGCGTATTGGGTGGCGTGTGCCAGAAGTCACCTTGCCGCATCTGCACCTCCTCGCCGTTCTGGATCCTCACGCACTCACCTTCAAGCAGGTAACCCCACTGCTCTTCCGGATGACTATGGATCGACGGCTCTGTGTGCGGCGCGATATCAGCAACCGACAGCATAAGCTGCTTACTGAAAAAGACATGCGTGGTAATACCTTCGGCCAGCTTTCGCTCAAGACCTTCTGCCAATGACTTGAAATACCATTTCTCGTTCATAATTACCTCCCTAGGGGAATATTGCAGGTTCTGAATTCTGTGGAACTTGATCTGGAGAACCAGAGTGCGGAACTTACGGAGTCGGGGTGAAAAAGATTTGAGGGCTGTCTAGACCAGTTGTGTCAATCGGCTGATGTCATCAAGCCGCGTACTCGCTTTTGCGTTCGAAGGATCCGCCGAAGCGTTCAGTTCAAATGCCCGGTCTCACGAAGCCTGGCCGCGGTTCGAGTCATGCCCTCGTCGAGTGATATAAGTGGCGCGTAACCAAGTGTGGTTCTGGCTTTGGTGATCGAGTAGGTACCACTCTGGGTCCAATAAGCTACTGCTCGACGGCTGAGACTGGGGGGCTTTCCGGTCAATCTGGACGCACCTTCCTGAAGAAGTCCCGTTACCCACGCTCTTGACTTTGAGATCGACGACAATGGCGCGATCCCCAGCATCTGCGTGTAGTACGACAGGAACTCTTTCCAGGTAGTATTGATGCCGTCGCTGATGATGAAAGCTTCTCCGGGTGCTCGTTCGCTTTGGGCTGCGAGGACAATGCCATCGACCAGGTTATCGACATAGACGTGGTTTGCCATGCCGCTTCCACCATCAATCAGTCTGAGATGGCCGGCTTTGATCATCTCGATCAACGCGACGGTCCAAAAAGACGAGCGTGGGCCGTACACATTCGCCGGTCGGATGATGACGACCGGCAGTTGTGTTTCGTCGGCAATGTCGAGGACCACTTGCTCGGCGTCAATTTTAGAATCGCAGTAAGGATCTCCAGACGATTGATGGGGATCAGTCTCTCTAGTACCCCTAAGAGGATTGACGCCATAAACCCCAATGGAGCTCAAGTGAATAAATCTGGCAACGCCGGCCGTCGCTGCCGCCTCGAGCATCTTTCGAGTACCTTCAACGTTAACCCGGCGAAAACCTTCCTGCGTAGCCGCTGCGTCATGGATCAACGCTGCGCAATGAAAGACTGCCTCACAATCATTTACGGCCTCCTGAATCGATTCGGGATCGGTAACATCTCCCTCGACGACTTCCACACCCTGGGACTTCAACCGGTCAGCTCTATTCGGGTTGCGAACAAGGGCTCGAACCCTGGCGTGTTCTTGTAAGGAGAGCCGTTCGGCTAAGCGACCACCGATAAAACCGGTCGCGCCGGTGACCAGCACCCTGGAGTGGCTAAGGTCCATGGCCTTCGCTGGGTTCTTTTACAAGTTCGATAAACTTCAGTTTGTCGTGCTGCATTACTCTGAACTCACCGGAAGACCGCTCACCTACGGAAACGACGGCTCAATATTCAGGACCTCTGATTAAGTATGAATCCCGGAATCAGATCCTCGCCTAGGAAAGCAGTTCATCAATCCCCATTCGGTTAGGTTCGGGGAGCAGCGGGAACAGGCTTCGGCTCCTCTTCTTAGGCTTGGGACTTGAAAATTCGCAACTCTCCAGCGTGGGGTATTTTTGATTTTTGACACAGGCTCTGACGTGTGGGGTATTAGCTAAATCAAACTTAATCAGAGGTAACCGCTCAACTTGGACACGACTGGTAAGATATCTTTTGAACCCGAGAATTTCCGAGTCACAAACGACAAACTGAAGTTCGTCGGACAGCAAGTCGAACAATCACTTTGCGGCGGGTAGCAACTGCGACTGTTCGTAGAGAATGCCGCCCTTTACAATTCGGTAAATACGGCGGACGTTGCGAATGTCAGCCAGTGGGTCTGCATCAAGGATCAGTAGCTCGGCTAGCTTGCCTGCCTCAACGGAACCCAGATCCCTGTCCCGACCAACCATTTTGGCGGCATTAATCGTGGCTGTTTGAATTGCCTGCTGCGGCGTCAGTCCTGCCTCGACCTGTAGGACCAATTCGATCTGACTCGCTAATCCTACGAAAGCTCCCGATGAATCTGAACCCATCACCACCGGGATGCCTGCGGCATAAACCCTTCTGAGATTTTCACGCAGAATCGGTAACCGCTTTTTCATGTAGGCAATGTTGTTCCACTTCGTTCTCCACTCCTTCTCGAGTTCCGGGCTCATTCCTGCCTCGAATATCTCTTTTGCAATCACACCCCGCTCATCCGTTGCGGCCGCGCGTCGCGACCAACCCGTTATGTCTGCGACCGACTCGAAAACGGCATTAGTGGAAACGTAGAACGCCCGATTCTTCTTCATCAGCGTTAGGAACTCTTCGTCGACAGGAGCTGATAGGATTCCATGGGCCAACGCATCGGCGCCTGCCCGCAAAACTTCCTTCGCATACTCGAGGACCGGTGCGTGAACGTAAACTTTCAAACCCTGTTTATGAGCTTCATCGATGATGGAAGCCATCACGTCAGGCTTCAGCATTGGCCGCCGTTGTTTGGTCACATAGATCAAGTCCGTGTAATAGATCTTTATGGCGTCGGTGCCTGCTGCTTTGACTTCACGCACTGCTTCTCGAGCTTCTTCGGTCGTTTCAGGTGTGTATTTCGTAGGTGGGCCGTGACCACCCTTCGCCCCAAACGTCCGCCCAATTGCGAAATAGTGTGGATATGGAGCGACTTCAGCTTCAGCAATCCGCTTCAGTTCACTGCGTTGGTCCAATTCGCGGCTTGCGGGATCGAGAATCAGCGTAAAGCCCCAGCCCAGCATGCGCTTGAGACTGCCTCCAAAATCCTGAACATGTTGCGTAATGCCAATCGAGTCGCTGTCGAGATGATTGTGCATGTCGGCAAGCCCGGGAATGACAAACTTTCCCCGAGCATCAATCACTTGCGCTTGTGGCGGTACCTTTATCTGGTCTGCCGGTCCGACTTCCTTAATGCGAGTCCCATCAATAATGATGACCGCATCTTTAAGCGGCGCTCGACCAGTTCCGTCGAACAAGGTGGCGCCGGTGATGACCTTTGTACTGTCACCCTGGCCGTTGACCAGGGAAAAACTGAGAATTACGGCCAGTAGAAGAACTATTTTTTGCACGTTATTAATACTCATTTATGGTTAAGCTTAGGCGTAGGAACGATAGGTGTAACTCACCTGGAGTTCTCTTCTCTTGAGTTCGTTAAGAAAAGCCTCGGGAGGGACTCCTGCTTCAGGCGGAAAAACCCCACGCCGATTGATTGTGCCCCGATCAATCATCCGCGCGCCGATGGCCGGAGCGTGTCCGGTTCTATGTTGCACGGCATTCAAGCCTCGATAAGGTCCGCTGAACATCTCGGCCGTGTACTCGAGCACTTGACCATCCTTCTGACCGACAACCGTAACCCTGGTGCAGCCGTATTCGATGGGTTCCGCTGTTTCATTCGAAAGTCTGCCGACGCAGGCCGCCAGGACATCCTGCGGAACCACCTTTACACCCTTTATCATCATTGGCTCGGGGCTGGTGAGCCCAATATCGATTAGCAGCCCAAACTTCTCGATTACTTTCTGGCTGAACGCGCCTTTCACGTCAACGTTTTTAACTCCCTTATCGGCCAGGTACACCGCCAGAGTATGAGGCTCAACATGGGGAAAGTAGCCTAACTGACAGAGGCCTATTGGATTCGGAAACTGGCACTGCTCCAAGCGGCCCTCTTTATAGAGAGAATAGAAGGACGGCTTCTCAACGAACTTACCATCTTCGAAGACGATCGGTTTCAGAGTGAACAGAGCCCACAATCCTCCAACATCGTATGGAAGAGACATTGGCGAAGTACTCTTCGTAAGGCTGGTCGCAGCAAAGCTCATGTGAATTGATTCCACAGTCTGGAGCTTATCAGCCAGGTAGCGAGCGATGATATTGTTGATTCCCGGTCCGCTTCCCAATCCCACGATCGCGGTCAAGCCTGCCTTTTCAAATTCAGGATCCAGCTTCAACTGTTTACTCAGCACTTCGGGGAAGGTTCCGAGATCGATGTAGTTGGTACGGGCTTCGAGTGCGGCTTCCATAGCAAGAAGCTGAAGATTTCCGGCATGCGCCTCGTTGATCACTATGTCGGCGCCCCTGGCTAACTCAACGAGAGACTTCCTGTCAGAGATATCGACGGCGGCTGCCGAGACCTTCTCCGAACCAAGCGAAATTGCCCGCTTCTGAACATCTTCAAACCGCTGGTCCGCCAGAACGAGCGAGGCAACGTTATCGTTGTCAAACTCAAGCAGGTCCCGGGCTGTTGCCAGTGCGACATTTCCCGCTCCCCCAAGAATCAAGACCCTCATTCCCATTATGATCCTAGCCTTTGTTTAAAGTGCTTAGGCGGCACGCAGCAGTTCAGATTGTTCGTACACATTGCCGCCTTTCACTATCCGGTAGATCTGTCGCACATTTTTGATGTCAGAAAGGGGATCCGCATCGAGCAGCACGAGATCGGCGAGCTTGCCTACTTCAACCGTCCCAAAATCTCTTTCACGCCCTACCAGGCGTGCCGCGTTGACGGTTGCAGCTTGAATAGCCTGATGCGGCGTCAGCCCGGCTTCAACCAGCAGCACCAACTCTAACTGGCTGGACAATCCCAGCAACGTTCCCGCTCCGGAGTTTCCAGTGTCTGATCCCGCAACGACGAGAATGCCCGCATCCCAGAGGCTCTTCAAATTCGCCCGCATAACCGGGAAACGGTTCTTAGCGTACGCGACGTTATTCCATTTCTCTTCCCAACGCTTCACCGTTGAGGGACTAAGCCCTGCGTCATAGATCTCTTTAGCGATCAGCCTCCGCTCGTCGAATGCAACCGTGCGTCGCGCCCAGGCGCCAATGTCCCCGGCGGCTTCAAAGATTGCGTGAGTCGCTATATATGCAGCCTTTCTCTCTTTCATCAGCCGAATGAACTCATCATCGACCGGATCCGAGATTACGGCGTGCACAAGTCCATCAACGCCGGCGCGCAAAGCCTCCTTCGCGTGTTCAAGGACTGGTGCGTGAACGTAGGCTTTGAGCCCAAGCTTGTGCGCTTCATCGACGATCGCCTTCAGGACTTCCGGTTTGAGTAACGGGCGCGGTTGATTCGTCACGTATCGCAAGTCGGTATGGACCAGTTTCACGGCATCGACGTTTGCCGCTTTCAATTCGCGCACCTGACGCCTCGCCTCGTCAGGGGTATCCGGTGTTAAGCCCCCCTGAAGCGATCCGTGCCCTTCACGGGCTCGGAACAGAATCCCAACGCCAAGAAATGCGGATACCTGGAGGCTTCGGCCGCTGACACCCGTTTAAGCTCAGCAAAGGGGTCTACGGCGGGCAGGCCAAAGTTATAGACTCTGGTAAAACCCCAACCGAGCAGCCGGCTGAGATTCTTAGTGTAGTCTGCCTGGCGTTGATTCAGATCGAAGGTTCCTTCACCGAGATGGTTATGCATATCTGCAAGGCCTGGAATGATGAATTTCCCGCTTGCATTTATGACGGTTGTTCCCTTCTCGATATTAACTTTATCTCTGGTTCCCACCTGGCTGATGCGAGTCCCATCGATGACGACTACTGCATCTTTGATCGGAGCCCGACCCGTGCCGTCGATTAACGTGGCGCCAACAATTGCCTTTTTGCTCTGCCCGTTTCCAATCAGCGGACAGGCAAGCAGTAGTAGAGTGGCTAATAAAGTGAACGGCGCTCTCATGGGTGGTTTATCAGCTCTAAAGCTAAATCCGAAGATCACAACTGCTGTTGGTGGTCTTTTGCGTGGTCCATGGAGTCAGCATCAGTAGGCTACGTCGAACAATCCAACCTTATTCTCGCCAAGCTTTAGGTTGGGGTCAGCGGCAACCGGAATGACCAAACCATTTTGATGGTTTCCCTCCGCTCACCACTCCTACTTGCGCCGATGCCAAACTTGAGTCGCTATGTGAGATGTGAGGCTTGCCTTGTGCCGGGTTCATTTTGGAAACCATTAAAATGATTCGGCGCCGTATGAGCCGATTTAACCCCAACCTAAAGGTTGAGGAGAATGAGAGGTCGAATTTTCACAACGAGCCAAGGAATGCTTTCAATTCTATGATGCGCATCTCCGCGTCTCCCCGTCTCCCCGTGTCTCCGTGTCTCCGTGTCTCCGTTTCACCCCATCTCCCCGTCTCCCCTGTCTCCCTTAAGGTCTCCCCAACAACGTAGCAGGATCGTGGACCACTCCATTCTTAATAACGCGGTGAACGGTTCGCACGTTACGAATGTCGGCCAACGGGTTCGCGTCAAGAATCACAATGTCAGCCAGCTTTCCCTGTGCAACGGAGCCCAACTCGCTTTCCCGGCCAATCATGCGCGCCGCATTAATAGTCGCTGATTTAATGACTTGTGCGGGAGTTAAACCTGATTCGACCAGAAGCTGAAGCTCCATCTGGCTGGCCAGTCCCAACAACACCCCGGAACCTGAATTGCCCGTATCTGAGCCCGCTACCACAAGAAGCCCCGCATCCCATGCCTTCTTTGTGTTAGCACGCAATACCGGGAGACGCTCTTTCATGTAGCTGAGATTGTTCCACTTGTCTTCCCACTGCTTGACCGTAGCAGGATTCATTCCCACCTCGATCACTTCACTCGGTATCAGACCTCGCTCGTTCATGGCCGCCGCCCGCCGCGCCCAACCACCAAGGTCAGCTACGGATTCGAAGATCGAATGGGTCGTTATGTACGCGGCCTTATTCTTCTTCATCAGCGTAATAAACTCGTCGTCAATTGGATCGGAAAGGATGCCATGTACAAGTCCATCAACGCCGCTGCGCAATGCCTCTTTGGCATACTTAAGCACCGGCGCATGGACATAAGCCTTCAGTCCCTGCTTATGTGCCTCATCGATTATGGCCGACATCACCTCGGCTTTCAGCATCGGAAAAGGTTCTTTAGACACATAGATCAAGTCTGTGTAGACGAGCTTCACCGCATCTGCGCCACTAGCCTTGATTTCGCGCACTGCGGCCCGCGCTTCCGCCGGCGTCTCGGGAGAGTACCCGCCTGACGAACCATGACCGCCTTTGGCGCCAAACTGACGAGACACGCCGAAAAAGTGTGGATACGAGCCACGCTCTTTGTTGGCCAACTCTTTCAGCTCTCCGAAAGACTCGGACAGGCCGGGCGCGAAGATTAGAGTAAATCCCCAGCCCAGCATCTCCTTTAAATTGTTACGGTAAACAGGAGCGTCTTTCCGCGGGACAAAGGCGCCTTCGTCCAGATGGTTGTGCATATCGGCAAGTCCGGGAATTACATATTTCCCACGAGCATCAATGTTCCGAGCACCTGCCGGTATCGCGATGTCAGGTCCGCCTGCCTGAATGATGCGGGAATCTTCGATCACGATGACCGCATTCTCGATAGGGGCGTTACCGGCGCCATCGATAAGTGTCGCTCCAGTAATCGCTATTGCGTTCTCATTCTGGGTTTGTACGGCGGTGCAAGCCGCTAAAGCCAGAAGGAGAATAACCATCAGCAAAATTGACAATCGCTTCATTGAAATGTCTCCCTTTCCCGCTCCCGTCATGAGCAGATGCTAAGCCGTCGCCACTTGCGCCGAGGTCTTCCAGATTCGATAGGGGCCAAGCCTGGTCATTAGCACTGCACCCGCGAGTGTTGCCAGGACAAAGACTCCCAGCACGACTGTGTAAGAACCGGTTCGGTCGTAGCCAATTCCCATCATTAGTGGGCCAACAACTCCCCCGAGCGCAAAACTGATTAGTGCGTAGCCATAAATTTCAGCATAGGCGTGCAGGCCGAAATAGCGACTCACCGCATAGGCGATGATATCGTTCTCGGCGCCCATTCCCATTCCAATCAAAAACGCGGCAACAAATGCCCAGACTCCGCCGGCGCCGCTCCAAAGAAGAAGGATGCCTCCCGCAGCGCCAAGAAAGAAGATCAGCGCGACGTACGCAGCGAAGAAACGATCGAGTAGATAACCGCAGGATACGCGGCCCGCAATGACGGCGCCGCCAAGCACCGACGTCGCGAATGCGGCGGTTTGCGCAGAGACTCCACGGTCGGTAAGCAGCGGCACCAGATGAATCAGGCAACCGACTACGCTGATCCCGATCAGGAAGAAGGCTACAAACAACAACCAGAACGTCCCAGTGCGAAGGGCTTCCACACCTGTCAGTCCCTGCACCTCAACCCGCTGTGTCGGCGGTCCTTCAGTTGCTTCTATTTCGCCGTCTGGGAGCAAGCCCATTAACTGTGGCTTGTCGACTAGAAAAAGCGCGACAACGGGAACGGTCACCCCCATTATCATTAGACCCAGGATGGTATAAGCGCCGCGCCAACCCGTGGCCGCCACTAATCCATAGGCAATGGACGGCATCAGGAAAGTACTCATCCCGACACCAATCGCTGCAAGCCCGAGAGCCAGGCCGCGCTTCTTGTCGAACCAATGTGAGATGACCCCCGCGTAAGGCACTAGCGAAGACCCTCCACCGACAAGCCCCATGACTATGTAGATGAGGTAGAAGTGCCAAAGGCTTCCCGAAAGAAAGTTGAATGAGAGCAGGCTAAGGCCGAAGATCAGAACCGATGGAATGATTACCTTACGAGCGCCGATCCGATCGACAAGCCGGCCCACAAAAGGGGTCGCTATGCAATAGACGATTAACGAGAGAGAGTAAGCAAGCGACGTTTCCGTCCGGCTCCAACTGAACTCCTGGCTTATTGGATTTGAGAAAACGCCGAAGGTAAAACTGATGACCGCTCCATAGCCCATGAAGAGCCCGATTCCAGCAACGACAACAATCCACCAACCGTAAAAGGTCTTTTTTTGCGTTGGTTCAGTCATTTGTACCGGTTGTTATACGGTCTCGTATCTTCAGAGGCACGGAGTCAGGACGGTCGCGGTTCTCGTGTGGGTTCGTAGGTGGTATGTTTTGCGAGCTTAAGAAATGATCCACCAAATCACACGAAACTACCCTAATGAAACATCGCCCAATATCGCATCCCATCGCTTCAGTATTTTTTCACAGCTTCGGAAGTGAGTGGTCTTTCCGCATCTGAGGGCAGAGTCACAAGCTGTAAATCTGTTAGATCACTACACTACATCTCCCGGGGGCGGGCAAAGACACGGTCGATCATCGGCTCGAAATGCTCGAGCGGCAGGCTACGATAGTCCGGATCAAACGAGGTCTGATCCCACGCGTCAGAAAACCTACAGGCCAAGTCATACCAGGGCTGATCTGCATATTGCAGCCGAGCGTCAGGGTTCTTGCCGATGAACGAATAGATATAACGGCCCTGAAAGTCCTGATGAGTCCGCACGATCTCGTAAGTATCGGGCGAAACGTAGGGCTTGAGGATCTCGGCGCTAATGGCGCCGTGATTTGCGTCCGAGATGGCCTTGCCAATGTCGTGACATAACGCAGCAACAATCATCTCTTCATTGGCGCCGCCGTGTTCCGCGCGCGTTGCGGTCTGAAGAGCGTGCACGAGTTGATCTACCGGAAAGCCGTCAACCTGCTCCTCCAACTGGAGCAGCAGAGACTTGATCACCCCCGGCATCGCTGCCTGACGTTCGACAAGCGCCTTGCCAATGACCGCAACATCTTCAGAATCAGCGCGCAATTGGTCCATTCTCTTAAAAGCCATAGTCCACTCCTTCTCTAAATATCAGTGCCCTACCGGCGATTAAACTTGCTGAGTCGTGTATCTTGCGATTGCTTCTTCGTCAAGGTCAACACCGATCCCTGGTCCCTTTGGAATGTCAATGTATCCATCTTCCGCAATTCTAATCGGCGTCTTAAGGAGAACATCCCGGTTCTCCGGTGTCCAGACGGGTGGCTCCAGAATGTACTCAAAATAAGGACAGTTTGGTATTGCGCCGGTGGCCTGGAGATTCGCTGCAACCCACAGTCCACCGATTCCGGCTGTATGAAGGATGCAAGGCTTGTTTGCTGCTTCAGCCAGCGCTGAGATCTTTCGCGTTTCAAGTATGCCTCCCGACCAATGCGGATCAGGTTGCACAATGTCGTATACGCCGGCTTCAAGAAACTCACGGAAGCGATGGATACCTGTCTCGAGTTCGCCGCCGGCGATGGGAATCTCTACTTGACGGGCAAGCTCCGCGAGCCCTTTGAGATCATCTTTCGGAAGCGGCTCTTCAAGCCAGACCACATTTAGTTGTTCAAGTTCTCGCGCCATCCAGAGAGCTGTCCGAAACGACCAGAAAGGTGGCTCGGTGGTCCATGCCTGATTGGCATCGACCATGATCTCCATTTCATCGCCGACGGCCTTTCTGACAGTTTCAATCACTTTTAGATCGTCCCTGGGATTCGATCGGTGAGCTCTGAGCTTGATGGCTCTGAAACCCTGCGCAAAATAGTTGAGCGCGTCCTCGGCATGCGCCTCGGCAGTCTTGAGTTGAAGAGTCGAAGCATAGGCCTTAACTCGATCCTGGCTTCCTCCCAGTAATCTGTAGATGGGTTGACCGCAAGCCTGGCCAATCACATCCCATAGCGCAATCTCAATTGCCCATGGCTTGGGACCAATGAAGGCGGCATATCGCAACTTGCTGACGACCTTTTCGATTGCAAAGGGATCGGCGCCAATCAGGCCGGATTTTAAGTAACTGATCTGCGAACCGGTGACGCCCATCACATGCTGCGGCGTTAATTCGACGGCGGTTCCAACCTGTCCCTCGTCAGTGTAAATGCGAACCAAAGCCAGAGGAAACGACTTGTACGACGCATCTGGATCCCAGGCCGGGCGAAGAGGGACCTCTAACGGGATCTCAATGCTCAAAAATTTGACGTCAGTTATCTTCATCCTATTTCCTACACGTTACCGAGAGACCAGGTGGGCATCTCACTCACTACTCCCCGAGGCTGGTAAGGATAACGAGCCAGTGCCTCTTCATCGACTTCAACGCCGAGACCTGGACCTTCCGGAAGGCGCAATTGACCATCGCGCACATTGTCCGGCGAAAGGATCGGTTCCTTAAGCACTGCTTGCCATACGCGATCGAAAGTGAACGTGTACTCGAGCATCCACAGATTCGGTAGAGTCGCGCTCAAATGCAGATTAGCGGCCAGAGCCAGCGGACCGGCTGCAGAATGAGGGACCACTGGAACGCCAAAAGTCTCGGCCAGGGCGGCAATTCTTCGGCATTCCGAGATTCCGCCGGAGATGGCCGCATCCGGTTGAATCACGTCCGCTCGCCGGTGAATCAGACAGTCCTGAAAGTCCTGACTGAGAAAAAGATGTTCGCCATACGCAATCGGAAGCGGCGACTCCGCAACCAGACGAGCTATTCCCTCGCGATTGTTTTGCGGTATCGGTTCCTCGAAGAAGCGTATCCCCAGGTCTGCGAGGGTATGGGATATTTCGAGTGCGGTGCGCACGGTGTAATGTTCTCCACCATCGACCATGACCTGAACGTCATCGCCGATTGCTGAACGAAACGCACGCAGGGTCTTTAAGTCACGACGATAGTCGACGCCGAGGCGCACTTTGCACGCCTGTACGCCTCGACTCAGGAAGGGCTCAAGCAAACTTAAATGTAGTTCCGGCGGTCCCTCCTCAAGGACGGTGCTGGATGCATAGATTGGAACCTGGTCCCGCTGGCGACCCACCAATTGGCTCACAGATTGACCCTTAATCTTCCCGAGCAGATCCCAAAGCGCGATCTCAATGCCGCTAATCGCCTGTACACCTATTCCCTGATCTCCGAGGCGCCGTCGAGTCCATCCTCGCAGTTTTTGGAACAACCGCTCGAGCGCCAGAGGATCCTCACCGATCACGTAAGGGGACAGCGCCTCATCGATTATTGCCTTCACACTCAAGGGATAGTTACACCCGTAGCTATCGCAGACTTCACCGTATCCGATCAGACCCTCATCGGTTTCAATTCGTACAAGGAGGAGGTTCAACGGGTGCTCGAACATGTAGTTCGGCTTTTCGACGGAATGAGTGATAGGAATTGCCTTAAGCGAAGTAATCTTCATTGCAACTCAACTCCTAAAACCGCTGGCTGATCCAAAGCAACTGTCTTCAGTTCGCCTTCGAAACCTGCCGATTTGGCACGACGACCGTCAGGATTCGTTTGGGTTCTTTGCCTGCGGGAATGCGGACGACCTCCTGTAGAGTTTCCATCGAAATAGCCGAAACGTCATTCGACCCGGTGTTACTTACGTACGCGAATTTGCCGTCACTGCTGAACGTAATCCAGCGCGGTGCCTTTCCCACAGCTACAGTCGTAACCAACTTATGGTCCGGCACACTGAAGAAAGCAACATGGTCCGCAACAACGCTCACTGACCCTAGATATTTTTCATCCGGTGAGAGGGCTAATCCATGCGAGAGGGTGTTATGGACGGCTGGCTTGACGCCCTCAGCAAGTGCCGGGTGATGAATTGTTTCGACAATCTTTCCGATGAATGGATCAGCTTCATCCCGGTGAGTTAAATCCGCAATGGCGACTCCATGCAGCCCTGAGAATTGAACATACATTCGCTTTTCGTCTCGAGTGACGGCGATTGGCCTGACCTGATCTCCACACGGAATGATCTCAGTGATTTTTTGCGTGGCAACGTCAATTACGACAACCTGGTTCTGCAACGCCGCTGTTGCGTAGATGCGCTTTCCATCCGAATTGGCAATGGTGTTGTGTGGGTGCGAGCCTACCCGGATTTTTGCTACTACCGACTGTTTTTGGGTGTCTATAACCTCCACATGGTCGCTCGAGAAGATGGGAACGTAGACATACCGGCCGTCGCCGGATACTGAAGGCAAGTTGGGTCTGGGGCTTACGGGCACACGCCAAAGGACCTTGTCCGTTGCCGTGTCGATTGCAACCACGCTGGCCGGGTCGACCACCGTTACATACAAGCGGTCACCAGTCCTGCTGGCCGCGAGTCCATCGGCGTCGTGTTTCCCGACCTTTATATTTCCGATCACTCTATGGCCGGGAACCTCTACTACGTTCACATCATCTCCGCCACTGTTTGCGATATAGAGAACCTCTGTAGTCCTACCGAGTTCAGGAGTAAGCAGAAAAACCGGCGGCAACAGACTGGCAATAAGTAGAAGTAGAACCGGTGATGACATCTAGTTCTCCAGTGATTAGGGTTTATTTGGATCAGGGTGAACGCACGTTGGACCATCATTAATCCCACACACGGCAGTGTGTGGATTCGTTTAGGTCCTGCCTACAAACAACATCTGCTGAGGAGAGCAAATCCCCCAAACCGTTTAGCCTGGGGAACCCGGATTCGGTTAGGTTCGGAAGCAGCGGCAAGCTCTCATTCAACCTTTAGGTTGGGGCCAGGCTGCGCTATACTCCCGGAACCATTTCAATGGTTTTTTTCTCATTCTCACACAAAGGAGTTCCTCACATGTCTAACTCATTCTTACACGCGTCTCTGGATACTCTAATTCTAGGAAACACTCAACCGCGAACTTATGCGGAGGAGTACGAGATGTTTGTGAAGCGGTATGGCTTGGAGTGGCACTCAGAGAAAAACCATTAAAATGGTTCCGTGAATGATAGGTGCCGTACTTCCCCAACCTAAAGGTAGGTGTGAATGAGAAGTACCGCTGCTCTCCAACCTTAGGTATAGGGGAATCGATGAACAGGCTTCGGCGTCTCTTCTTAGGCTTGACTTAAAAATTCGCTACTCTCCAGCCTGAGGTACTTTTTGATTTTTGACACAGTCTCCGCAGTTTGGGATTCGTTCAGGTCCGGCCTACAAAGGGTCACGTTGGGCCATCGTAAATCCCACACGCGGCAGTCTGTGGCTTCGTTCTTGCTATTTTCATAAGACACTCCCCGTGTAGCGCATTCAGAAGAGAAACTTCAAACCAAACTGCATGATCCGTTCAGGGGTAGACGTGCGGAATACACGACCAAAGTTGGGAGAGTTAAAGTCATTGTCGGGCACACCAAAGTTGGGGTGATTGAAGACGTTAAAAACCTCCCACCGGAATTCGAGCGACGTGCTCTCTGTAAACCTGAACTGCTTCGCCAATCCGGCATCGAAGTTAACCACCCCATCACTGAAGACAATGTTACGACCCGCTGTCCCATGGACCGGCGCCTGCGCAGTCGTGAATCTCTGAAAGGCCCCAGTGTCGAACCATCGTTGCGGCGTGCGTTGGTTGCTCGGCAAGTTGGGATCTCTGATCAGATTGGTACGGTCACTGTTACCATCGCCGTCACGGTTTGGATCCGACGAGTCTCTTACAGTGAAGGGCCGCCCTGACTGGGCACTGAAGATCCCACTGAGTCTCCACCCCCCAAGCACGTGGTACAGGGCGTCCCCACGATGGCGGAAGAACGGCAGTTCATAGACGAGACTCGTAACAAAGCGATGGCGCAGATCAAATGCTGAGAGTCCTCTGTCCAAATGGACGTTTCTAATGTCCTGGACTCTCGAAGTCTGGCCGGGAAAGAGGAAGAAGGCAGTGGGCGCCGTGGTCTCATCGATCGCCTTGGACCAGGTATAGGAGGTTTGAAAAGTCAGGCCGCGAGCGAGTCTATGGGTCAATGCTGTCTGCAATCCGTGGTAGTTTGAATTGAAGATCGACGTGACCTCATGAGCCGATCCAAACTGCGGGAAGGGACGCCGGGAAGCGGCATTCCCTGTAGTCGCGTTGGTAGTGAACTGGGCCTGGTTGATCTCGATATTTCCCTGAAGCCTTCGGCCGACATTACCGACGTAAGCCACCTCAAGGGCCATCGCATTGGTTAACTGGCGTTGCACCGTCAAGTTCCAGTGCTGGATATAAGCAGGCTTGAAATCGGCAGCAATCCACGTGTTTGAGGTGCCTGGACCAACGCTGAAAGGCAGTTGCAACGGCGGCGTAAAGGGGCTGTTTCCCACAAACGGGTCTGCAAAGGAAGGCGGAAAGATCAAAAACGCTATCGGCTGGAACGCCGGCGATTGATACACATTGTAAGTTTGGATCAAGCCGGCATCGTCGTAGAACAATCCATAGCCGGCTCGAATACTTGTCTTCCCATCGCCGAACGGATCCCACGCAAATCCAATTCGGGGAGCAAAATTGCTCTTTGAGGTTGGAAATACAGTCTCAGGGACTCCCGGATCGCCTCCCTGCACCATTCCCAGGGGAAGCGTGGGAGCAATCACCGACTGCTGACCCGGAATAAAAGTCAGGAGCAGGTTGTCACGCTCCTTAAAACCGGGGGACAGTTCATAGCGAAGACCAAGATTAAGCGTCAGGTTCCGGCTCATCCGGATATCATCCTGGACATAGAAGTAGTAGGTCGTCCTCGTCAGGAACTTGTCTTCTCTTCCGGCAGCTTGCAGGAACAGAAAGGGAAAACCAAGCAGGAGGTCGCCCTGTGCACTCCCAGTTGCGAGACCATTGAATACGAACGATCCGTTTCCTATTGAAGTAAATAGAGACGAGATCCGTTCGTGGCGAATATCGCCGCCAAACTTGATGCTGTGGTTATTCTTTATGACCGACACGCTGTCAGTCACCTGGAAGAAGTTGTTTACTCGCTCGCTGAAGATTGGCGGGCCAACTCCCGTTATTCCGGAGACCGCGATAACTGGTGCTACGTCGATTGATGAAACTCGCGGAAATGTGAACCCGAGACTACCCGGGTCGACCTGATTCACGGGCTGACCGCTGGCAACGGTACCACGCTGAAAAGAGAATCGGAGTTCATTTATGAGATTCGTCGAGAAGATGTGCGTATTGGAAATGAGCAAATTTTGGAACTTGTTGGCTTCTTCATTGGAAAACCCGGGGACTTGAATCGATGGAGCTGCGTTTGAACCAAAATGCCCTAGTGGTACCAACTGTGCTCCCTTGTCGAATAAGTATCTGACAGCTAAATTGTTCTTCCCCTCAATCAGACCATGGTCCACACGGAGAATGAACTGGTCGCGGTCATTTGCGCCGCTCGGCGCCGCAGTCCAGATATTGGCTCCCAGATTGGGCTCGGGCCACAACTCCAGAACATTTCTCGCGATCGGACTAATCCTTTGAGGCGGAATGATATCTCCTGGGAATCTCTGACCCGTAAAGGGGTCGATAGGTTTTACAGCCTCTTGAGTAAAGTTCCCTTCTCTCACCAGCAAAGACGGAACGGGTGCGCTAACGGGTATGCCTTTTCTCTGCCGAAATCCTTCATAGCCACCAAAAAAGAAGGTTCTATCTTTCTTTATTGGCCCACCCAAAGTGAAGCCGAACTGGTTCTGTTTGAGGGCGGGGACCTCGGGAGCAAAGAAGTTCCGAGCGTCAAACACGTCGTTACGCAAAAAATGATAGACACTGCCGCTTACTCTGTTCGTCCCAGACCGGGTTAGGACGGTAACTACTGAACCGCCGGCACGGCCATACTCTGCGTTATAGGAGTTGGTCAGTATCTTGAACTCTTGGAGCGAATCAGGCGACGGTACAATCATGGCTGCCCCCGTCACCGGTTCGACATTATTTACTCCATCCAGAAGATGATTGTTCGAAGAGTTGCGCATTCCATTTACCGCAAAGTTGAACGCTGTTCCCCCGGGCGTGTTATTAGTACCACTGCCGACGGCATCAATCCCGACCATTGGTGGCGCAACGCCCGGCTGGAGCACTCCCAACTCGAGAAAGTTCCGCCCAACAAGTGGTAACTCGACAATGCGCTTCTGCTCCACAACTTTTCCCAATGTACTACTCTTGGTGTCGATCTGCGGTGCCTCTGTCGTAATGAAGACCTCTTCCGTTACTTCGCCTATCTCAAGTTTCAGGTCTATGCGAAGGTTGTCTTCTACTCTTAGCTGCACCTCCTCGCGATACGTCTTAAAACCCGCCGCCTCAACCGTGATGCTGTATCTGCCGACAGGCAGAAGTGGAAAGTTGAACGATCCATTAGCTTCGGTGCTCTGCGTTCGTCTCATGCCCGTGCCAAGGTTTTGCGCCGTGACACTAGCACCGCCCACTGCCGCGCCCGCTGCTTCAACAATTGTTCCGTAGATCGTGCCTGTCGTTTGAGCTTTAACTTTCTCTGCGGCAGGCCCCAGAATTATTGCGAGGATGGGTAAGGTTAAAATTGCAAGGCCCCTTGCTCGTCGGTGTGAAAGGCATCTTATCAACATCTCTATCCTCCTTCTGAGTTAACCCACGTCATCGAAAGACCTGTACTCGCACTCCTCATCGAGGGCGAAGTATCAGGACCCACAAACTTTCTTAGAAAAATTTCCCTGGTTGCTTGCCGATATTCGGACAGAATGAATGCAGGACAAGAAAATGCGTAAGATACGAAAGAAATGTGCTGACTTATAAGAGTAAGGAATTCCTGAACCGCTCTTAGTTGGCGCTCAGTAGGTCGGTCGGGTTGTAGAGTTTTCCCCCTTTAACGATCCGATGAATTGTTCGAATGTTGCCACTGTTCCTAAGTGGATCAGCATCGAGGATTAAGAGGTCTGCAAATTTTCCGGCTTCAATGGTGCCAAGGTCCTTTTCAAGGCCCACCATGCGAGCGGCATTCAGAGTGGCAGTTTGGAGAGCTTCGGTCATTGTAAGTCCGGCTTCAACCATTAATGTCAACTCGAGCTGACTGGCAAGGCCCAGCAAAACACCTGTACCAGTCCCGGCGCTCGGTGTATCCGAGCCAAGGACTATCAACACGCCTGCCTCGTGAAGTTTCTTGAGGTTTTGGCGCAATAGCGGAAGCTTCGCTTTCGCAATTGACAGGTTTTTCCATCTTGCTTCCCATTGTTCAATGGCGCTCGGATTCATGCCCACCCTAATGATCTCTTGCGGTATCAGACCCCTGTTATTAAAGACCGATACTCGGCGAGCCCAGGCACCGAGGTCGGCTACGGACTCAAAGATCGCATGGGTGGTGATATACGCCGCTTGATTCTTTTTCAGCAGTGAGATCAGCTCATCATCGACCGGATCTGAAACTATGGCATGGACCAGACCATCCGCGCCCAGCTTCAGCACTTCTTTGGCATGCTTCAGCACAGGAGCATGAACATAGGCCTTGAGATCTTGTTTATGAGCTTCATCAATTATCGCTGCCACAACCTCGAGCGGTAACATCGGCCGGGGCTCGTCAGTAACATAACTGAGGTCATCGTAAACAATCTTCACGCCGTACACATTGGCCTTCTTCAGCTCGCGCACCTGGACCCGGGCTTGTTCAGGTGAATCCGGGGTATAAGCCCCGAGGGCCGCGCCGTGTCCGCCTTTCGCGGAGAAACGCACTCCAACTCCATGAAAACGCGGATATGGAGAATCTTCGGCGGCGGCTGTGACTCTCAGATCGCCAAAGGTCTGGAGATCCGGAATCCCCATATGAAACAAGCTAGTGAATCCCCAACCGAGCATGCGACGAAGATTCTTTTTGAAGTCGGGTGGCCCCTCACGGAGATCGAAAGTCCCATCTCCCAAATGATTATGCATGTCAGCCAGCCCCGGAATTATGTATTTTCCGCGTGCGTCGATTATCTCGGCCGCATGAGGCACGTTTGTACTGCTGCGAGAGCCGACGGCGCTTATGCGATTGGCTTTGATAACGATCACTGCATCCTCTATTGGCGCCCCTCCCGTGCCGTCTATAATTGTCGCGCCTGTGAGGACCTTGAGATCTTGTTCTTTGACCCTCGTGCTCGTCGGGATAAGCACAAGCATCAACCAGGAGATCAGAAAAAGACGAACGAAATGCATCTGTGTGGTTAAGCACTAGGGCTTGGAGTTGGTGAGCGGCGGAAACCATTGAAATGGTTCGGTTCATGCCGGTGCCGCTGAACCCCGACCCTAAAGGTTGCGGTGAATGACCGTTGATTTTCTCCCGGTCAATTCGAAAACTTTGAGCCTGAAAAAAAGCCTTCTTAAGATTCGAAGTTCGCCTTGCCGGTCCCTATCTAAAAGAGGAATTTAAAGGCGAACTGCATTTGCCTCTCTGGCGTCGAAGTGCTCAACACCCGGCCAAAATTGGGTGAATTGAAATCATTGACGGGCACTCCAAAATTCGCAAGGACTTCAGTGGTAGGTGGCGTTGTGGATATGAGTTAATTGAATCGTGGTAAATATGACGCGCTACCGCCACTTCCGGGTAGTTCCCGGTTAAGGATTCTTGGACGTTCGCTATTAACCACTGGTTAAATTGGCGATTCCTAAGCGGAGCCCGCTAGAAGTCCGTCAACCTCGGTTCGCTTACCTGCGGCCCCTGCGTTTCACATTGTGAGATGGCGTATTATAACACGCTTCGAAATTTTGTGAAGATTTTTTTCCGAGAGAGGCATTTGGGTGGGGTCTCTAGTTAGGTGATATTAGTCCAAAGGGTGGTGCTATATTCATTCTCTTGGCCAAGTCCGTCAGATCCCGGGCGAGTTTGCCCCAAAGTGGAATGCCTTGTGCCGAGCGCTCTTGACGCGTGAGGAAGCCCCTTTCACCTGGAACGTAAATTTGGCTAAATCCCGGACGCAACTGTGAACGCTTGATCTCTCTAATCATCTCATCCATGCGGTTCTTGAAGTGATCGACGGGAATAAATCGGCTTATATCCAGCGCCCCAAAACTGTGGCAGATACCGAGGGGCTGAGACATGTCGCGGCCAAAACCCCCGACCCCGGCGCCAAAGAGACCGCCGCTCAGGACTCCGGTCAATGAATCGACGATCACACCAAGACCGTATCCCTTATGTTCGCCAAACGGTAGAAGGACCCCACCTTCAAAAAGCATGCGCGGATCGTCAGTCGGTTCGCCTTCTCGATTGAGCATCCAATCCGCAGGGATACGGTCTCCTTTTTCCGCTGCCACGAATATCCTGGCTGCGGCAGCGGCACCTATCGCTGAATCGAAGATGATCGGGAATTCCGTTCCAGCCGGAACTGCGATCGCCATTGCGTTGCTTCCGATGACTTTGCTTTTTCCGCCCCATGCCGCCAAAGCTGGTCCGGCATTAGTCAGAGCTAACCCAATCATGTCGTGGCCCAAGCCTTGGGCTGCATAGTAACCCGCCATTCCAAAGTGATTGCTATTGCGAACTGTAACCAGGCTTAACCCGAACTGTTGAGCGCGTTCGAGCGCCAGGTCCATAGCCCGCTTCGCTATTACTTGCCCAATTCCACAATTCCCGTCGAGCAGGAGAGTTGGCCCGCGGTCGTCAATAACTTCGGGCCTTCCCTGCACGTTGATGCCACCGGCTACCAACATTTCGGCATACATTGGCAACACAAGTATTCCATGCGAATCGACTCCGCGTAGACTGGTCTCTAAGAGTACATCGGCCCAAACTGCGGCATCTTCCTCAGTCACACCAAGGCGCCGAAAAACCGCAATGCAAAACTCTCTCAATTCCTGTTCGCCAACTCGGATCTCACTGTTTGACATTCAGCGACTTTTCTCCAAGAAGCTTAGTGCAGGCGTATACGGTTCTGGTGTGAGGGATGGAAAGATCCAACCGGTCCGCCAGCTCAATCACAGCGCCAACGATTGCTTCCAATTCCAGAGGTCGCCCAGCCTCCAGATCCTGTAGCATTGAGGTCTTGTGGGCGCCCACCTTCGCGGCCCCTGCTAATCGCTGTTCAATTGTTATCCCGACATCTATTCCTAAGCGTCGCGCTAACTCTCCGACCTCAAGCATGATTGCTTGTGACACTTCACGAGTATTGAGATTCGCAATGATCTCCTCAAGCGTTGCGCGTGTAAGAGCGCTGATTGGGTTGAAAGCAACACTGCCCAATAATTTCACCCAGATGTCATTCCGGATGCTGTTGCGGATTGGGCACCGTAAGCCCGCGCGAATAAAAGCTTCGGCGATTAAGCGGCAGCGCTCGCTACGGCTGCCATCCGGCTCTCCAATCGAGAACCGCGTGCCTTCGAGGTGATCAATGACTCCCGGCTCTGAAATGATGGCTGAACAATAAATCACGCAACCAACAATTCGTCTTGCCTCGATACTGGCCGCAATCACTCCACCCGGGTCAACTGACTCGAGTTGGAGCCCGTCGAGTTCCCCGCCATGACGATAGAAATACCACCAGGGAATGCCGTTTTGGGCGCTAACAACAGCTGTTTCAGCACCTAGTAGAGGGTTCAAACTCTCAGCCATACCTGGGATGCTGTGCGCCTTTAGGGTCAGTAGAACGACGTCAACTTCGCCGGCTTCTCTCGGATCTGCGGTGACTTGGGGGTTAGCGACAAACTCACCCTGCGAACTACGCACTCGTACCCCGCACTCGCGCATGGCTTCAAGGTGCGGTCCACGCGCTATTAGGATCACTTCCTCGCCAGCCTTTGCCAGCATCGCACCGACGAACGCCCCAATTGCTCCTGCACCAATCACAGCGAATTTCATAGGTTCTTAATCTAGGACTTTAGTCTGGCGATCTCAGCCGCTACATTGCGACGCTGTATTTTGCCGGTTGCTGTTCGCGGAATTTCCTGGACAAAGTGAATCGTTTTAGGGACCTTGAAATCTGCAAGTAGAGACTGGCAATGCGCTACGAGCGAAGCTTCATCTACCGGCTTATCGATCACCACAGCTGCTTCCACCTCTTCACCGTAATATTTATCGGCTACCCCGAAAGATACCGCCTGCGTGACTGACGGATGTGAGAGCAGAACCTCATCGATCTCATGAGGTGAGATCTTCTCTCCTCCGCGATTGATCAACTCCTTAATCCGGCCCGCCAAAACCAGGTAGCCATCTGAATCGAGATAGCCCTCATCGCCGGTCCGAAACCAACCGTTAGTGAAAGCCGCAGCATTAGCCTCCGGGTTAGATTCGTACCCAGCAAAAACATTTGGACCCTTTATGGCCACCTCACCCCGGCCATGCCCCCTTACTTCACCACCGTTTTCGTCGAGAATTGCGATTTTCGGCCCCGTCTCTTGACCGACGGAGCCCGGTTTGCGTTGGCCCGGGGGCAGCGGATTCGAAGCCATCTGGTGAGCAGCCTCGGTCATTCCGTAAGCCTCGATCACAGGCACGCCAAAACGTGCTTCCAACTCGGACATCAAGGAGGCCGCTAGAGGGGCACTGCATGATCGGATAAAGCGAAGTTGCTCAGCTCCGGCTAGCCTTGCGGCTCCCTTCGTTCTTGAGAGGAGTAATTGATGAATCGTAGGTACAGCGGAAAACCAGGTAATCCTATGATCTCTAACAGTCTTCCAGAAAGAGAGAGGATTAAATCGCGGCACAATGACCACCGTTCCGCCTGTCGCGAGGGTGGCAAGAGTTGATGCCACAAGGCCATGCACATGAAAGAGCGGCATGACACAGAGAGAGACATCTTCTGATGTTAGCTTGTAGGTCTCCGCTACAGTGTACGTCGATGCAAGTAGATTTCGGTGCGCCAGTGGCACCCGCTTTGGCCGACTGGTAGTGCCGCTTGTGTGCAGTACTAAGGCAATATCATCACGATTTGGATCGCTTGCGCGTTGGGTTGAACTGACTGCCGCCGAATCGAGGCTCACTTGGCCATCACGATTGAGGCCGATATGGATTAGTTCGCATTCGGCAGCTTCCTTCGCCTCTTCGGCACCAGCGGGCGGCACGATCAGAAGTTTGGCTGAAGTGTCTTCCAGGTAGAATTTGAATTCATCTCGTTTATAGGCCGGATTGAGTGGCGCTGCTGTGGCCACCGAAGTCGCAGCAAGGAAGGCTACGATCATTTCCAGACCGTTGGGCAAAGCGATGCCAATGCGGTCCCGGCGATTCACTCCCAGATTGCGCAGCTCCTGAGCAACTGAGTTCACCTGCTGAAGCAATTGGGCGTAGGTAGTCGTCAACCCTTCTCCGGCAATCACTATCGCGGGGTGATCCGGGTGACTGTTGCTCAGTATCTGAGTTAGTGACGTGTGGCTCGCCTCTAGCGCATGTGGTTGGGTCTCACGATTCACTGATACGTCTCACGATGTGAAACTTTATGTTATTTCGTGAGATCATAAAGGATTGACGGGGTTCGGGCAATAAAAAAATGATGCGAAAGCGGGATGGGGGATAGTACGCCGCGCGGATGGCGAGACGGGGGAAACCGGGGACAGGAGGGCGGGGGGACTATGGCTAAGCTGGAGTTCAAGGCAACAACCAACTTTGACATTTCACCGTCGTCTCCAGTTGCGTCTCGTCACCCCGTCTCCCTGTCGCCCCGTCTCCCTGTCACCCCGTCCCCACATCGCCTCGTACTTCCGCAGATCACTTAATCTCGAGAATCATCCTAATCTCAACGGCGAT
>DATKDA010000055.1:0-5714 GCA_035512935.1 Pyrinomonadaceae bacterium | reverse complement strand
GCGTGATGTCCAAGCCAGAGCCGAATGAGTTTTTTGCGAGCCCCATTCCCTCGGAAACGCACAAAGAAATCGAAAGACTCTTCGATGAAGCTAACCAAGGGAGGAAGATCGGTAGATTCCTCGAAACTTCCCCGTCCGAGCAATGCGCGGAGTAGAGCACCTCTTCTTCTTGACGTCCCCAAAACTGGGCGACGCGACAGAGCAAAACTGAGGCTGATCTTCAAGACTGATGCCTACACCCGCTTGACGCGGTAGTCAAGCGTAGTGGTAAAACGTCTTCATCATCCCGAAGTTGGTCGTTGGGTTGATGTCATGGACCGAGCC
The DNA here is from genome assembly GCA_035512935.1 of Pyrinomonadaceae bacterium. GTDB lineage: Bacteria > Acidobacteriota > Blastocatellia > Pyrinomonadales > Pyrinomonadaceae > PSRF01. The sequence continues at coordinate 5,390 of DATKDA010000055.1, read as the reverse complement.
GACGAAGCAGACTGAGCGTCGAGAAAAGTTTGGTCCGGTTGCCGCGGCGGTGGAGAAACTTTACCGGTAAAGAAAACCGACGGGTCGGCGGCGGAAGTTATAAGGGGAGCACAGGGAGGAGTGGAGTTATGCGACACTGTATACAGGCGTGCACTAGCGACAAAGTGAACGTGTTGAAAGGAGTGACGGCAGGCCTAGTTGGTGGTCTGGTCGCTTCATGGGTGATGGAAGAGTTTCAGGCGGCGTGGAGCAAGGTATCAGAAAATTTGGCTGGGTCTCAGGAAACCAATACTCCTGGCACGGCGGGCGACCAGTCTAAGCGGAGCCAGCACACACGAGTCCACAGTTCTTCACCAGAACAGCAGCAAGGCGACGGTGCGCAAGGTGGCGCAGCGGAGCAAGAGCCAGCGACGGTGAAGGCCGCCCAAGCAATCTCAGAAGGTCTGTTCGGTCACAAAATGACGAAGCACGAAAAGAAGATTGCGGGCGACGCTGTTCACTATGCTTTCGGCACGGCGGTCGGCGGGCTGTATGGTGGATTAGCGGAAGTTGAGCCGAAGGTGAGCACCGGCCTCGGGCTACCCTTCGGCACGGTCTTCTGGCTCGTTGCGGACGAGACTGCGGTACCCCTGCTCGGTCTCTCGAAAGCGCCCAGCGAGTATCCACTTTCGACGCACGTTTATGCGCTCGCATCACACCTGGTTTATGGTGTGACGGCTGACATCGTTCGACGCGGTGTGCGCAGCGTTCTGTGAAGGAGGAGACGTCAAAATTCAAAGAGCTAATCGCCGAGACCTTTACGTGCGGGCGAAAGTGAAGAAGTGCGTGGAGTGCGGACTATAGGAGCATCGGTACCTTTAGATTGCACCTGCGGACTGCGTCCCCTAACTTTCGATGGAGAACACCGGCGATGTAAGTCAGATTACATAACTGGCAGCGCCAAGAGAGTACGCTGCGTATTTGCATAAGATTCTTACCTCCTGAGGACTGATGATGAGCACCAGTTTAGATATCGAAAGAGCAGTGAACGAAAGATATAAACGAGCGGCGCAGACCCGCGAAGAAGCTCTCTGCTGTCCGGTTAGCTACAATCCGAAATACTTGAGTGTAATTCCTGAAGAGATCAAGGACCGTGACTACGGGTGTGGCGATCCATCGCAGTTTGTCCGTGAGGGAGATACCGTCCTTGACCTCGGCTCTGGCGGAGGCAAGGTCTGCTACATCGCCGCCCAGATTGTAGGACGTGATGGTCTCGTTGTCGGTGTGGAGGCGAACGACCAGATGTTGGCCTTAGCGAAAAAGTACCGGCGCCAAATTTGTGATCGAATCGGTTACCACAACGTAGAGTTTCGCAAGGGCCGTATTCAAGACCTGGCACTCGATCTGACGGTGGTCGACTCGTATCTGGACGAGAATCCGATTCGATCCGCTGATGAATTAGCAGGCTTCGAAAACTATTGCACCCGAATTCGAGAGGAGCGCCCACTCATCTCCGATGAATCAATCGACGTCGTGCTGTCAAACTGCGTGCTGAACCTGGTTCGCCCACAAGACAAAGAACAATTGTTTGCTGAAATGTTTCGCGTGGTGCGTAGTGGCGGTCGGATCGCGATTAGCGACATCGTAAGCGATGAGGACGTTCCGGAGCGGTTGCAGCGCGATCCCGAATTGTGGTCGGGCTGCATTGCCGGCGCATATCGTGAAGACGCTTTTCTCGATGCATTTGACCGGGCCGGTTTCTATGGGATGGAAATTGTTAAGCGCGATGAAAAGCCCTGGCGTACAATTCAAGGAATAGAGTTTCGATCGATTACCGTCGTGGCCCACAAAGGTAAGCAGGGACCATGTTGGGAGCGCAAGCAAGCGGTGATATATCGTGGGCCATGGAGCAAAGTAATTGATGACGATGGACATGTTTTGGAGCGCGGCAAGAGAGCGGCTGTTTGTGACAAGACCTTCCAAATATACAACCGTTCACCGTACGCCAAAGATATTCTTCCAATCGAGCCGCATGAAGTAATTTCGCTGGAGGAGGCAGAATCCTTCGATTGCCATCGCTCAGCTCTGCGCAATCCGCGTGAAACAAAGGGATTGGAGTACGACGTAACCGACTTGTCAGGCGCAGTATGTTGCGAACAGGGAAGCGATTGCTGTTAGCAGTATCGAGGTGATTTAACTTACAAAAATATTGCAGCCGACCGCATTAAGAGATAAGGATGGAGAATAGCGAATGAGAGCATGGTGGAGTGCGCCACTAATCATTGGCGCATTTGCTGCGCTGTTCTGGTTGGAGCGCCGCCGCCCTTTGCGCAGTGCTGTGGAACCCAAAGTCACGCGAACCGCGCGCAACCTAACTGTGGCCGGCATCTCCGCCGTCGCCCTTCAGTTGACGGAGGCGCCCGCCGCCTTAGGACTGGCCGCGCTGGTTGAGCGGCATAACCTGGGGCTACTCAAACTTGTGAGTTTGCCGGTGTGGTTGGAAACATTGCTTGGGGTCGTGTTATTGGATTATACGCTTTACGTCTGGCATGTTCTCACACATAAAGTTCCTTTTCTGTGGCGGTTCCACCTGGTACATCACGTGGATCTCGATCTCGATGCGTCGACTGCACTGCGGTTTCATTTCGGCGAGCTAGCGGTGTCAGTACCGTGGCGTGTGGTTCAGGTGATCGTAATCGGCGTATCGCCGCTCTCATATTTGACGTGGCAGCTTTTTATGTTTCTCTCGATCCTGTTTCATCACTCAAACGTAGAGTTGCCGATTCGCATGGAAAGATGGCTCAACCGCCTGTTCGTTACGCCGCGCATGCACGGCATTCACCACTCGATTGTGCACGAAGAAGCCGATTCAAACTGGTCAAGTGGGCTGACCATTTGGGACCGCCTGCACGGAACGCTTCGACTCAACGTGCCTCAAAGGGAAATCACGATCGGGGTTCCAGCGTACCGCAAGCCCGAGGACGTTGAGCTACTAAAGATTCTGCCGATGCCATTTGGTAAGCAGCGTCCGAGTTGGCAACTTCCGGACAAAGGTGAGCCCCGTCGAGAGGCCTTACCTATGCCCTCCGATAATCTTTTACCTTGATACATCAAGTTTTCAGACATGAACTCCATTGAACCACCAACGCTCTCGATTATCATTCCAACACTGAATGAAGCGCACTCAATCGGCAAAACTCTTGATTCAGTAGCGCGGTTGTTAGTTCCGAGTGAACTCGTAGTTGTTGATGGCGGAAGCAATGACAGGACGCGGAACCTTGCGGATGCGCATGGGGCCAAAGTTATCCGGTCCGAATCTGGGCGTGGTCGACAAATGCATATAGGCGCGTGCGCTGCGAAAGGTGAGCTGTTGTGGTTCTTGCACGCAGATACGATCGTTCCCACAGAGGCGACGAAAGCTATCGTTGCAGCCATGAGGAATCCTACGGTGGTGGCCGGGAACTTTGAAGTTCGCTTCGATGGAGCGGGAACAGCCCCGAAATTTATGACTTGGTTCTATCCACGTCTTCGGCGACTCGGACTTTGTTACGGCGACTCAGCGTTCTTTGTGAGAAGAGAGGCTTACTTTAAGGTTGGAGGGTTTAAGGCTTTTCCCATCTTTGAAGATTTGGATTTGCTTCGGAGACTGAGAATGATAGGCCGATTTGTTCATCTGCCGCTCCAGGTCGTAACTTCGTCCCGTCGTTTTGAAGGACGAAATTTTGCGATTACCTTCACCCGCTGGCTTGTCATGCAACTGCTTTACTGGCTCGGCGTTAATCCCCGCAGACTGGGGCGATTTTATAATCGGCATGGCGCTACAAAGAAGAGACTGTCGTCCACCCAGTCGCGAAGCACTTCCTCGAAGACTGATATTTACCATGGCGGTGAAGCGTGCTGAATCAACCGGCCATAGGTACTGTGCGCTCGTTGCCATTTCCTTAGCAGGAGTATTCCCTTATGGCTTATTACGAAGAAAATGACTTGCAGCGTTTTTCGGAAATCGCGAAACATCGGCCCGATCTTTTCGAGAAGTTCATGGCCTGGTATCAGGCCTGTCAGGAAGAAGGCGCTCTGTCTCGACGCGAGAAAGCCCTGATCGGTCTGGCTGTTGCCCATGCGTTGCAATGTCCTTATTGCATTGACGCATTTTCGCAATCTTGCCTTGAATCAGGGTCAAATATGGACCAAATGACAGAGGCAATTCACATGGCCTCAGCGCTGAGAGGCGGGGCAGCGCTGATTCACGGCTTACAAGCCCATAATTCAGTTGAAAAGGTATCGATGTAATGTCAACGGTCTTGCCGGTAGTCCAGCCGGATTTAAACGCTCGACCGCATACGGCGGTTGACTTCGACGAGAAGTTGGCGGCGCATGGGGTCGAACTATGGTCGCACCGGGTCGATACTCTGCAAGTAAATGTAGGAAAACTGTGTAATCAGGCTTGCAAACACTGTCATGTGGACGCCTCACCATCACGCACGGAGATAATGACGCGAGAAACTGCCGAGAACGTCATCGATGCGGTGCGCCGCTTTCAGATTTCCACGCTCGACATCACAGGCGGAGCTCCTGAGTTGAATCCCTCTTTCCGTTTCCTCGTCATTGAAGCGCGGAAGGCCGGTGCGCACGTCATGGTGCGGCACAACCTCACGGTAATGTTCGAAACAGGTCAGGCGGATTTGCCTGAGTTTTTTCGCGACCATGCAGTCGAAGTGGTGTCGTCTTTGCCTTATTTTTTGGAACAACAGACGGATGCCCAACGAGGACGCGGCGTCTTTGAAAAGTCGATTGAAGCTTTGCATCGTCTCAATGAGGTAGGATACGGAATCGAGAAAAGCGACCTCGTATTGGACCTCGTGTACAACCCCGTCGGCGCGTTTTTACCGCCTCCTCAAGCCAGCATCGAAGCCGATTTCAAACGCGAGCTCGCGACTCGCTACGGAATATCCTTCAACCACCTGTACACAATCACCAACATGCCCATCAAACGCTTTCTCGATTACCTGCGCCGCTCGGGCAATGAGGAACGTTATATGCGGAAACTGATCGAAGCATTCAACCCTGAAACTGTGCACGGCTTGATGTGCCGGACAATGGTGAGCGTTGACTGGACAGGACAACTTTACGATTGCGATTTTAACCAGATGCTCGAACTTGGCGTCGCACCGGAATTACCACAAACAATCGCTAACTTCGATCCGGAAACCTTCGCCCAACGCCGCATCATGACCGGTCCCCACTGTTTTGGCTGTACCGCCGGAGCTGGGTCGAGTTGTGGCGGGGCAGTGGCGGCTTCTTAGCGAGGCTAAGTCTGTTTGACAAAGCGGTGTAATCACCGAATAGGATGCCTTTCTTTTTGCTCATCATTCTCGTGCTGATTGCACTCGCGGTGGCGAATGGCGCCAACG